>NZ_JAAIYB010000198.1 GCF_010894475.1 Myxococcus vastator
CCCAGGCAGGGCGGGCCGCGTCGTCTCGAGTGCGCCATCATGATCAGTCCCGACCATCCGCTCGCCAGCTGGTTCCTCGTCATCGCCGGGACGCTCTTCCTGGTCGTCATCGCGCTTCCCCTGCTGCTGATGCCCCTGACGTGGGCGCGCTGGTTCGGGTGGCGGCTGCCAGAGGGGAACAATCACCTCACGGTGTACTTCGGGCGCTGCCTGGGCGCGGTGGCGCTGGCCATCATCCTCACGGCGGCCCGCTTCGTGTCACGGCCGGGCCCCGCCATCTTCGACCTCATCGGCTGGGTGTGTGCGGGAATGGTGGTCGTCCACACCTGGGGCGCCCTGAAGAAGGCGCAGCCGGTGTCGGAGACGGTGGAGATTGGCTTCTATGCGGTGGTAGGCGTGCTGGCCATGTGGATCCGCTTCAACGCCCTGGGCTGAGCGCATGGCCATGTCTCCGGTGGACATCGACCCCATCCTCGCGACGTTGGCGCCCTACATCCCCGGCGCCGTGCTCCGGCGTCTGGAGCACACGGAGGCGCACGCGCTGCCGCTCGTGGAGCCGGTGCGAGGCGCCATCCTCCTGCTGGACATCGCGGGCTTCACGCCCATCGTCGTCAGCCTGAGCAGTGCGGGGCCCCGGGGCATCGATGCGCTCCAGCGGCTCCTGACGAGCTACTACACGGAGATGATCGACGTCGTGAAGGACCACGGCGGCGACATCTACCAGTTCGCCGGTGACTCCATCCTGGCCTGCTTCGAGGTGGAGCCGGGCATGGACGCCAGCGGCGCGGTGCAGCGCGCGGCCCGGTGTGCGTTGGACGTCCAGCAGCGGCTGTCCCGCTTCGCGCACCTGGAGTTGCTGGGCCAGCGCTTCAGCGTGTCGTCGCGCATCGGCATCGGGTTCGGCGAGGCCCACCGGGTGGTGCTGGGCGCCACGGGGATGTGGATGCACCCCGCGCTCATCGGCCAGCCGCTGGCGCAGGCGGTGGCGGCGGAGAAGCGGGCCACGGTGGGGGAGGTGCTCCTCAGCCCGGAGGCGTGGGCCCTGCTGCCGGAGCCGGCCCGTCAAGGCGAGGCTCGCGGCGACGCGTACCGCCTGGCGCCCACCGCGGCGCTGCGCGTGCCTCCCGCGCCTGCCTTCGTGTTGCCCTCGGGGCCGGAGCTGGTGGCCCGGTGCTCGCTGCTGCTGCACCCGGTGCTCTTCACGAAAATCACGACGGCGCACCAGGAGTTCAGCGGCGACTTCCGCGACGTCACCTGCTTCTTCCTCCGCTTCGACAGCCAGCGTGTGTCCGCGCGGCCAGAGGACTACACCCGCGAGCTGAACGCCTTCTACGAATACGTCCAGCGGGAGAGCGCGCACCACGGCGGCGTGTTGCTGATGACGGACTTCACCGACAAGGGGAACGTCCTCTACGTCATCTTCGGCGCGCCCACGGCCTTGCAGAGCAAGGAGGTGCTGGCCTGCCGGCTCGCGTGCAAGCTGATGCGGGAGCGGGAGTCCTTCCCCTTCGTCGCGTCGCTGCAGATTGGCATCGCCACCGGTCCGGCCTACTTCGGCGACATGGGCTCGCCCTGGCGCAAGGGCTACTCCGCGCTGGGCGAGGTGGTGAACATGGCCGCCCGCCTGATGACGCACGGGCAGGGCAGCGGCATCCACATCGACGCGCAGACGGAGCGCAAGCTGCACCAGGGCGGCTTCGACACCGAGTTCGTGGAGGATGCGCGGCTCAAGGGCGTGTCGCGCGCGGTGCCCGTCTACCGGCTGTCGGCGGAGGTGCGCCGCAGCCTGTTCCTCAAGGGCAAGGGCGACATCGTCGGCCGGCAGCACGAGGTGGAGGCGCTGCGCCAGGCCGTCGACGAGTCGCTGCGGGGCCACGGCCGCATCTGCGTGGTGTCGGGCGAAGCGGGCATCGGCAAGTCGCGGCTGGGCGCGAAGGTGGTGGAGGTGGCGGAGGCGCGGGGGGCCCACAGCCTCTACGGCATCTGCTACTCGTACGAGATGTTCACGCCCTTCTTCCCGTGGAAGGAGGTGCTGGTCCAGCTCTTCGGCCTGCATGAAGGCGACGACGTGGAGACGCAGCTGTCCCGGCTGCGCCAGGGCTTCGCGGGCCTGGAGGACACGGGGCCGGAGTGGATCCCCGTGCTCGCGGGCATCCTGGGGCTGCCCGTGGAGGAGTCACCCCTCACGCGCGACCTGGATGCCCGGCGCAAGAACCAGAAGCTCTTCCAGGTCATCCTCCAGCTCCTGGAGAAGCTGTCGCGCCAGACGCCGGTGCTGCTCTTCTTCGAGGACCTGCACTGGGCCGACAACATCTCCGTGGACCTCATCGAGTACGTCGCCGCGCGGCTGTCTCCGCTGCGGGTGACGCTGCTGGTGACGATGCGGCCGGGCGAGCACCTCAAGAGCCTCAAGGGGCTGCCCGGGCTGCGGTGGTTGGACCTGTCCAGCCTGGATGACGAGGACACGCGGGCGCTGCTGCGGCTGCACCTGCGCATGGAGACGCCGGACACCGCGCTGGAGGACTTGCTGCTGGCCAAGGTGCAGGGCAACCCGTTCTTCACCGAGTCCATCGTCCAGGGCATGGTGGAGAAGGGCTACCTGGGGCCGGTGGCGCCGGGCGCGGAGCGGCTGGAGCTCAAGCGCAGCCTGCAGGGGCTGGAGCTGCCGGACTCCATCCAGGACGTGGTGCTGACGCGCATCGACCTGCTCACGGAGACGGAGAAGCTGGTGGTGCGCGTGGCCTCCGTGGTGGGCCGCATCTTCACGCTGGAGGCCGTGGCCGCCCTGGCGCCCGGCTCGGTGTCCCCGGAGCGGATTCGCGAGGCCATCGACACGCTGACGCGGCTGGGGCTCATCCTCCTGGAGCTGGAGGAGCCGTTCACCTGCATCTTCAAGCACATCGTCATCCGCGACGTGGCGTACACCACGCTGCTGGTGTCCGCGCGCGAGGACCTGCACCGGCGCATGGCGCGCTTCATCGAGGCCCGCGCGGGGGACAACCCCGTCAAGTCCGCGGGGATTCTTGCCTACCACTCGCTGGCGGGGAACGACGAGGTGAAGGGCCTGGAGTACACGCTGATGGCGGCGCGCAGCGCGCGCGAGCAGTACGCCAACGACGACGCCGTCCACCACTACAACCGGGCCATGGAGATTCTGGGGGGCACCGTCGCGCTGGACCCGGAGGAGGTCCTGCAAAAGACGCGCGTCGTGATGAAGGAGCTGGCGGAGACCCTGCTTAGCGCGGGCAACTACGCGGGCGCCATCCTCATGTTCGAGCAGTGCCTGGCGGACGAGGAGCAGGTGCCGCGCCGCGCGGAGATTCACCTGGGCCTGGGCCGGGCCCACCAGGAGAAGGGCGAGTCGAAGCGCGCCATCCAGGAGCTGGAGACGGCGCTGGAGCTCATGGGGCGCACGATGCCGCGGAGCATGGCGGCGCTGGTGCTGCGCGCGGTGCTGGCCATGGGGCTGCACCTGCTCTACGGCCTGTTCCCCTGGCTGGTTCGGCCGCTGGGCGCGCGGCTGCCGCTGTACTTGAAGCAGCTGTCCACGCTCATCTCGCTCATCAAGATCTACTACTTCGCGGACATCGGGAAGCTCACCTGGGCCACGCTGGTGGCCACGACGATGGCGGAGCGCTCGCGCAGCGAGTACGGCCTGAGCCTGGCGACCAGCTACTACGGCTCCCTGCTGTTCGGCTCGGGGCTGGTGGGGCGCTCGGGGCACTGGTGCCAGCGCGCGCTGGTGCATGCGCGGCGCTCACGGGATACGGCGGCGGAGGGCGTGGCGCTGAGCCGGCTGGCCACGCAGGCCATCTTCACCAACGCGCAGGCCCGCGCCACGGAGTACGGCGAGCAGGCCGTGGCGCTGCTGCGGCAGGTGGGGGACATGTGGGAGGTGCAGACGGGCCTGATGATGCTGGCCACCAGCCAGTTCCTGGCCTCGCGCTTCGAGGACGCCGAGCGGGCCTTCCGGGAGATGGGCCGCGTGGGCGTGGAGCTCAACGCGCTGATGCACCAGGGCTGGTCGCACGCGTGGGTCCCCATGTGCCGCTACCTGCGGGGCGATGGGGACGTGGGCGAGCTGTGCGCGGAGCTGGAGGAGGGCCTGCGCATCAGCATCGACGTGCAGGACCTGGCCAACCAGTGCGCCAGCCTGAATCACCTGGTCAACGTGGCGGTGCGTGAGCACCAGGTGGAGGAGGCGGCGCTGATGGCGGTGCGCGCCGACGAGGCGCTGTGGCGCTACCACGTGCTGGTGCCTTTCCTCCAGATTGGCCTCGTGGACGCGGCGGAGGGCGCGCTCTTCGCGCTGGAGCAGGGCGCCGTCTCCGTGCCGCGCGAGCAGCTGTGGGCCCTCTACCGCCGCTGCGCGCTCAAGGCGCGGGCCCTGGGGGCGCTCTATCCGTACCTGCGCGGCCCGGCCATGCGGGTGATGGCGCGCGCGAAGGCGCTCAAGCGGGGCGCGAAGGCCGCGGAGCCGCTGTTCGACCGC
Source organism: Myxococcus vastator (assembly GCF_010894475.1). Classification (GTDB taxonomy): domain Bacteria; phylum Myxococcota; class Myxococcia; order Myxococcales; family Myxococcaceae; genus Myxococcus; species Myxococcus vastator. Next base: position 4,493 of record NZ_JAAIYB010000198.1, read on the forward strand.
GCGCTCGAGGTGCTGGAGGCCACGCCCAACCGCTGGGAGACGGGCGTGGCCTACCTGGACGCCGCGGCGGCGTTGCCTCACCGGCGCACGGCGTTGCTGGCCCGTGCGCGTGACATCTTCACCGCCATTGACGCGCGGGCGGAGCTGCGGCGGGTGGAGCGGCTGGAGTCCGGGCCCCAGGACGCGGCGCCGCACCTGGCCGCGGCGGCGCTCACGTGAGCCGCTGCGGCTGGAGGCCGAGCTGGGCCATCTGCTGCGTGTCCCAGTACTCCAGGGCGTCCTGCCCGGCGATGTAGCGGCGCGCCGTGTTCTTCAGCGGGTTTCGGATGCTCACGATTTCGGGCCCGGAGAAGAGGATGGTCTGCTTGTACCGGGGCATGTCGCTCATCGTCAGCTTGGACCAGTAGTGGCGGGCGATGTTGGGCAGGCTGCCGAGCTGCGCGCAGAGCCGGTGGAAGTGCTCCACCACCTCCGACGGGTGCAGGTGCTTGGGCTGGTGGCAGAGCGTGTAGCCGTCGTAGTCGCGGCTCAAGGTGCCCGGCAGCAGCCGGTTCTCCGCCTGGAGCTCGCGGAAGAAGGGCGTCTCCGGGTAGGGGCAGACGATGCCCAGGAAGGTGACGGAGAAGTACTGGAGGTCGGCGAGGTACTCGGGGAGCTTCTCCAGGTAGTCGTTGGTGTCTCCGTCCGAGCCCACGATGAGGCCGAAGGACAGCAGGATGCCGGCGGAGAAGACGCGGCGGATGACGGCGTCCACTTCGCTCAGCTTGTTCTGGCCCTTGTTCATGGCCTTGATGGAGTCGGGGTTGAGGGACTCCAGGCCGGTGTAGACGTAGCGGCAGCCCGCCTTGGCCATCAGCTTCACCAGCGACTCGTCCTTGAGGACGTTGAAGGTGAGGGCGCAGCCCCAGGTCTTCTTGAGGGGAATCAGGGCCTCGCACAGCTCGCGCAGGTACTTCGGTGAGCCCCCGAGGTTGTTGTCCAGGAACATGAAGGCGTCATCCATCAGCCCCATGAAGTTGGGGTTCCAGCGCATGTGCCGCTGGATTTCGTCGATGACGTGGGCGACGGGGCGGTAGCGGTAGCGCTCGTTGCCGGTGAGGACGCAGAAGTTGCAGGAGAAGGGGCAGCCGCGCGAGGCCTCGATGCCGGGCAGGCGCAGCTTGTTGTGGGTGAAGTCGATGAGCTCGTAGCGGTAGGGCCGGATGGCGGCGGGGCCCAGCGGCGGGCGCTGGTAGCGCTGCTGGAGCTGGCCCTTCTCGAAGTCCTCGATGAGCGCGGGCACGTTGGCCTCGGGCTCGCCGGTGATGACGGCGTCGAAGTACTGCTGGGCGTCGTCGGGGAAGTAGCTGGCGTGACGGCCGCCGGCGACCGTCGTCATGCCTCGATGGCGGAAGAGGGTGGAGAGCACCTTGGTGTGCTCGTAGTAGGAGTGCAGATAGGAGAAGAAGACGAGGTCCCAGTGGCGGTCCAGGGGGATGTCGCACTCCTTCTCGTTGAAGATCTCCACCTCCGCGTGCGCTGGGCACAGGCCGGCGATGAGCTCCGGCACGGAGGACTGCATGATGGAGGGCTCTTTGAGGCGCAGCCGGGTGGGGTGCGTGTACGTGGCGATGACAGCAATCCGCATGCGATGACGTGGCTCCAGGACGAGGCGGCGCGGCCACGGGGCGGCAAGGAGCACTGTCACATGGTTCGGCTCCCCCCGGCCTGGCCGTGAAAGCAGAATCCCCCTGTTTCAAGCTTTACGCAAAATGACAGCGGCTCGGCGCGTCCGTGTTCTTGGTTTCCAGACTGTCGTGTTTCGCAGGCGGCCCACCGTGCCCTCGGCCTCGTCACACCGTGTGCATGGAGTTTCAATGAGTGGGTCATTATCTAGTCGGGGTCCGCTTGCCGACCCACCCCGGCTTGGACTGATTGCACCCCGTCCCCTCATCCGCCGAGCGCCCCCATGTCCGTCAGCACCTGGAACATCGACGCATCCCACTCGTCTGTCCTCTTCGTTTCGCGCCACATGGTGGTGGCGCGCGTCCACGGCCGCTTCGAGCGCTTCTCTGGAATCCTCCGCGTGAATCCCGAGCAGCCCACTCAGGGTGAAGTCGAGATGTCCGTGGAAACGGCGAGCATCTACACCGGCGCGCCAGACCGGGATGCGCACCTGCGTTCTCCGGATTTCCTCGACGCGGAGGCTTCGCCCGCCATCACCTTCCGCAGCACCCGGGTTGAACCCGTGGGCGGCGCCAGCTTCCGGCTCATGGGCGACCTCACCATCCGCAACGTCACGCAGCCGGTGGCCTTCGACGCCCGCCACACCGCCACGTCGAAGGACCCCTGGGGCAACATGCGGCTCATCTACTCGGCGCGCACCACCATCAATCGCACCGAGTACGGCATCCGCTGGAACAAGACGCTCGACAATGGTGGCTGGCTCGTCGGTGAGAAGATCGACCTCGAGCTCGACATCCAGGCCATTCCCGCGACGGCCTGAGCCGGGCTCAAGGCGCGGGCATGAAGTCCGCGTACACGGCGGCGTGGTCCGACCCGCCATAGCCGCCTCGCGGGTCCCTCGCCGTGCGGAACGAGCCAGGCACATACGAGCCCCCGCCGCGCGCCAGGTACAGGTGGTCAATGGCCTGGAGGTCGCCGTAGTAGGCATACGTCCACGTCTCGCTGTCCGGCCGGTCGCTGGCGACGCGCAGCAGCGCGCCGTCGCGCTCCACCTCGGTGATGGGCTCCGAGCCCGGCACGTCGTTGAGGTCTCCCCCGAGGACGACCAGCGCGTCTGGCGCCGCCCGTGCCGCGCCCGCGACGATGTCCCGCGTCGCCACGGCCTCGGCGAAGCGGCGCCCGGGGTCGTCGTTGGACTTGGAGCGGAAGTGCGCGGAGAAGACGATGACCTTCTTCCCGTCCACGTCCAGGTGGACCTCCAGCAGCTCGCGGGAGAACCGGGTGGCGGAGCCATCCGGGCGCCACAGCGTGCGTTCCCGATGCCCGCGCACGTCGGTGATGGGGTGAACGGAGAGGACCGCCACGTCCACGGACGCCGGGGCGCCTGTCTCGCCCAGCTCCGAATATCCGAAGCGGGGAAGCCGTGACGTCAGCGCGTCGAGCGAGGCCTGGGTCTCCACCTCCGCCAGCAGCACCACGTCGGCGTTCAGTCGCGAGATGGCGGACGCGAGCCGGTCCGCCTGGAGGCCGAACTCAGACGGGGTGGGCAGCGCCTCGTAGTGACTGCCGCCGCACTCACCCGAGTCACACACCGTGTCGAAGAGCCGCTGCACGTTGAACGCCGCGATGCGCACGCTGCCTTCGACCGCGGTGTCGGGCGGCTGCGGCGGCACACAGGCCGCCCCGACACACGGTTCCTCGGGGCCGGGCCCCGGTGGCATCTCACGCCCCTCGCAGGCGGACAGGGACAAGAGGGTGGCCAGCAGGGCAGCGGCGCGGAGGCGCTCGCGGTCCCGCGACGCAGGAGGAAAGGGGCGTGACATGGGGCCGCGAGACTACTCCATCGCGGGCGGGCAGGCGGGGTGCCGCGTCGTTGGCAGGCGCTCTGGATTCCCGCGCATTGCTTCCTGCTGGGCGTTACGGCATGAAAGCGGCCAGCGGCGGGGTTCGAGCTTGCCGCACGGACTGTGTGCGGAGGGGAGTGCGCGGCATGGTGTTCGAAATCCTGATTGGCGCTGCGGTGATGACGCTCATCACCGTGCTCTTCACCGGGCCCGGCATGTGGAGTTCCACCTGGGGCTACCGGAAGCGGGAGGGCCAGGACGCGCCGAAGTCCCCCGACGCGGAGCGCAAGGAGCCGTAGTCTCCCGCGCCCAGCGTCACTGGCAGATGCCGGGGCAGTCCGTCGCCCCCGAGCCAGGCGAGCAGGCATCCAGCGGGTCGTCCACGCACTGCGTCCCCGCCGACACGCAGTCGCCGTAGAACCCACCGCAGCATCCGACGTACCCCTGGGGCACGTCGCACGGCGTCGCGAAGCTCCGGCACTCGGCGTCGCCCGAGGCGGGCCGGGCGAACACCCGCACCTGTGCGCAGGCCTCGCCGTCATCGTCGGAGCCTCCGCTGCAAGCGGTGAGCAGCAGCGGGGCCATGATTGCGAGCGCGGCCTTCATTCGTCGGTCCATGTCCGCTATCAGGCCAGGACTGGCGCGCGCGTCCAGTCCCCCGCACCGGAGGTGTCGGGGGATGAAACGTGGGGCGCGCGTCACTCCACCAGCAGCCGCTTCACCGGTGCGGGGTCCACCGCGACCATCAGCGGCCGGGTGAAGTTGCTGAACGACACCAGCGCCTGACCGGGCGCCAGCCGCGACACCCGGCTCCAGAGGCTTTCGTCGATGCTGCCCACCGACTTCTGCATGCGGGCGATGACGGAGCTGTCGGCGATCTTGTGGATGACGAAGTTGTTGATGAGCCCCAGCACCTCGTTGGGCAGGTGCTGTGGAAGCTGGGTGACGAAGACGAGCCCCATCCACCGCTTGCGGCCCCGCTTGGCGATCTTCGCCACCTGCTCGAAGAGCACGGGCATCTGGGCGATGCGGCTGGCGGAGAGGAACTCGTGGGCCTCTTCGATGATGATGAGGACCGGCGTGACGGCGGAGTTCTTCTCCCGGGCTCGCTGGTATCGCTCTTCCTGCGCGTCCTGGAGGCCTCGCAGGATGTCGGCGATGACCAGGTTGTTGAGCTGCGGCGAGTCCGTGTCCGACAGGTCGATGACAGAGACCCGGCCGGGCTTGAGCATGGACTCATAGGCCACGCCCTGCGCATTGCTGACGTCGAAGATGCCCAGGCGCTTGAGTCCCCGCAGCTTGCTGGACAGGGTCCTCCAGCTCACCGAGTGACGGCTCGGGTTGGCCCGGACCCGGCCGATGACATTGCCGAAGTCGCTCTTGAACTCCGTCTGGAGGAGGACGCCGCGGTTGCGCGGCTTGGGCGCGTCCTCGGCCTCTTCGTCGTGGTCGTCGCTCTCTTCGGCGGCGGCTGCCTGCTTCCGAGCCGGGGTCCGGGACTTCTTCTCGGGTGCCTCCGTCTTCCCCTCATTGCTGAGGCTGTAGATGTACGCGCTGACCACGTCCAGGACGTGGTCGATGGTCATGTGCGGATAGCCCGTTGACAGCTCATCCACTTCCAGCGCCTTGCCGCGCTCGTCTTCCGTCTTCGGATAGATTCTGAAGTCTTCAAGCAGTTGCTTGGTGACGTCGTAGGCCTTGAGGAAGCGCTCTTGCTGCGCGTCTGTCAGATTGAGAATCTCAGAGAGCGCGTAGGGGGACAGGCTGGAGAACTTCAACGAGAAGACGCGGCTGTTCCGGTGCTGTTCGTTGAGGCTTTCGCGTCCGATGAGGTGGTGGATGTGGAGGTCCTTGACGCCCTCGGCCCGTTGGCCGCGCCGCTTCAGCGCCTCGAGCATGGCGGCCTGGTCCGTGGGCTTGTCCACGTGCGTGTATTCCCCCTCCACATCGAAGACGATGGTGGCGATGTCTTCCCGCTGCGCCCGGTGGATGAGCGTGGCGACCGTGGTCGACTTGCCTCCACCTGTCGTACCGATGATGCCCGTGTGGCGCGGGAGGATGGACTTGTCGCGGGGATTGAGCCGGGCCTCCATCTTCTCGTAGCCCACGACGAGCCCCAGGCACAGGTCTCCGCTGGTGCCCAGCACCCGCGTGCTCTCCGCCTCGTCGAGCAGGAAGACGGGGCTCTGCGGGCGAGGCCGGAAGCGCGGCGGCTTCAACGTCCCATCGACTTCTTCGCCGACAATCTCTATCTCCGCGCGCCCGTGATAGTCGAAGGTGTACGCCAGCTTCTTGCCATGCGTGACGACACCAATGGCCATGGTGGAGTTGGCGGGCACGGCGTTGGGTTCAGCGAAGGGCCCTCGCACCACCACGCCGAGATAGGCGCGCTGGTCCTCCCGGGATTTCACCCGGACCAAGGTCTGGGAGGCGAGTTGATGCAGGTCTTCGCGCGTCAGCAGGACGGTGATGAGGTTGTCCTGGCTGGCCGACACGTCGAAGTGGGTGAAGCCCACCGCCGTTTCCAATTCGGGATCCAACTGGGCGTTGGCCTTGACCTGCTGTTTGAGCGCGTCCAACGCCTGGAGAGTCTCCGCCGGCGTCTGCTGGAAGGCTCCGTCAAAAGCCGGCGCGGGGAGGGGGGCCCTGCCATTCATTGCCGGCGCGGCCTGGGCGGGCGTGGCTCGTTGCGGGCCACTCATGCCGGCGGAGGGCCGGGCCGCGCCAGGGTTGGGGCCGGATGCGGTGGAGGCCGGTGGCACCCTCCCCGAGCCACTTCCAGGGCGGGCACCTGCTGGGAGCGGGCTCGGCGTGGCGCGCGTCGCCTGCGCCGCGGAGGCGGGTCTGCCGTTGGGCGGCGCCGACCCCGGCCGCCCGGAAGCCATGCTGGCGGGCCCGTTGCCGTGGGCTGTGCCTCGGTCACCTGCTGGCTCCTGGCCCGGTGCGGGCCTGCCCGCCACCTGCGCGGAGCGGGACGGTGGTCCCCGGAATGTCCCTGCCTCGGAAGAGCGCTGCCCCCTGCCGTCATCAGCCATGCTCATTCTCCTCCTGCCTGCTACCTGCTCTTGATCCGGTCGGTGAAGTACTCAAGGTGGGCTCCGGCCTGGGCGTAGGCATCGTGTATCAGTCCCAGGAAGCCGTCCTCGCCGAAGGCGCTGCGGCACGCGGTCTCCGCCACGTCGAGGAGCATCGGGAAGCCTCGCTCCGGGCGGAGGATGCTGTCGGCCAGGGCCACTCGCACCGCGAAGTCGACATGTTCCCTGTGCGCGTAGAAGGCGCGCGGCGGCGTGCGTTCGGACGCGCGGAACACGCCACACACGATGTCCGGGCAGCACTCCTCCACGAAGGACTGCGCCAGCCGTGAGCTGTCGCCCTCGTACTCCCACCGGTTGACGACACGCTCGCCGAAGCGCTCCAGGGTTTCGATGATGGCGTACTCGCCCGCGCGGAGCGCGTGGCCCAGCGTCAGGAAGCCGCGCTCCTCCATCTCGCTGGAGACGAAGACGAACTTCTGGTGGCGCTGAACAAGCTTCCGGAGCACCTTCAGGGATGCCACCAGCAGGCTCCGGTAGCCAGAGCCGGACAGCAGCTCGAAGGCGCAGGGGTTGCCGTGCCCGATACGCCACTCCGCGCTGGCTTTCTCCACGAGGACGGCCCGTTCGGCATAGGTCCGGATGCCACGCCGGGCCAGCTTGGACAGCGTGTCCTGGCGAGGGCCCGAGGAGCGGCGCGTCCGGCTGAAGATGCAGTCCAGTGCATCCTGCACGGGGCTGGCGCTCTGCTGGGCCATCTCCTTGCGGAACAGACGTTGGGAGAAGGTGCCCGACGTGCCTCCGTAGCCCACCAGGGCGATGCCAAGCTGGGTGATGCCCAGCGGCAGGCTCTCATGGTTGGTCGTGCTGCCATGGATGGCCTCGACCCTTCCCGTGAAGAGCAGGCCGTTGTGGATGGTCTCCAGTTCCTCCGCCGTGGTCTGGTAGACGCCGGCCTTCTTCGGCGCTCCGGGCCGGTTGGCGATGAGCGGGAAGACCTCATTGCGGATGATGGTCCGCGCGCGTCCTTCCTTGTCGACGGCGCCGGCAATCTCAGACCGGAACCGGTCCATGATGCCCTCGATGTCGAGCCCCTGGGACCAGGTGTCGAGGTCGAGTGTCGCGCTCAGGTCCTCGCCAAAGGCTTTGCGGAAGTCGTCGTCGCCCACGAGCTCTGCGTCGCCCTCGAAGGGGAAACCACCAGCCATGCCTGCCTCCCAGCTTCACCGATGAAATTCGACCACTGAACCGGCCTGGAGCCGCTCACGGCGCGTGAGCATCCGGGCATAGGTCCGCGCTTGTGACAGCGGCAGCCCGAACCGCGCGGCGAGCTGGGCCGGACCGCTCCTGGCGTCCACTGTCTTGAGGAACGGATACGCGACGTCGGCGGGCGCCAGCAGCTCGAACGCGAGCCGGTCCGCGCGCCACTCCGCGTGCGCCACGCTGCCAGACTGGATGATGCCTTCGGCGTCCCGGTCCATCAGCTTCACCTGGATGCCAATGGGGAGCTGGTCCAGCGCGAGCGCGAGCTGCTCCGCGAGGGTCGGGGGGCGCAGCGCGTCGAGCACCGCCATGAACGACGCGCCATACTTCTTGAGCACACGCGCCCGCGGCATTCTGTGGTCGAGCACGAAGTGGGAGACCTCGTGCGCCAGGGTGAAGCGCTGGTCGTCTTCACTGTCATTGCTGTCGCGAAACAGCATGCCGTGGCCCTTGTTGGCCACCATGCAGCCACGGAACCGGCGGGGCGTCGCGGGGACCGAATGGTCGATTCGCATTCGGGTGAGCCAGCTCGCGACAGACGCGGACGTCAGCCCTTTCAGGACCACCATCGTCACGACCTGGGACAACGCCCTTCCGGCGTCACGCGCGAGGTTCCGGGGGAACGACGTGGGAGGCGGGAGCCCGGAGGCAGCCACCGCCTCCCTCAACCAGGGTTCGGTCATGTCTGGGGCTCGTCGTCCCGCTCGCGGTCCTGGGCCGCCATCAGCATGCCGCCCTGTTGCGCCGAGCCGTCCGCGGAAGACGCCTGGAAGACCTCCACCACCTTCAGCCGCCCCAACACCTGGAGCAGCAAGTAGTCATCCACGCCATGCCGCTCCGCGATGGCGGTTACCTGCTCATTGAAGTGGTCGCCCTCCGGACGACGGCACAAGGCCATCCAGTTCAGCGTCTCCACGGAGCATCCCAGCTCCTTGGCCAGTCCCTCTTCGGACATGCCTTCGAGCTGCCGATACTTGTCGAACGCATGGCCCAACATCCAGGCTTCGCTCTTGCTGCGCCGGGCCGCCAGCTCAAGCCACTCAGGATTCGTCATCGGAATCCTCCTTTCCAATGCGCGCCAATCGCTTCATGAGCCGGTCCCGGTGCCGCTTCACCTCGCGCTGTTGCTCCACCTTCGGCAAGGCGCCAAGTCCGAGCACCTTCCCCAGCGCGGGAGTGCTGTTCTCGCCCTGGAGTACGAGCCCCAGGAGCTTGCGCTCCTCCGTGCGGAAGTTGATTTGCTCGAGTTTCTTCACGGCGAGGCTGGCCTCCACGGATAGCTCCATGGCCTCTTTCGGAGCCGGCGCGCGAAGTGCGAATACCCCGCCAAATTTCTCTTCTCTTCGGACGCGCGCCTGGCTGGAGCGCTGCCGGTCCATGGCCCGCCGCTTGGCCGTATGCGTCAAGTACGTGGACAGCTTGGCGCGTTGGCGGTCATAGCGCAGGGGGTTGCGCAGGTAGTCGAGCACCGCATCAACCGCCGAATCATAGGCCTCGTCGCCTTGGCAGCTCATCTCATACCGCAGGACTCTCAGGATGGGGTCCATGAACACCCGGAACACATCCTGTGAAGCCAGCGGGTCGTCTTGAATGACCCGCTCGTGCAGCTTCAGCTCCACTTCCCATGTTGGAAAGCTCATCCCCTCACCTCGCCGGGAGACCTGCCCCGTTCTCGGTTTGAATGCGTTGGTGTGTGCTCCTTCGGAACCGATGCCACGAGTTCGACGCAAAGGGCGCTTCGCATTACCGCGTGAGGTTGTCAGTGATCAGCGGGAGGGTCTGTACCTCCCGGGTGGTATGCCCAAAAAATCAAATAAATGGAAGGGGAGGGGGTTCGGCACAGCGCGTCGCCAATGCCCATACCACCCGGGTGGTAAAGACAGACCCATCCCTCCGCTGCATCCTTCAGGGCGGATGCAGGCGTTGTGTGGTGCCACCC
>NZ_JAAIYB010000199.1 GCF_010894475.1 Myxococcus vastator
GCCCCGGACGCGCCCGGAGGGATGCGCGCCAGGGCCCCTCATCATTAAAGAGTCCAGTCCCTTCCTGTTGGCACCCATGAGGTCCGTGCGACGCACGGCGCGGGTGGCCTCGGACGCGCCGGGAATGACGCGGCGCAACGGCAGGTAGAGGAATGACACGTCCCATGAGGGGGACAAGAGAGGCACCATGTCCTGTCCACAGCCACGACCCACCGAGTTCCGCCTTCCGCTGCGGGCCGAGTCCTTCTCCATCGACGAGCACCGCAACGTGCACTGCCGCTTCTACGGCGGCTGCATCGACGTCGCGGTGAAGAAGGACTGGGATGGCTTTACCTGCGCCAAGTGCCCGCTGTTCCACGAGGACCAGGCCCCGGGCGCCAGCGCGTACGCCTTCAACCAGCCCGCGGACCTGGGCCGGCCCTAGCGGCCTCCAGCAGCCAGGCCCCGGCGGTGCGCGCTCCCATGGGACGAGGGAGCGTCCCACCGCCGGAGCCTCCGTTGACCCGCCCACGCGAAGCCGGGACTCCTGGAGGGAGTAGGCATGCGGGGCGCCTGACGCCAGCTTGGGGCCCAACCTGGAGGCCCCCATGCTGCGACAGCTCCTGCTCTCCGACTTCCGCTCCGAGGGCCCCGCCGCCGGACATGGCTGGCCGCTGGTGCAGCACACGTTTCCCACCGTGCACTTGGGGCCCCTGGCCGCCGGGCGCGGAGGCAACGTGCTCCACCTGGACGCGTCCGAGTGGAACGCGCCGGCCTTCGACCCCGTCGCCTGGGACGCGCGCGTCTTCGAGGCGGCGGAGCGCAGCGAATGGCTGTCCTTGCATCTGGACGGCGCGAGCCGCGAGGCGCTCGTCGTGGCCGCGCTGGAAATCCTCACCCGCTATCAATGCCTGGTGCGGCGCCGCAACGCGGCTTCGGTCACGCCGCTCTTCAACCGGCTGCTGGCGCGGCACCGCTCCCTGCATGACTTGAAGCAGCCGCAGGTGCGCGCGCGGTTCCACCGCGCGGTGGATGCCTGGCAATGGACGCTCCGGCTGCGGCCGGACGTAGACCTTCCGCCGCAGGCCGCGGCCTTCTTCCATGAACAGGAAGGGGAGCAACCCACGACGCAGGTTCGCGCGGACCGCGCGGCGCAGGTGCTGGAGGAGGCCGGCGCGGATGACGCCACCTGCAGGCGCGTGCGGGAGATGCTGATGCGCGACGCGCGCCCCGCCAACGCGCGGGACGTGTCGCTGCTGGACGCCGCGGATGCGCTGTCGTTCTTCTGCCGGGAGTCCTCCGCCTGGTTCCGGGAGGCCGCGCCCGAGCACCGCCGCCGGCAGGTGGCCCGGATGCTCGCGCGGCTGCGGCCCGAACACCTGCGCTGGCTGGGGCACATGCGCCTGGCGCCAGCCGTGCGCGGCCAGCTTGAGGTCCTGCTCGCCGCCCACTTCCCGGTGGACGACACGGCCTGAGCGGGACGGCGCGCGGGCCGCCACCACTACGCGTGCACGGTCCGGTCCGGCAGCCCGCCCAGGGCGTTGTCGTTCATGGTGACGTCGCCCGTGATGCCAGCGGCCCGCTGCCGCTCGGTAATCTCACGCAGGTTGCGCTCCTGCTTGTTGCCCATGGCTCCGCCCAGAATCACGGCCATGATGAGGACGGCGAAGATGACGACTCCCAGGATGGTGGCGCCAAGGATTACCATGAGCTGACCCTCGCTTTGCTGGGGCGGCGCGCCACGGAGGGCGCGCACGGCCACGTTGGCTTCACTCCGGAAAGATGTGTCGTCCCGCCGCTCACGGCGCTGCTTCCCCGGCCGTCCCCTCCATGGATGCCCGCCCGTCCAGCAGGCGGGCGGCTAGCGCGAAGACATGTCTGGCGTCTCGAAGCGCGGCAGACACAGCCAGAAGCGCGTGCCGGCTTCCGGCGTGGACGTCACCCGCAGCAGGCCGCCGTGGGCCCGCACGATTTCATGGGTGATGTAGAGCCCCAGCCCCAGCCCGTTGCGCTGCGCGCTGCGCATGTCCTGCGCGCGCACGAAGGGGTCGAAGATGTGGGGCAGCCGCTCCTGGGGGATGGGCAGACCCCAGTTGTGCACCTCCATCCGGACGCCGCCCTCCTCGTCGCGCACGGACACGCTGACGGCCGTGTCCTCGGGCGAATACTGCACGGCGTTGCCCACCAGGTTGGAGGCCGCCTGGGCGATGCGGTCCGCGTCCCATTCACCCCAGCCCTTGCCGGACAGGGTCAGCTCGAAGCGCCGCATGGGGTGCGCCACCTCCAGCTCCTCCACCACCTGCCGCAACACGTCGTGCAGGTTCACCCGCGCGCGCGTCAGCGGGTAGCCGCCGCCCAGCCGGGTGCGCGTGAAGTCCAGCAAGTCGTTGATCATCCGCGCCATCCGGTCCGCGGAGATGGAGATGCGGTTGACGGCCTTGCGCTGCGGCTCCGCCAGCACGCCGTAGCGAAGCAGCAGGGCCGCGTTGCCGGAGATGGCCTGCAGCGGGTTGCGCAGGTCATGTCCCAAAACGCCCAGGAACTGCTCGCGGAACACCGCCGTCTGCCGCGCCGCCTCCTCGCGCTTGAGCCCCTCCTCCACGCGCTTGCGCTCGATGGCGTAGCGCAGCGCCCGCACCAGCAGCGCCCCCGTCACCTGCCCCTTCACCAGGTAGTCCTGCGCGCCCTCGTGCACGGCCTGCACCGCCAGCTGCTCGTCGTCCGTGCCGGTGAGCACCACCAGCGGCACCGACGGCGCGGCGCTGAGCAGGCGGGGGATGTTGGCCAGCCCCTGCCCATCCGGCAGCGACAAGTCGAGCAGCACCGCGTCCACGCTGGCGCTGCCCAGCACGTGCACCGCGTCCGCCAGCCGCTCCACGTGGAGCACGTCGAAGCGCGCGGTGGCAATCTCCCTCAGCTCCTCCTGGAGCAGCCGCGCGTCGCCCGCGTTGTCCTCCACCAGCAGCAGGCGCATGGGGCGCCCGTCCATGCTCCGGTCGCTCATGAAGCCTCGGGCTTGGGGGGCAGCCGGACGACGGACAACCAGAAGTCGTCGATGGAGCGCACCACGAAGATGAACTGCTCCAGGTCCACCGGCTTGGCGATGTAGCAGTTCGCGTGCAAATCGTAGGTGCGCAGGATGTCCTCTTCCGCCTTCGACGTGGTGAGCACCACCACCGGGATGCGGCGCAGGGCCGGGTCGACCTTGATTTCGGCCAGCACCTCGCGTCCGTCCTTCCGAGGCAGGTTGAGGTCCAGCAGGATGAGGTCGGGCCGGACGGCGTTCGCATACGCGCCCTGGCGCCGCAGGAAGGCCAGCGCCTCCACGCCGTCGCGCGCCACCGACAGGTGGTTGCTCACCTTGCCTTCCTTGAAGGCTTCAATGGTCAACCGCACGTCGCCAGGGTTGTCTTCCACCAGGAGGATTTCAATCGGGCTGCCAGTCGCGTCGTGGCGCATGTCTCAAGACTCCGGATGGGACGGTACGGCGGGCAGCGTGAACCAGAAGGCCGTGCCTTCGCCTGACTGGGACTCCACGCCGATGAGGCCCCCATGGCGCTCGACGATTTTCTTGCAGATGGCCAGGCCTATCCCCGTGCCCGGGTACTCCTCCTTGCCGTGGAGCCGCTGGAAGATGACGAAGATGCGCTCGAAGTACTCGGGGGAGATGCCAATGCCCCAGTCGCGCACGGTGAAGCGGACCGTGTCTCCCCGCGGCTCGGCGCTCACCCGCACCCGGGGCGGCGCGGCGCCGTGGAACTTGAGCGCGTTGCCCACCAGGTTCTGGAACAGCTGGGTGAGCTGCGTCTCGTCCGCGAGCACCGCCGGCAACGGGCCGAGCTCCACCGAGGCCTGGGTCTCCTGGATGGCCGCCCGCAGGTTCGCGGTCGCCCGCTCCAGCGCCCGTCCCGCGTCGCAAGGACGCTTGTCCCAGCCTCGCGTGCCCACCCGTGAATAGGTCAGCAGGTCCTGGATGAGCCGCTGCATGCGGTTCACACCGTCCACCGCGTAGTGGATGAACGCGTCCGCGTCCGCGTCCAGCCGGCCCTTGTAGCGCCGGCCCAGCAGCTGGGTGTAGCTGGCCACCATGCGCAGCGGCTCCTGCAAGTCGTGCGAGGCCACGTAGGCGAACTGCTGGAGCTCCTCGTTGGAGCGGGCCAGCTCCTGGGCGCGCTGCTGCAGCCCCTCCTCGGCGCGGCGGCGCTCCACGCCCTGGGCGATGGCGTCCGACACCGCCGCCAGCGCGACCGCCGCGTCCTCTCCCAGCGGCTCCCTGCCATAGACGCCGAGCACGCCCACCAGCTGCCCACGCACCATCAGCGGCGTGCCCGAGAACGCGCGCACGCCCGTCTCCTTCAACCAGGCGCGGTCCAGGACGCGCGGGTCGTCTGACAGGTCGTCCACGCGGAGCTGGGTGCGCAGGCGGGCCACCTCGCTCACCATGCTGGGGCCGTCCACCCGGACCCGCACCCACTTGTCGCGCGGCGGCGCGGTGGGGCCCGCGTTGCCCGCCAGCTCCAGGGTGTGGGTGTCGCGCGAGTACAGCCACAGCCGCGCCGTCTGCGCCCCCAGGTGCGCCGCCAGGGCGTCGGCGCAGTCCTGGAGAATCTCCTCCAGTGCATCCTCGCGCGCCAGGGCGAGGCTCACCTCCGCGCGCAGCGCCTCCAGCCTGCGGGCGGCCGCCTCACGCTCCAGCCTGCGGGCGGCGTCCTCCACCTGGCGCTGGGCGGAGATGTCCGTGGTGGTGCCCACCCATTCGCGCACGCCGCCGTCCGGGTTGAGCACCGGCACCGCGCGCACGCGCACGGGGGTGTAGCGCCCGTCCGGACGGGCCAGGCGGTACTCCGCGTCATAGGGGCGGCGCTGCTCCACCGTGGCGAACCAGCTCCGCGCCGCCGTGTCCCGGTCCTCGGGATGCACGGCCGAAAGCCACTCGTGGCCCCGCCACTGCGCGTACGTCCGGCCGGTGAAGGCGCGCCAGGAAGGGCTGTCCTCCTCGATGTCGCCGTCGGGGCGCGTCACCCAGACGGCCTGGGTGGAGGCGGTGACCAGCGAGCGGAAGCGCAGCTCCATCCGCCGCGCGTCCTTGATGAGCCGGGCGTTGTCCAGCGCCACCGCCGCGCGCTCGGCCAGCTGCGTGGCCAGCAGGAGGTCCGCCTGGGCGAAGCGCCGGCCTGACTCCGCGTGCACCAGCGACAGCGCGCCAATGGTGCGCCCACGCGCCGTCAGCGGCACCACCATGGCGGAGCGCAGCCCCAGCTCCCGCGCGATGCGCAGGTGCTCCGCGTCACGGGTCCCGGCCACCAGCAGCGCATCCGGGACCTCCGGCAGCACCACCGGCGCCCCCGTGCGGATGACGGACAACACGCCAGAGGGGTCTTCATGGCGCGGCGGGTAGCGCACGCGCAGCTCCTCCGCGTAGCGCACCTTCTCCGGGTCCACGTGCGCCACGCCCACCTGGCGCGTGGAGCCATCCTCATAGGCGATTTCAATGGCGCACCAGTCCGCCAGCGACGGCACCACCAGCCGCGTCAGCGCCGAGAGCGTGGCCTCGTAATCCAGCGAGGATGACGACAGCAGCGCGCCCGCCTCGGCCAGCACGCGCAGGGACTCCGCGGCGCGCTTCTGCTCTTCGATGTCCGTGCAGGTGCCGAACCACTTGACGATGCGCCCGCTGTCGTCGCGCACCGGGTGCCCCCGCCCCAGGTGCCAGCGCCACACGCCGTCATGGCGGCGGCAGCGGTACTCCACCTCGTAGGGCGCGCCGGTGCGCAGGGAGTCCGCCCAGCGCCGGCCTGCCTCCTCCAGGTCATCGGGGTGGAAGGCCCGCCGCCAGCCCTCCCCCAGGGCCTGCTCGGGGGTGAGGCCCGTGTAGGTATACCACCGGGCGTTGTAGTACTCGTGGTGGCCGTCCGCGCGGGCGACCCAGATGAGCTGGGGGATGCTCTCGGAGAGCAGCTGCAAGGCGTCCACGCCAGGGAGCGCCGGGGCCGGGCGCTGGGACTCCGGGGCCGCATCCGGAGGGCTACAGAGGGGGTGCGTCATGGAAGGCACTCGACCTTAACAGCCCGCGAGCGCCGCACCCTCCTGGCGGGAGGCGGCTTTTCAACAGCCGACAGTCCCCAGGCAGTGTGGGTCCCACGCCGGGCGGCCAGGGAGGCGGGCGCCGTGGAGTCCCTGTCAAGGCCTCGCTACCGCGGATGCCTGCCATTGCATGAAAAAGCCAGACAGACACACCGCGCGCAATAACAGACGTCTCCGGCAACCTGTCATGCGGAGCCCGCGGACGACGCGCGTGCGGAGGCCAGGACAGACGCCCCAGGACACCGCGATGTCCCCTGTGAATCGCTCCCTCGGCGAGGGTGAAGCGTCTCGGCCGTCGCACGCCCCCGGGCAGGCGGGCAGGCGGGCCCTCTTCGTCTCTTCCGCACTGCCACCCTCCGGCCAGGGAGCGAGCAACTCCCACATGGCGGGTTCAGGAAGGGGACACCACCTTCCGCGAGCGGATGTCGCCTGAGAGGGATAGGCCGCGTGAGGAGCGTGACACCCCCATGTGGAGCCCATCTCCCCGTCGAGTCCGTCCCGCGCCGTGGCGAGTGCGGGGTGGGACGCGCGCACCCGCGCGTCCCTTAGCGACCTCGCCGGCGACGTCCCGGCCCTTGGACCCACACACACCGCCGCGCCCCTACCGGAGACGGCCGCATGGCGTGTCCTCCATGCCCTGTGGATGGGCGCTCGCGGCGCTGGGCGGCGCCGGCATCCAGGTGCTGGGCCCTTCGTGTCTGGAGCGGCTGCGCCGGCGGAAGCGGGGGCACCACCGCTGGTGGCACCGCTCCCAGGAGCCGCTGATGGAGTCCATGGAGACGGCCCTGACCATGGCGCTGCTCGGCGTGTCCGTCCTGCCCCTGGTCGGCGAAGACAGTCCGCCGGAGTGGGCCGCGCGGCCCGACGCGGTGCGCGACCTCCGGGACGAGGCTCCGGACGACGACCTCGACTTCGAGTCCGCCTTCGCGTCCTACTAGCGCCCCTGCTAACACCGGGGCATGACGACCGCGCCCCGCCCCAATCCGCTGCTGTCGGACCGCGACGTGGACTTCCAGCTCTACGAGGTGCTGGACGCCACGTCGCTGTGTGCCCTGCCCGCGTTCGCGGAGCACTCCCGCGACACCTTCACCCTGCTGCTGGACAGCACGCGCCGCTTCGCGCGCGAGGTGCTCTACCCCACCTACCGCGCCATGGACGCCCAGCCCCCGTCCTTCCGCGACGGGCGCGTCCACGTCCACCCGCTGATGCGCGACCTGTACCCGCGCCTGGTGGAGCTGGGCCTGCTCACCGCCTCGCGTCCGCCCGAGGTCGGCGGACAGCAGCTGCCGCTCACCGTGCACGCGGTGTCCACCGCCTACCTCATGGCGGCCAACCTGAGCGTCTACGCCTGGCTGGGCCTGACGCTGGGCGCGGCGCACCTGCTGGAGGTGTTCGGCACGCCGGAGGTGAAGGCGGCCTTCATGGAGCCGATGTACCGGGGCGAATGGACGGGCACCATGGCCCTCACCGAGCCGCAGGCGGGCAGCAGCCTCGCGGACGTGCGGACCCGCGCGACGCCCGCGCCGGACGGCAGCTGGCGCATCCAGGGCTCGAAAATCTTCATCAGCGGCGCGGACCAGGACTTCCGTGAGAACGTGGTGCACCTGACGCTGGCGCGCATCGAAGGCGCGGAGGGCGGCACGCGGGGCATCTCCCTCTTCGCGGTGCCCTCCCGGCGGCCAGAGGGCGGCGCGCTGGTGGACAACGACGTCCGCGTGGCGGGCGTCATCCACAAGATTGGCTGGAAGGGCATCCCCAGCCTCGCCCTCAACTACGGTGAATCAGGTGACTGCCACGGCTGGCTGGTGGGGCCTCCCGGGCGGGGCCTGGCGTGCATGTTCCAGATGATGAACGAGGCGCGCATCATGGTGGGCATGAACGGGGTGGCCACCGCGACGGTGGCGTACCACGAGGCGGTGGCCTACGCGCGTGAGCGCCCCCAGGGCCGGCCCGCCGGCGTGCGCGACGCCACGCGGCCGCAGACGCCCATCATCGAACACGCGGATGTGCGGCGGATGTTGCTGCGGCAGAAGGCCATCGTCGAAGGGGGCCTGTCGCTGCTGCTCGCCGCGTCGTACCAGGCGGACCTCGCGGAGCATGGCCAGGACGAAGCCACCCGACAGCGCGCGGGCCTGCTGGTGGACCTGCTGACGCCGGTGGCGAAGTCGTTCCCCGCCGAGCGTGGCTTCGAGGCCAATGCGCTCGCGGTGCAGGTCCATGGAGGCTACGGCTACTCCAGCGAGTACCTGCCCGAAGCCTGGCTGAGGGACCAGAAGCTCAACAGCATCCACGAGGGCACCACCGGCATCCAGGGGCTCGACTTGCTGGGGCGCAAGGTGGTGGCCGGCGGCGGCGCGGCGCTCCAGGCCTTCACGGAGGAGGTGGGCGCCACGGTGGCGCGAGCGCGCGCGGCGGGCGTGACGCCGGAGTGGGGCGAGGCGCTCGAACAGGCCCTGGCGGAGACCACCGCCGTGGTGACGGAGCTGGGCGCGCGTGGCATGTCCGGCGAGGTGGAGCTGATGCTGCGCCACAGCGCGGACTTCCTGGAGCTGTTCAGCGTGCTCGCGGTGGCCTGGCGCTGGCTGGCCCAGGCCGCGGCGGCGAAGGAAGCGCTGGGGCGTGGCGACCCCGCGCCCGACTTCTACGAGGGCAAGCTGGCGGCGGCGCAGTACTGGTTCGCGGTGGAATTGCCTCGGGTGCCGCTGCTCGCCCGGCTCTGCCGGACAGGCGAGGATTCCTACGCGCGCATGCGCCCGGAGTGGTTCTGAGGCGACGCCCCGGACGATTCTCCTGCATCAATCGTTGGAGCTCGTAAGATGTGAACGGTGACTGTTTCTTTCCACCTGTGCCAGCCCGGTGGAGGCGCGTCGTGCGGAGCCTGCTGCGGCCTCTACAACTTCCGGGACCATTCCCGCCTGGCCGTGGCGGAGCAGCTCTCCATGCAGACGGAGCGGCTGCGCCGCGTGCCCTGGGAGGCCTCGGCGTGGCGCGAAGCCGCCCGTGAGTTGCTGGAGGCCCGGCGCGCCGAGCCCATGTTCTCCGCCGTGCGGGTGTGTCCGCTGCTGGGCTTCGTGGACACCGAGCGCAAGCAGGTGGGCTGCCTTGCCCACCCGCTGGTGACGGGCGGCACGGACCTGCGGGACTGCGGCGTGTACCGCTCATCCGTCTGTGAGACGTTCACCTGTCCCTCGTTCGGTTGGCTGACGGACGCCCAGGCGAAGCTGGTGCAGGTGGCCTGCGCGGACTGGTACCTGTACGGGCTGGTCATCACCGACGTGGAGTTCGTCCGCGGCTGCCTGCGCTTGCTGGAGTGGGAGCTGGCCGGGCCCGCGCGTCCGGAAGTGCTGATGGAGCAGCCGGAGGCGCTCGCCGCGATACGGCGGATGTTCGCTCTGAAGGAGACGGCGCCGCGACGAGGGACGAACGCCACGGTGTTCGGCCGCTTCAACCGGGATGACGACGGCGAGCCCGTGCCGCGCACCCTGGACTACGTGAAGCTGGGCGTGCGGACGGCGCCGGAGGACGACGTGGTGCTGTGCCTGGGCTATGCGCCGCAGGACGCCACGGAGCTGATGGGCGCGCGCGAGCTGGTGCGCTCACACGTGAAGGCCGTGGCCCGCGCGCTGCCTGCGTGACGCGGCGAGGCTGCGCACACCGTTTGCATTGGAAGCCGCGAAACGGAGCGATTGGGAACTCGAGGGGAACAGTATGGGAAGAGGATGGGCGTGGGTGGGGATGGTGGGACTCTTCGCGTTGACGACGGGTTGCCGTGAGCGGGAGCCTCAGGCGGCGGTGGTGACGCCCAGCGGCGTGGAAGCGGACACGACGGCCGGGGCCATTGAACGAGCGCCCGCGCTGGAGGTGGACAGCCCGACAGCGCCCGCGGCGCTCCAGCCCGCGACGGCGGTGCGAGAGCAGGCGCCCCGGATGAACACCCCGGCGCGAGCGCCCGCGGCCTTGAGCGACACGTCCGTGGCCCCGCTGGAGGGCGCACCCGTGCGCGCGCCGGCTCCGCTGGCGGAGTCCTCCGCTCCGCGGACGCAGCAGCAGGCGGCCGCGAGCCGGGTGATGATTGGCTCCGAGGCGGTCCAGGCCCGGGAGGACGAGGACTGGTACCTGGGCGCGGCGCGCGCGGCGCAGGACGCGACGGTGGAGACGGGCCAGGGCGGCTCGGGGAATGCGTCCCTGGAGGACGTCGTCATCGCCTCCAGCTCGGTGAGCGGGCGCGTCACGCGGGTGAAGCAGAACACCCTCACCGTGAAGGACCAGGAGGGCGGCGTCTACGAGCTGGAGCTGGACCAGCGCAGCCGGGGCCTGCGGCAGGGGCGGAAGGTGCCGCTGCGTCAGCTGCGGGAAGGCACGCCGGTGCGTGCGCAGTTCGTCCTCATGGGTGGGCGCACCGTCGCGCGCGACGTGCAGATCCGTCGCTGAGGTGGGCTCGCGCCGTGGTAGGGCCTGCCAACAGGGAGGCCCTGCCCGGACACCGGGCAAGCGCAAGGGTTCATGGCTTTCGCCAGCGCCGCGCGCCTCCTGAGATATCGGGGCCCAAGCCCCGGAGGCGAGCGCATGCAGGAGCCCATTCCACCGCACTCCCCCACGTCCGGCTGGCGCCGTGCGTGGCGCGGCCTGTGGGAGACGTTCGCCGCGAAGCCCACCTGGGAGCAGGCGCCTTGCCACGGCGCGGGCCTCGGTGTGAACGGGACCGCCGAGGTGCGACCGCCCCCGGCGGTGTCCACCCAGCGGGGCCGCGCCTGGCTGGGGATGCTGCTCGCCCTGGGCACGATGACCGCATGCGCGACGCGCGGCGCGGGCTCGGCCCAGCCCACCATTCCAGCAGCGCCGCGGCTCTCCGCGTCACAGGTCGCCAAGCTGATGCCGCCGCGGCTCCAGGACCGCGAGGGCTGGGCGCGCGACGTGCTGGCCGCGCTGGAGGTGGAGGCGCTCGCCCCGTCACCGCCCGCGGTGTGCTCGGTGCTGGCCGTCATCGAGCAGGAGTCCGGCTACAAGGTCGACCCGGCCGTCCCGGGGCTCCCGAAGATGGTCCGTGCGCGTCTGGAAGAACACGCCAGCAAGCTGGGCCCGCTGGGCCGCAAGGTCCTGGCGTCGGTGCTGGAGGGCCGGGCGAAGGGCAGCAAGAAGACGTTCGACGAACGGCTGCGCGCGCTGCGCACCGAGCGCGACCTGGACCGGCTCTTCCGCGACATGCTCGCGTACTACGAGAACGAATACCCGAGCGCCTTCAAGGTCGTGGACTTCGCCAGTGGCGTCTTCGCGTCGGGGAACCTGAACGCGTTCAACCCCGTCACCACCGCTGGCTCCATGCAGGTGAGCGTGCGCTACGCGATGCAGAAGGCGGGCGAGGACGCGGACCTGGCCGAGGTGCGCGAGTCGATGTACACCCGCGCGGGCGGCGTGCGCTACGGCACCGCGCGGCTGCTGGGCTACGAGGCCGCATACCCCGAGCCCCTCTTCCGCTTCGCGGACTACAACGCGGGCGTCTATGCCTCCCGCAACGCCGCGCTCCAGTCACAGGTGAGCCGTCTCACCGGCCATCCCCTGGCGCCCGACGGAGACCTCCTGCTCTATGACAAGCAGGGGCAGCCGCGCGGCGAGGACAGCAAGTCGCTGCTGGCGCTGCTCGCCTTCCGTCTGCGCTTCGCCCCGGAGGAGCTCAGCGAGCGGCAGGTGCGCCGCGACGTGCGCGAGGAGAAGGAGCCGGACTTTGAATCCACCGACACGTTCCGCGCGGTGAAGCGCGTCTACCAGCGGGAGACGGGCGAAGCGCCGTCCTACGCCCAGCTTCCCCGGGTGACGCTCCACAGTCCGAAGCTGAAGCGGGAGCTGACCACCGAGTGGTTCGCGCGCTCGGTGGACCGGCGCTTCCAGCAGTGCATGACGCGCTACCGCGCGCTGACGGCGAAGGAGTGAAGGGCGCCAGGCACCGCCGGCCCGATTCCTTCCGGAACCGGCGGTGCGCGGCGGGACTCAGGGCTTCGCGGGCGCGGAGGGCGGCGAGAAGCGCTTGTCGGAGATCTTCATCTCCGTGACGGTGCCGTACTTGCGCGCCGCCTCCCGGATGTCCGCTGCCTTGCCGATGAGGACGAAGGTGAGGTCCTCGGGCGCGGGGAGCTTGCGCTGGATGATGCCGTGCACGCCCTCGCGCGTCGTGGCGGAGACGGCGCTGGCGAAGCCGTCCACGTCGCTGGCGTCCAGTCCGTAGAAGGCCAGCTCCGACAGCTTGCCCGCCACCTGCGCCCCGGTCTCCAGCGTGGGCGGGAACTGCCCCAGCACATACGACTTCGCGGAGGCGAGCATGGCGTCATCCATGCCGGCCTTCCGGTAGCCGGCGAGCGTCTCCAGCGCCAGGTCAATGGCGCGGCCGGTGGACTCCGTCTTCGTGTACGAGGCGATGATGACGGGCCCCGGGCGCGTGTGGCGGATGAACACGGAGCTGGCGCCGTAGCTGAGGCCGGACTTCACGCGCAGCTCCGTGTTGAGCAGCGAGGTGAAGCGTCCGCCGAACACCGTCTCCGCGACCCGCACCGAGGCCCGGTCCGGGTCATCGCGGGCGATGCCGGTGTTGCCAATCCAGAAGTACGTCTGGGTGGCGTCCGGCTTGTCCACCAGCAGCACGCGCCGGCCCTTGGAGGCGGCGGTGGCGGACACGGTGGGCGCGGGCGTGGCGGCGCGCGCCCAGCCGCCAAGCGAGGACTCCAGCCTCTTCGCGAGCGCCTTCGCGTCGAAGTCACCCACCACGGACAGGATGAGCCGGTCCGCGCCCAGGTGGTTCTTCGCGTACGCGAGCACGTCCTCGCGGGACAGGCCGGGCAGGGACGCCTCGCTGCCGTTGACGGGCGTGCCATACGGGTGCCCGGCGAAGTGGAAGGCCTGGAAGTACGCGCCAATGAGCATGCGCGGGTCGCCATCCTTCGCGGCGGCGATTTCGGAGGCCTTGCGCGCGCGAACCTTCTCCAGCTCCTTCGCGTCGAAGCGCGGGCGCGTGAGCATGTCGGTGAGCAGCTCCACCATCAGCCCGGTGTCGCGCGACATGAACTGGCCGCTGATGACCAGGGCCTCCAGGTTGGCGGTCACCTGGATATCGCCACCCACGCCATCCACGGCCTCGGCGAACTGGCGCGCGTCGCGGGCGCCGGCGCCCTTCTGCAACAGCTCGCCGGTGAGGGAGGCCAGGCCCTCCTTGCCTGCGGGGTCGCCCAGGGCGCCGCCGCGCACCCACGCGCTGAACGAGACGAGCGGCAGCTCCTTGCGCTCCACGAGCAGGAGCTTCGCGCCGTTCTTCAGCGTGACGGTGGTGGCCTTGGGGAGCGTCACGCCCTGCTGCGCCACAGCCGCCGCGGCGGCCTTCGGAGCAGCGGCGGCGCCCTGGGCCGCGGCGGGGACGGAGGACAGCAGCAGCGTGGCGAACGCGGCCTTCCAGGTGAGGGGGGCGCTCATCGCGAGGCCTCCTTGCGGGAGTCGGGGGTGGCGACCTGCGCGTCGGCGGGCACGAGCCAGCCCACGGTTCGGCGCTGCGAGTTGAAGATGCTCGCGGCGACCTTGCGGACATCGTCACGCGTCACGCGCTCATAGCGCTCAGGCGCGTCGAAGAGCTGGCGGTAGTCACCGCGGAACGTCTCCGCGGCGCCCAGCGCGCGGCCTCGGCCGTTGTTGGTCTCCAGGCTGCGCCAGAACTGGGACAGGGTGATGTTGCGCGCCTTCTTGAGCTCGGCGTCGCTGACGCCGTCCTTGACGACGCGGGCCAGCTCCTCGGTGAGCAGGCCTTCCACCCTGGCGACGTCGGCGCCGGGCGGCAAGTCCGCGTAGACCCAGACGAGCGACGGGTCGAAGCCCGGGCTGAAGTGGGTGTTGACGCGGAGGGCGGCGCGCTCCTCCTCGACGAGGCGGCGGTGCAGCCGCGAGGACTCACCGTTGGCGAGGATGCCCAGGAGCAGCGTGAGCGCCTCCACGTCCGCGTCCTTGCCGGAGATGCCGTGGTAGGCCAGCTGGATGAGCGGGGCCTGGGCCTGCTTCTTCACGACGATGCGGCGCTCGCCCTGCTGCTCGGGCTCCTTGGTGCGGACGGGCTCTGGCGCGGGCTGGGAGGGGA
>NZ_JAAIYB010000019.1 GCF_010894475.1 Myxococcus vastator
TCATAGAAGGGGGCCTGGGCTGCCCGGGCTCGCGCCGGCACGGGGCGCGCGGGCTGGCCCTTCCTGGCGGGGAGGACGCCCACCAGCCAGCGGCCGTCGAGGCTGTCGCCGTCCCGAAGCACCTTCACGGGCGCCGCCGGGTAGGTGCCATCCGGGGCGGCGAGCACCGCCACCTGGAGGTCCTGGCTGGCCATCACCACGCGGGCGGGCAGCGTCTTTCCGTCGTGCTCCACCGTGGTGGCATTCAGTCCGGTGAAGCCGCTCCCCACGGGCGTGACGGAGGTGAGGACCTGACCCGCCGCCCCCACGAAGACGCCGGGCCCCGCGTTCCGAGGACCCTTGACGTGCACCACCGAGCGCCCGTGCCGCTCCAACACCCGCTGGAGGTCGGCGCGCGAGGGCTTGTCGGCCTCCGCCGCGGTGGAGGCGAAGGGGAGGAGACAGAGGAGGAGCAGCGGCGGCAGGCGGGACATCGGCGGGTGCCGCAGCCTATCACCGGCGCTCGCGCAGCGCGGTGACGAAGCGGTCCGCCGGGAGCGTGTTGAGCACGTCCCCCTTCCGGGCCCAGCCCCGGCGCGCGGTGGCCACCGCGAAGGCCAGGTTCTTCAGGTCCTCCTTCTGGTGCGCGTCGCAGCTCACCACCAGGCGGACACCCCGCTTCACGGCCTGCCGGACATATTCGGCCTTGATGTCCAGGCGCGCGGGCTTGCCGTTGACCTCCACCGCCACGCCACGCTCGGCGGCCCGCTCCAGGAGCTCGTCCATGCGGACGGGGTAGGGCTCCCGGCTGTTGATGAGCCGGCCGGTGGGGTGCCCCAGAATCTGGAGGCAGGGGTTGTCCAGCGCGGCCAGCATCCGGCGCGTCATCTGGTCCTCGTCCATGCCGTGCCGGACGTGGATGGAGCCGATGACGACCTCGAGCTGCTCCAGCACGCTGTCGGCATAGTCGAGCGCGCCGGACTCCATGATGTCGACCTCGATGCCCTTGAGCAGCCGCACGCCGGGGACGGCCGCGTTGACGCGGTCGATCTCCTCCCACTGGCGCTTGAGGTCATCCACCTTCAGGCCACCCGCGTAGATGGCCGCCTCGCTGTGCTCGGTGATGGTCAGGTACCGCAGGCCCAGCGCCCGCGCCGCGAGCGCCATCTCCTCCAGGCTGTTGCGCCCGTCGGACCAGGTGCTGTGCGCGTGGACCGCGCCCTGGATGTCCTCCAGCGTGAGCAGGTCCTTGGGGAGCTGGCCTTCGCGCGCGGCCTCCACCTCACCGGTGTCCTCGCGCAGCTCGGGGGGCACGTACTGCATGTCCAGCAGGGCGTAGAGCCCGGACTCCTCCGTCACGGGCACCTTGGTGCCGTCCTCGCGGTGGACGCCCCACTCGGAAATCTTGAGGCCGCGCTCCTGCCCCAGGTTGCGCAGGCGGATGTGGTGCGCCTTCGAGCCGGTGAAGTGGTGCAGCGCGGTGGCGAAGTCCTCGTCGGGCAGCACGCGCAGGTCCACCTGGAGGTCACCGGCCTCCAGCCGCACGGAGCACTTGCTTTCGCCCTTGCCCAGCACCGCGGCCACGCCCGGCGCGTTCGCCAGGGCATCCAGGACGGGGCCGGCCTCCGGCGCGGAGGCGATGATGTCCACGTCCGCCACGGTCTCCGCCTGCCGGCGCACGCTGCCGCCCAGGCTGGCGCGCACCACACCTGGCGCGGCCTTCACCCGCTCCAGCAGCGCCGTGGCCACCGGCAGCACCTCGCCCAGCAGCTTGCGCTCGCCGCGCGCGCGCCGGTACACGGCGATGCCCTCCAGCATCTTCGCTTCGCTCTTCGCGCCGAAGCCGCGCAGCTGCCGCACGCGGCCCTCACGGCAGGCCCGCTCCAGCGCCTCGATGCTGCTCACCTGGAGCTCACGCCAGAGCGTGGCCACCTTCTTCGGCCCCACGTCCGGCAGCTGCGTCAGCTCCAGCAGCCCGGAAGGAAACTGCGCCCGCAGCTCCTCCAGGTAGCCGAGCCGTCCGGTGGTCACCAGCTCGGTGATCTTCTCGGCGAGCGCGGCGCCGATGCCTGGGAGGCTCTCCAGCCGGCCTTCCGCGACCAGCGGGCCCAGCTCCTGGGGAAGCCCGGCGACGCGGTCCGCCGCCATGTCATAGGCGCGGACGCGAAACCCGCTTTCGCCCTGGAGCTGGAGCAGGAGGGAAATGTCACGGAGGACCTGGGCGACGGTGGCCTTGTCGACAGCAGTGGGGATGGTCACGTCGGGAGTCACGGGGAGAAGGTAATGCCCGGGCATCGGGAGTGCAGCCAGTCCCGCGTTGTGGGAAAAGGGGCCGCGATGACGAAGATCAAGCTGGGACCGGCGGACTTCGCCGAGAGGGAAATGCGGGGCTACGAGGTCGGCAAGCGCAACGTGTGTATCGCGAAGATCCACGGGCGCTACAAGGGCCTGGACGATTGGTGCAACCACGCCGGGTGTCTGCTGTCCGGCGGTCGCATCGAGGACAACCTGGTCGTCTGCCCGTGCCATGAGGTCGGTTTCGACATGGACACCGGGCACAACGCGACCTCGCCGGGGGTCTGTGACGACCAGCCGACGGTGCAGGTCACGGTCGAAGACGGCGCGCTCGTCATCGATTGGCCCGACACGCCCTGAAGTCCCTCCCGCACTCCGGAGCACCTGCCATGGCACACGACGGACACGACCACGACCACGACCACGGTGACCACGCGCATCATCACCACGACCACCATCACCACGACCACCATCACCACCCCCCGCACGGCCACGACCACGGCCCGGCGGAGGAGCACAAGGCGCGAGCCCCGGTGCATGTCAGCACCTTCATCGTGACGTGCTCGGACAGCCGCGACGCGGCGCGCGATGAAAGTGGCCGGGTCCTGCGCGAGGGCCTGGAGGCCGCGGGCCACGGCATTGCTGGCACCGTCGTGGTGAAGGATGACCCGGAGGCCATTCGCGGCGCACTGGACGCCGCGCGCGAGGCGGGGGCCCGGGCCGTGCTGTTCACCGGAGGCACCGGCATTGGCCGGCGCGACTGCACGGTGGAGACGCTGCGTCCGCTGTTCGAGAAGGAGCTGCCAGGGTTCGGCGAGCTCTTCCGGATGCTGTCCTACCGTCAGGTGGGGAGCGCGGCGATGATGTCCCGCGCCACGGCGGGCACCTGCCAGGGGATGATTCTCTTCGCGCTGCCGGGCTCGCCCAAGGCCGTGCGGCTCGCGCTGGAGGCGCTCATCCTCCCCGAGTTGGGCCACGCGGTGCGTGAGCTGTCGCGTTAGCGTCCACGCCGCGCTTGTCTCAAACCATGAGAATGGCTGAGGCCGGCGTGTTTCGTCACGAGCATTGTCCCCTGTTTTCGCCGGGAGTGTAAGTTGACGGCGAAGGCGGGGATTTCTCTCCCTGCCATCTCAACCGCACGTCCCCGCATGGCAGTGGAGAAACGTATGAACATGAAGCGCCTCGCTTCAGTCCTCCTGGTGCTCTGTAGTGTCTCGGCGTTCGCGAAGGCGCCCCCGGCGACGGTTTCCGACCCCGAGGTGTGGATCACCCTCGGCTCCGATGCCCTCGAACACGTCAACGCCGCCTTCGCCAGCGCTGGGCATGCGGCGCCCGCATTGAGCGGTCAGAAGGAGGACGTCACCGCGCTGCGCGTGCGGGAGTCCCAGCTCAACCTCATCTCGCGGATGATGCACGAGAAGCTCAACCGCTGTGGTGGCTTCATCTATCACGACACCGAAGCGGCCGCGCTCGCCGCGCTGGACCCGTCGGTCGCGGCGAAGGCCGCCAAGGCCACGGCCGTCACGTACAGCCTCGACAACGCGGCGACGGTCAACGCGTTGCAAGCGGGGGTTCAGGAGCTGGCCATCCGAGGGGTCATCGACCACCTGTCCAGCTACGCGACGCGCTACTACACGTCGACGACGGGCGTGACGTCAGCCAACTGGCTGAAGGGGTACTGGGAGTCGCTGGTTCCGGCGACGCGCTCCGACGTCACCGTCGAGTTCTTCAACCACACCTCGTGGGCGCAGCCCTCCGTCATCTTGACGATTACCGGCACCACCCTGTCGGAAGAGGTCGTCGTGCTCGGTGGCCACCTGGACTCCACCAGCAACGGCAGCACGGCGCCCGGCGCGGACGACGATGCCTCGGGCATCGCCACGCTCACCGAGGTGATTCGCGTGGCCATGCTCCAGAACTACCGCCCGGAGCGCACCGTGAAGTTCATGGCCTACGCGGCCGAGGAAGTGGGCCTGCGGGGCTCTTCGGCGATCGCCACCCGGTACGCGGCGGATGACATCGACGTGGTGGGCGTGCTCCAGCTCGACATGACGAACTACAACCTGCGGTCGAACATCGACGTGGCCCTGGTGAGCGACCGGACGAACGCGGCGCAGAACACGTTCGTCACCAACCTCATCGACACGTATCAGCCCGAGCTCGAATGGACCACGACGATGTGTGGCTACGCGTGCTCGGACCATGCGTCATGGACGAGCGCGGGCTTCGCGGCCTCGATGCCCTTCGAGGCGCCGCTGAGCGCGTCCAACCCGTACATCCACACCGTCAATGACACGCTCCACAACAGCGGTGGCGATGCCCGCCACGCGCTCAAGTTCGCGAAGCTGGCCGCCGCGTACGTGGCGGAGCTGGCCAAGGGTGGGGTGGTCATTGACGAGACGCCGCCGGAGGTCGCCATCACCTCGCCCGCCGCCGGCAGCACGGTGTCTGGCGTGACGACCGTCACGGCGTCCGCCACGGACGATTCCGGCGTGAACCGCGTGGAGTTCTTCGTGGACGGCGAGCTGAAGGCGACCGACACCACGGCGCCGTATTCGTTCAACTGGGACACGGCCGCGGTGTCCAACGGCAGCCACGCCGTGACGGCGCGGGCGGTTGACCTCGTGGGCGTCGCGGCGACCAGCGGCGCGGTGACCGTGACGGTGAGCAACGCGACCAGCGCGGCTGGCTTCGACCCCATCCTGAGGGCGCCGCGGTGTGCCTCGGCCTCCAACGCGTGTGATTCCGGCACGCTGCTCAACGGGCGCGGCGGCTTCGTCGGGCCCGAGGTGAACGCGCCGAACACCATCAAGAACTCCTGCAGGGACGGCTTGTCGGGCACGCACCTGGTGGACCAGTCGAACGAGCGCATCGTGGTGTCCACGCTGGACGGGATGGAGTTCGCGCCGGGCAAGTTGGTGCGCGTCGAGGCAACCGTCTTTGCCTACAACAAGCTCAACGACAAGCTGGACCTGTTCTTCGCGGCCGACGCCAACAACCCCGTCTGGCAGCACGTCACCACGCTGCCCGTTCCGTCCAAGGGCCTCCACACGTTGTCCGCCACCTACACGCTGCCGGAGGGCAGCGCCGCCCAGGCCGTGCGAGCGGTCTTCCGCAATCGCGGAAGCACGACGCCTTGCATGGAGGGCAACTACAACGACCACGACGACCTCATCTTCGCCGTGCAGCCGTCGGCGTTGCTGCGGTAACGCTCCCGGTGCGTCGGGTCTCCAGGCCGCGTCGCTTGCCTGGGCCTGGAGACCTCTGACGGAGCGCGCACCTTGAGTCGCCCCACGCGCGTCGATAGGGTGCGCGCATGCGAACCGTGGATGAGTGGAAGGCGGCTCTGCGCGCCGCATTGAAGGATGCCATGCGCGCGCGGAGCACCCAGGCGGCGGCGGTGCTGCGCGAGACGCTCGCGGCCATCGACAACGCGGAAGCACCGGACCTGCGCGTGGCGCCCACCGCCGTGGGTGGCGGGTTCGCCGGAAGCGCGGGTGGACTGGGGAGTGGTGAGGTGCCCCGGCTGGCGCTGACGCCGGAGGCCGTGCAGGCCGTCGTCGACCGCGAGCGACAAGAGCGGCGGGACGCGGTGGCCCTCTACGAGAAGCTCGGGAAGCATGACGAGGCGACCGCCGTGAAGGCACAGCTGGACGTGCTGCTGGCGCTTTGAGGGAAGACAGGGCGACGGCCCGCCGTTCCTGCACCATGTGGGAGCCCCTGTCGTGACACCGCGCTCGAGGAGCCGCACCGCCGTGGCCACCGGGCTCTCCCCGCGAGCCGCCGAGCACCTCCGGCCCCGGCTGGAGGCCGTGCTGACGTCCACCGACGCGCGGGCCCGCATCGCGTTCGATCCGGTGGAGTTCCCGCATCGCTACCAGGACGCGCGAGACATCGAGGTCAGCGCGCTGCTGGCGGCCGGGTTGGCATACGGCCGCGCGGACCTGTTCCGTCCCAAGGTGGACGCGCTGCTGCGCCGCATGGGGCCGTCTCCCGCCGCCTTCGCCGCGGCGCTCGACGTGGCGGGGGCGCGGGCGCTGCTGGAAGGCTTCGTGTACCGCTTCAACGTGGGCACGGACGTGGCGGTGCTCCTGCTGGGCATGGGCCGCGTGCTGCGCGAGCTGGGCAGCCTGGAGGCGCTGTTCCTCCAGGGACTCCAGAAGCGGGACACCCTGCACGGCGCGTTGGACCACTTCACGACGGGCCTGCGCGCCATTCCCATGGACGCCTTGCGAAAGGCCCTGGGGCCGGAGCGCGGGCTGAATCACCTGCTGCCCTCGCCGCTGGGCGGGGGGGCGGCCAAGCGGCTCAACCTCTACCTCCGGTGGATGGTGCGAGGGCCGGACACCGTGGACTTCGGCATCTGGAAGCGCGTGCCACCTTCCGCGCTCCTGATTCCCTTGGACACCCACCTGGGTCGCATCTCGCGGCACCTGGGATTGACCCGCCGCAATGATTTGACGTGGCGCACGGCGGAGGAGGTGACAGCCGCGTTGCGCGTGTTGGACCCGGCCGACCCCGTCCGTTACGACTTCGCCCTGTGTCACTACGGCATGAGTGGGGCCTGCCCCGCCCAACCCGTGGCGGAGAATTGCGGCCGCTGCCCGCTGCTGCAGGCATGCGCCGTGGGGCCACAGGTGGTGGCGACGGCGACCCGCCGGGTCCCGGGAACCACCGCTCGGAAGGGCAGAGAACTGTCGGCGACGCGACGACGTTGACCGTGGAGCGCGCGGGCGCTGCAATGGGTGCGTGGCTCCGGCTCCCGCGCGCGGAACCCGGGGCTCATGGGGCCGGAGGATTGACGCCGTGTTTGTGACGCTGGTGGCATTACCTCCCGAGGTGTCGGAGGAGGTCGAGCGAGGGATTCTCGAGTCCGACACGGGACGGAACTGCCAGATTTTGCGTGTGCCCCTGGCGGGGACGTTGCCCGCGGTCATCTCCGAAGGACTCATCGTCCTGTGGGACGACGGCGGCCTCTTGTCGGAGCTGTGCACGAGCTGTCAGCGGTTGAATGCCCTGCGCGGGGTGCCCCGCACGCACCTGGTCGTGCTCACGAACCGCGCGCCCGTGGAAGCCGACGCGCTGGCCGAAGCCGGCGCGGATGAGTGTCTGCCCGCGCCCGGGACACACTGGGGCGTGCGGCTCGCGAGCCTGCGCCGGCGCCTGTGGGCGCTGTCGGAGGGGGACGCCACGCCCACGCCGAGCCTCCACGAGGTCACGGACCGCGCGCGGCTGGAGTCGCAGTGGGTGCTGGCGGACCGGATGGCGTCGATTGGCACGCTCGCCGCGGGCGTCGCGCACGAAATCAACAACCCCCTGTCCTACGTCAGCTCCAACCTCTCGTACCTGCGCGAGCTGCTCTCCCAGCCGGAGCTGTCTCACGACCAGCTCATGGAGCTGCGTGAGGTGGTGGCGGAGGCCCAGGAAGGCGCTGGCCGCGTCAGCGCGATTGTCCGCGACCTGCGCACCTTCTCCCGCGCGGATGAAGAGCTGCACGGCCCGGTGGACATGGTGCACGTGGTGGACGGCGCGCTGCGGCTGCTCCGCAACCAGCTGGGGTTGGTCGCCCGGCTGACGTGCACGTTGGAGCCGGTGCTGCCCGTTCATGGCAACGAAGCGCGCCTCACCCAGATTGTCGTGAACCTGCTGTTGAACGCGCTCCAGGCGCTGCCGGACCGTGCGCCCGAGGAGAACCGGCTGCGCGTGTCCCTGCGCGCCAGCAGCAGCCGGCACGTGGAGCTGGAGGTCTCCGACAACGGGCACGGCATGGCGCCGGACGTGCAACGCCGCATCTTCGACCCGTTCTTCTCCACCCGTCCCGTCGGAGAGGGCACGGGGCTGGGGCTGTCCATCAGCCTCACGCTGGTGCAGGCCATGGGGGGACGCATCGAGGTCTCCAGCGCGCCCGGCTGGGGCAGCACCTTCCGCATCGTCCTGCCCACGCAGGCCGCGGGCCAGACGGAGGGCGTGGAGCCAGCGCCGCTTCCGGAGCCAGCGGCCGTTCGCATCCGCCGGCGGCTGCTGCTCATCGATGACGAGCCCTCCGTGGGCAACTCGGTGAGCCGGCTGGTGCGTGACGTGTATGAGATTCACGTCGTCCAGGACGCGCGCGAGGCCCTGCGCTTGCTCTCCATGGGGGAGCGGTTCGATG
Source organism: Myxococcus vastator (assembly GCF_010894475.1). GTDB lineage: Bacteria > Myxococcota > Myxococcia > Myxococcales > Myxococcaceae > Myxococcus > Myxococcus vastator. Next base: position 8,426 of record NZ_JAAIYB010000019.1, read on the forward strand.
CCATCCTGTGCGACGTGATGATGCCGGGCATGAGCGGGCTGGACTTCGTGGTGGAGCTGGAGCGGCTGGCGCCAGACCTCGCGCTGCGCACCGGGCTGATGACGGGGGGCGCCTTCACCGCGCAGGCGCGTGAGTTCGTGGGCCGCCGCACGCGCGGGCTGCTGGAGAAGCCCTTCGAGCGCGAGCGCCTGTGCACCTTCGTGGAGCACCTCTTCCAATGAGCCGGGGGCTGCGGCGGAGTCTGGCGGCGGCGCTGGTGGCGCTGCTGGCCGCGGGCTTGCTCGTGGTGCCGGGGTGGCTGCGGGGCCTGTCGCTGGTGGTGCGCGCGGCGGGCATGCAGGGCCGCGTGGAGACGGCGCTCGCGGACTGGCGCACCGTGCCCTTCGATGTGAGTGACGTGCGGGTGCCCACGCGTCACGGCCCGGTGCGTGCCCGGCTGTACCGGCCGGTGACGCAGCGTGGGCGCACGGTGGTGCTGACCTCGGGCGTCCACGCGGATGGCATCGACGAGCCTCGGCTGGTGACGCTGGCGGAGGACCTGGCCATGGGCGGCCAGGCGGTGCTCACCCCGGAGCCGCCGGACCTGCTGCGCTACGAAATCACGCCGCGCCTGCCGGACATCATCGAGGACGCCGCCGTGTGGGCCGCGTCGCAAGCGGACCTGGCGCCCGACGGCAAGGTGAACCTGTTCGGCATCAGCTTCTCCGGCGGCCTGTCGGTGGTGGCGGCGGGGCGGCCCGCCTTGAAAGACAGGGTGGCGGCCACGCTCTCCTTCGGCGGGCATGGGGACTTGCCGCGCGTGCTCACCTTCCTGTGCTCGGGCGAGCTGCCGGATGGAAGTCACCTGGCCCCGCATGACTATGGCGTGGTCATCATCCTGCTCAACGTGGCGGAGGAGCTGGTGCCGGCCGAGCAGGTGGAGCCCCTGCGCGCGGGCATCCGGACCTTCCTGCGCGCCTCGCATCAGGCCATGGTGGATGGCCGCCTCGCGGCGCAGACGTTCGCCCAGGCGCGCGAGCTCCAGGCGGAGCTGCCGGAGCCCGCGGCCACGTTGATGGGCCATGTAAATACGCGCGACGTGGCGGCGCTGGGCCCGCGCTTGCTGCCCTTCGTGAAGACCTTCGCCGCGGACCCGGCGCTGTCACCGGAGCGCTCGCCGCCGCCCACCGCGCCCGTCTTCCTGCTGCACGGCGCGGGGGACACGGTGATTCCCGCCATGGAGTCCCGCCGGCTGGCCGCGGCCCTGAGCCCCCACACCGAGGTCCACGCGCTGGCCACGCCGCTCATCACCCATGCGGAGATGGATGGGCCGCGGGCGCTGGTGGACGTGTGGCGGCTGGTGCGCTTCTGGGCGGACCTGCTCGACGCCTGAGCGGGGCCCGCCTCAGCTTCGCGAGGCGATGCTCGCGGCGGTGCGCACGCCGCCCACCGCGGTGGCCAGGGTGCTCTGGCCTGGGAACACCGAGTCCCCCACCAGCCACAGTCCCTCCCGGACGTGGAAGGGGCCCAGGTGCCGGTAGTTCTCCAGGCCCGCGCGCCGGGGCACGCCGCCCACCGCGCCCGAGTCGCGCTGCGTGAAGCGCTGGTACGTGCGGGGGGAGGCCGTCATCGCGTGCGTCTGGCCCTCCAGCCACTCCGGCGCGAGCCGTCGCAGCCCCTGGTCCATCCGCGCCTGGATGCCCTCCAAGTAGCCGCGCTGCGCGTCCGCGGGGAGCCCGGAGAGCGTCGTCAGTGGCACATGGGTGGACACCGTCACGGTGCGGTGGCCCGATGGCGCCCGGCCTGTATCGGCCTCACCGCTGATGGACATGAACAGGTGGTTGCCTTCGATGAACGGCGCGGCCGGGTCCTCCACCAACTCCAGGTGATGGGCCTGGCCATCCGCGCCATCGGGCGCGCGCACCACCAGGTATCGCATCACCGCGCCCCAGCCGGACTCGACGCGCCGGGACAGGCTGTCCAGGCGGGGCATCGTCTCCAGGGGGACGCCCAGCAGCCGGCTCAGGCTTCGCGGCAGCACGTTGGCCACCACGTGCCGTGTCCGCAGCTCGCCTCGGCGCGCGCTCACGCTCCATCCTCCGGCGACCGGCGTCACGGCCTTCACCCGGTTGGCCAGCAGGACGGTGCCTCCCTGGGCCTCCACCGCGCCCGCCAGGGCCCGCGCGAGCTGACCGATGCCGCCCCGGACGTGGCCCGTGCCGCGCCAGTAGTAGTCCATGGCGGCCAGGGCGAAGGGGGCCTCCGCCTCGGCGGCGCTGCACTGGACGGTAATCTGGCAGAGCGCGTCCAGGTACGTGCGCAGCGGCGCGAACGCCGTCAGCCCCAGGTGCTCCAGCACCGCGCCCAGGGGGCGTCCCAGCCACCGCAGCAGCAGGGGATACTGGAGCGCCCGGCCCGCGTGGCGCAGCAGGGCGCGCACGTCCAACGGGGGCAGCAGCGTCGGGTCATCGAAGAGGGGCCACAGGGCGCCGGCCACCTGGGCCTGGAGCGCGAAGAGGCGCCGCACCGCGGGCGCGGGGGCATGGGGCAGGGCGCACAGGGTTTCGATGAAGCGCTCGCGGTCCCGGTGCACGGCGAGCCGCGAGGTGGAGGTCCGCAGCTCCACCACGGGGTCCAGCCACTCCACCGTGACGGGCAGGGCGAGCTCCCGAATCCACCGGCCGAAGAGCTGGTGCGGCTCGAAGCCCGAGAAGAGCGTGGCCCCTGCTTCGAAGGCATGGCCGCCCCGCTGGAAGGTGCTGGCGCAGCCGCCGGGGTAGTTCAGCGACTCGCACAGCGCCACGCGAGCGCCTCGCCGCGTCAGCTCCAGCGCGGTGGCCAGTCCGCCAAACCCCGCGCCCACCACCACCGCGTCGTACCAGGTGCTCGGCATCGTCCCTGCCCCGAAACCCGGGGCGGCTTGGAGGACGGCCGGGAAGACCGTGCCCTCGCCGCCCGGAACCACGGCTCTAACGAAGGCGCGCCGGCCCCGCGAGCCCTTTCAGGTCACTTCCGGAATGCTTGCCTGGCGGTGGACATCTCCCAGGCGAGGGGGCTCGGGCTGTGCCGATGTGTTTCGAGGCTCCGGATGGAGGAACTCCCGGGCGTAGACTGGTGGCCGTTGTCCTCGCATCCTTCGAAGGGGCCCTCGCGCGTGCGTCCATTCCTCATCGTCCTCGGCTGTTCCTTCGTCCTGGGTTGCGCGTCCACGCCGAAGCCCGTCCCAGCAGCGCCCCCCGATGCCGTCGAGACGTCCCAGGCGGAGGACGAGACGCCGCGGTACCTCTCGCCCTCCGAAATCGTGAAGGTGCTGGAGGACTCCACGGTCGCCTACCGGGTCGACGGAAAGGACTCACCTCCGGGCGGGTGGGGCGACCAGCTCTGGCCTCAGCGCGTGGCCCTGATTGACGTCCCCCAGGTGGTGGTGGAGGACGGCCGCCGCACCATTCGCGAGTGGCCCACCCCCGCCGGGCTGAAGGCCCTGCTCGATGAGGCCGAGCCCCACTTCCAGGCGAAGCGCTACGCCGAGGCCGCGAAGCTGTACGCCCAGGCCACCGAGCTGTGCCCCGAATGCTACGTGGCGTGGGTCTTCCGGGGTGACGCGGACTACTTCGCCGGAGACGCGGCCACCGCGCTCGCGCACTACAGCCGCGCCACCACCCTCAACCCCTATGACCACCGGGCCTGGTTCTTCCAGGGCAATGCCCTGGCGAAGCTGGGGCGCTTCGAGGAGGCGCTGGAGGCCTGGGCGCAGTGTCTGTCGCTGAGCCCGCGCTACCCCGTCATCCGCCAGTTCTTCCGCACCAACGCGCACCTGGGCCTGGTCATCCGCGGTGACACCATTGTTCCGCGCGGGTTCGCCGAGCGCGACGCGGAGGGCGTCTCCATCCAGTTCGACCCCAACCACGACCCGTCCTGGCTGGCGTTCGCCAACTGCAAGGCCCTGTGGCTGGGCGAGCCGTCACACCGGGCGCGGATGACGGGCTCCACCGAGGAGCAGTTCACCTCCGTGGAGGAGATGGAGTGCCTGGCCTCGGCGCTGGCGGTCCATGAGAGCCACAAGGCGGAGGGCAAGACGGACGCCTCGGACCCCACGCTGGACCGCCTCTTCGCCATCGCCCAGGAGGGGCTGCTGCTGGAGGCGGTGTTGTTCGAGGTGGGCGCGCGCGTCCACCCTCAAATCGCGCTCACCCTGGAGGATGCGCTCCGCCAGCGCCTCAAGAAGTACGTCCTGACGCACGTCCTGGTGCCGGCGGGCGGCCACGGGGGCTGAGCCGCCCTACCGGGGCAGCTTGAGCCGCAGGGTGAACACGTAGGACACGCTCACCGTCCGGCCCTGGTACTGCACCGGGGTGTAGCGGCGGGCGTGGAGCGCCTCGAGCACGGACTCATTCATGTGCGGCAGGCCCTTGATGATGCGGCAGTCCGTCACGTCGCCGCGCACCGTGATGACGCACTTGGCGACCATGGTGCCCTCCACGCGGGCGGCGAGCGCCTGGTGCGTGTATTCGATGCCCGGGCTTCCCATCAGCCGGGGCGGCGACATGCCCTTTCCGAAGGGCATGACGTCGGTGCCCGTGCTCTCCTGTCCGGGGCTCAAGCCGGGCACGTACGGGACGCCAATCACGTCGCTGTCTTCGTAGCCCTCCGGGTGTCCACCCGGCACGCCTTCCCCCGGGTTCGCCAGCTCGTCCGTCGCGGTGCTGGTGTCGGTGCTCGCCACCGCCTCCACCGGCTTGGGCGGCGCGTCCACCACCGGCGGCGGCACCCGCGCGGGCACGCGGTCCCGGTTGCGCGGGCGCGGGCGCGGCGCGACGGCTGCCTTCGGCTGCGCGGGGGCGGGGGAGCCCTTCGCCACGCGCGGGGGCTGCGCCACGCGGAGCACCAGCTCCTTCGGCGCCGGAGGCTCGCTCGGCCCCGGCGGCCTCGCGGAGATGAAGAGCACCGCCCCGAACAGGGCCGCGTGCAGGGCGATGGACACCCACACCCCTGTGCCAAGACGTCCAGCCCGCTGCCGTTCGATGACCGACTTGAACATTCCGGATGCCTCCCTCGGCGTCAGGCGCTCCCGGTGGCGGCCGTGCGAGACGGACGGCACCGACGGGGACGGGTGGTTGCGGAGCGCCCTGTCCACGCAAGAGTCAACCTACGGAGTCGGCATCTTCGAATGGCGGTGGGTCGGCCACCGCTTCGTCATGGTTGTGTCATGACGAAGCGACCTCCATGCGGTAGCCCACGCCCCGGATGGTGTGGATGGAGAAGCCGGAGGTGCTCGTCCACCCCAGCTTCTTCTTCAGGCTGGAGACGAAGTTGTCCACCGTGCGTGGGTCCACCACCACGTCGCGGCCCCAGACGGCGTCCAGGATTTCGCCTCGGGGCAGGGCCCGGTCCTGGTGCCGCAGCAGGAAGGCCAGCAGGTCGAACTCCGTGCGCGTCAGCTCCACCCCCGATCCGTCCGCGCGCGACACCTGCCGCCGGCCCAGGTCCAGGGTGAAGCCGCTGAAGCCCAGTTGCTCCGGCGGCGCCGTGCCGGAGCGGCGCACCAGGGCGCGCACCCGGGCCAGCAGCTCCCGCAGCCGGTAGGGCTTGGTGAGGTAGTCCTGCGCGCCCACCTCGAAGCCCTTGAGGATGTCGTCCTCCAGCGAGCGCGCGGTGAGCATCAGCACCATGCTCTTGTTGCCCTGCGCCCGCAGCCGGCGGCAGAAGCTGTAGCCGTCCTCGCCGGGCAGCATGACGTCCAGGATGAGCAGGTCGAACGCCCGCTCCACCAGCAGCCGCTCCGCGTCGCGGGTGCTGGGGGCCTCGGCGACGAGGTAGCCTTCGTCCTGCAGGTTGTCCCGGAGGCCGACGCGCAGGTGGGCATCGTCCTCGACGATGAGGATGGAGGGACGCGAGGGAGGGGAGGAGGTGGCGGTGTTCATCGAGCGGGCTCGTTGAATATCAGCGCGAAGGTGGTTCCGTCGGGCCCCGAGGAGGCCACCTGGATGTCACCCCGGTGCAGCTTCATGATTTTGCGGCACAGGGCAAGGCCCAGCCCGCTGCCATGGACCTCCGTCCCGGGCACCGTCAGCCGGTAGAAGTCCAGGAAGGCGTTCTCCCACTCGGACTCGGGGATGCCGATGCCGTTGTCCTGGAAGAGCACCGTGCAGCCGTAGCCGGGAATCATTCGCGCGCGGATGGAGATCTCGACGGGGCTCCTGCGGTTGTAGGCGCACGCGTTGCGGCCCAGGTTGGAGAGCAGCATCCGCAGCAGGCCCGGGTCCGCTTCCAGCTCCACGCCTTCCAAATCGGAGGTGATGTGGACGGGGACGTGGGTGGCGCTGGCCAGGTCGTCGCGCAACGGGTGGATGAGCTCCTCCAGCCGCACGCGCGAGGTCCGCAGCGTCCAGCGGCCCTTGTCGATGCGGTTGAACGACAGGATGTTCTCCACCAGGAAGTGCAGCCCATCCGCGGCCTGGACGATGCGCGACGGGTAGTCACGCACCTCCGGCGCCTGCGCCAGCTTCCGCTCCAGCGTCTCGCCCAGCAGGCGGATGGAGGCCAGGGGCGTGCGCAGCTCGTGGGAGACGGTGGCCACGAAGTCGCTCTTGAGCTCCAGGAAGCGATACTTGCGCTGCTGGGCCACCACCGCGAGCGCGACGATGGCCACCGCGAGCCCGCCGCACACGGCCACCAGCAGCGTCTTCAGGCCGTGGCGCGCGTCGATGTCCGCCTCCTGCCGCGCCCACTGAGGCATGTCCACCGCCAGCTTCAGCGTGCTCAGAGGGAGGACGGCGCCGCCCGCGCGCAGCCGCAGGCGGCCCGTCGCGTCGAAGAGGCCGCGCGCCTGCAGGTCCTGGGTGATGGGCTGGAGCATCGCCTCCAGGTCCACCGCGACGCCGTACACCGCCTCGCCGCGCAGCGCCACGTACCAGGACTCGCCCAGGAGCGTGGGCTCCTCGAGCGCCTCGGGAATCACGAGCATGCCCGCGCCCGCTTCGCCCGCCCGGGCCAGGAAGTCGCCCGTGGGCTCGCCCAGCGCGGCGCTCACCCGGACGATGCGCGCATGGAGGAAGTCGAAGTCCGCCTGCGTGAAGCGTGAGCGCTCGCGCAGCACGTCCCGCTGCAGCCCCGACGCCCGGGCGAAGCCGCCCAGGTCCTCCGGGAGTCCCTCGCGCAGCAGGGCCCGCACCAGCGGCGTGGTGGCGGCGCCGCGCTGGAGCCGCTCCACCACCAGCAGCAGGAAGGGCAGCTCCTGCTCGGGAGTCAGCCGGTTCGCCGCGTGGTAGCGCAGCAGCTCCTCCACGCGGGTCGCCGCGCCCCGCGCGTCCTGGGCCGCCAGCGCCGCCTCCACCGCGCGCAGCCGCGTGAGGCGCGGCTCCCATTCCCGGGAGGGAGCGCCGTCCTTCAGCCGCGCGCGCAGCAGGGCGTGCACGTCCTTCGCGGGCGTCCCGGTGCCCGGCATGGGGATGGTGAGGCGTGGCAGGAACTGGTAGCCGCGGAAGTTGATGTAGTAGCCCTCGCCGGGCTCGAGCGGGTCGCCCACGGCGGCGTGGAGGGTGGGGATGCTCTCGTCGAGCCGCTTCGCCAGGCTCTGCCGCAGGGCCTCTTCGGCCGCGTGGGCCAGCGCGTCCCGGCGCGAGCGAAGCTGCGCGTGGGCGTCATCACGCTCCTGGCTGAAGATGCGCTGGAGGCTGACCAGCCCCCAGCCAAGGGCCAGGAGGCCACAACCCAGGGCGACGAGCGTAGGAAGGAGCCGGCGCAGCATGTGGAGCCGCCGCTGACTATCGCACAGCCGCCTTCCCGCAGAGGCTTTTCACGTCAGCCTCCTGGCGGGGGCGAGTGTCCTGGGCAGGTGAGCGGGCCGACTTCGGGTCCACGTCCGGACAGCGCCCGCGCCGCGCGGCTGGCGTGGGACGTCCCCACCGGGGAGGTTGGGGACGGAGGTTCACGCATGCGCGTCGTGTTTCCCTTGTCACGGCCCTGGCCGGGGGGGCCGGTGGTGCTCTGGGGTGGAGCGCTTCCGGCGGGCAGTCTGAAGTACCTGACCTTCTCTCATCACCTCGAGTCCGCGCCCGCGGAGACGAAGGGACTGGTGGAGCTGTCGGGGGCGTCGTCGGCGCTGGCGCTGGACGCGCTGGGCCGCGAGCGCGGGCTGCCGGTGGTGGCCCTCACGGACACCCTGGGCACCGCGTACCTGCGCGCCAACGGCTTCGGTGGGGAGGTGCGCACCGTGCACGGCTTCACCCAGGCCTGGGAGCTGGCGCTGGACTACGAGCGCCAGGGCTGGTTCTGGCCCCGGCAGCTCGCCAATGGCTCGCTGGTGGAGAGCGTGGAGTCGTGGACCACGCGGCTGCTCGACGTCGTCCGGGACGTGTATCCCGCCGTGCGCTGCGTGGTGTGTGGCTTCGGCACGGGCGCCACCGTCGCGGGGCTGTACCGGCCCTTCTCCGCCGCGGGCTACGAGGTGGTGGGCCTGCAACCCGCGCCCGGCAGGACGATGCCCGGCTGGCGGCGCTGGGCCGAGCAGAGCCTGGGCTCCAAGGACCTCTTCTACCCCTACCGCGAGGATGTGCCGCTGGAGACGGCGGATGCGAAGGCGGTGGACTCGCTCGCCGCGCTGCTGGCCTGGGCGCGCTCGGAGCGGCGTCCGGAGGAGGTGCTCGTCATCTCCCACAACGCGAGGCCCCCGTTCGAATGACGGGGGCCGCCGTCACGGCGCGGCGCTTCAGCGGCCCTGGCCTCCGCGCTGACCGCCCGGGGGGCCTCCCACGCGGCGGTCACCGCGGCGCAGCGTCTGGTACTGGGCGCGCTGGGCCTCGTCGAGGAGGGCGTTCATCTCCTGGTCGGTCTGCTGGCTCTCCGTGCGCAGCGCCTGGCGCATGTCGCGCATGGACTTCGTGCCGGCGCGGACCTCATCCATGAGCGCCTGGCGCTTGGTGGCCTCGGCCTCCATCCGGCGCGTCAGCGTCTGCTCCTGGGTGTAGTTCAGCCGCGCGTCGGTGATGAACTTGCGCACGCGCTCCTGCTGCTGCGCCTGCTGCTGGATTTGCGCCTGCTGCCACTGCTGCTGGCGCTGGGCGCGCTGCTCGTTGCGCATCTCGTCCTGGACGTTGCGCACCGCGTCCTTGAGGTAGTCGCGGCCGCCCGCGGAGTTCAGCGCTTCGCCGGCGACCATGCCGTGCACCTCGGCGCGCAGCTGCTCCACCTCCGCCGCGAGCGCCGCGGGCGGCGAGGCCACCACCTTCCCATCCGCCGTCAGCGTGGGGCGCCGCTCCACCTCCATCAGCCGTCGGGACAGGCTGATGGACGTGTCCTCCAGGGCCTTCAGCCGGCGCTCCAGGCTGATGACGTCCGCGGCGACGCTGGTGGGCAGCTCCGGCGGAGGGGACGGGGCCGGAGCCTGCACCGTCTCACGTGGACTCCAGAGGGCCACCACGAGCGCCGTGGCGGCAAGGATGAGGGCGGCAATGCTGGCGAGCTTGTTCACGTCTACTCCGACGGAGGCTGGGACGGCTTATTCCATATCAGGTGCTGTCCAGCCCTGTCCGCCCGCCTGCTCGCTCCCCAGTCCCTGGGAACAGGCCCCCACCGCGTCAGTGGACGTCCCACCGGGCGGCGATTTCCTCACACGCCAGTCGGACGTCGTTCATCCGGCGCTGCTGGGCCTTGGGCGCCTGGAAGAGCCGGCCCGCGAAGACGTCGAACACGCCCACCAGCTGCGGGTCCACCGGGCCGCGCTGCTCCAGCCGCTCCTCGGCGTACCGCTGGAGTACCGTGGCGATGTACTGCCCGGAGCGCTCGTCCAGCGGCGTGTGCTTGGAGAAGTAGAGCTTCAGCAGCCCGGAGCGCATCAGCCCCTGGGCATCCACGCTGCGCAGCAGCACGTCCGGGCGCACGCTGATGTCCACGCCCGCCAGCGCCAGCGGCGGCAGGTCCGCGTCCACGGGACTGGCAATCGCCTGGGTGCTCAGCCCCCCCGCGGACACCAGGCACCGCTGGAGCGCCTCCGCGCACAGGGCCAGCCGGTGCGCGTCGTAGTCGGATTCCGGCTGGGCATTGAGGAGCCGCCGCTGGTGGTAGCGGAGGATGACCTCGTCCCGGCCTCCGCACAGGAACTCGATGATGGCCTGGGCGGCGGCGGGGTAGCGCAGGTGCCGCGGGTCCACCGGGTGCTTCTGGCCCTGGATGATGCGCTTTCGCAGCGACGGCGTCGCGGTGAGGTACTGGCCCAGCTTGTTGACGGAGACGCGCGGACTCTCACGGGTGACGGTCATGGTTCGGCCTTCCTTTCCGGCTTCGGGAATGAAGGCAGACTACCGAAAGGGTCTGACATTTCCGGGGCGGCCAGCCCCGCTGGCCGCCCCGGAAAAGAAGACTCGTGAGGTAGGCCAGGTCAGGCCCGTCGTGGCGGGCCTCGGGTGGCCATGGAGGCGATGACGGCCATCAGCTCCACCGGCTCAATGGGCTTGGGCACATGGGTGGTGAAGCCCGCGAGCAGCGCGCGCGTCCGGTCCTCCATGCGGGTGTAGGCCGTGAGGGCCACCGCGGGGATGCCCCCGCCCTGCGCCGCGGGCAGGGCCCGGACGCGGGCGATGAAGCGGTACCCGTCCTCCTCGGGCATGCCGACGTCGGAGACGAGCACGTCGAAGGACGCCTTGTGGAGCTCGGCCAGCGCGTCCTCCGACGAGCTGGCCGTGGTGACGATGCCGCCACACGTCTCGATGATGCTGCGGAGCAGCTCGCGCGTGTCCTCCTCGTCGTCCACCACGAGCACCCGCAGGGTCGCGAGCTGGGGCGGGCAGGGGATGTCCTGCTCCTGCAACGGGCCGCGGAGGGTGGGCGGCACCCGCACCTCCCGCCGCAGCGCCACGGCCTGCGGCAGGCTGACGATGAAGGTGGCCCCCCGGCCCTCGCCCTCGCTGGTGGCCATCACGGTGCCGCCGTGCAGCTCCACCAGGTGCCGGACGATGGCCAGCCCCAGCCCGAGCCCCCCGGCCTTGCGCGTGGTGCTGCCGTCGGCCTGACGGAAGCGCTCGAACACGTGCGGCAGGAACCGCGGGGAGATGCCCTGGCCCGTGTCGGCCACCGAGATTTCCACCGAGGAGTTCCGCCGCTCCACCAGCACCTGGATGCGGCCTCCCTTGGGGGTGAACTTCACCGCGTTGGACAAGAGGTTCCACACCACCTGCTGCAGGCGGCTCACGTCGCCCATGATGGTGCCGCTCGAGTCGAGCGCGGCCTGGATGCGGATGCCCTTCGCGTCGGCGGCGGGCCGCAGGGACTCGAGCGCGGCCTCCACGACCTGGCTCACGTCGACGGACGACACCTCCAGCTTCAGCTTGCCCGTCATGATGCGGCTCACGTCGAGCAGGTCCTCGACGAGCTGCCCCTGGGCGCGGGCATTGCGCTCCACGGTGGCCAGCGCCCGCTCCCGCTTCTCCGGCGGCAGCGTGCCGGTCCTCAGCATCTGCACCCAGCCGAGCACCGCCGTGAGCGGCGTGCGCAGCTCGTGGGAGACGGTGGCGAGGAACTCGTCCTTGAGCCGGTTGGCCTCCTCCGCCTCCTCGCGCGCCACGCGCTCCCGGGCGAGCAGCCGCTCCCGCTCCGCCTCCAGCCGCTTCTGCGCGCGGATGTCGCGGCTGACGGTGGCGATGCCCATCTGCCGCTGGGTGTCGTGCTCCACCAGGGCGAAGGTGTGGTACTGCGCCGCGATGGGCTCGCCCGTCGGGAAGTACCGGAAGCGGAACTCCCCCTCCCACCGGCCGCCCTTGAGGACGGCGGGCGCGATGTGCTGGTCCACGTAGGGCTGGTCCTCGGCCAGGAAGAAGTCCCGCAGGAGGTACCGGGTGATGTCTTCATCGGGCTTCAGGCCCAGCAGGCGCCGCCCCGCGTCGTTCACCCAAACCGCCTTGCCGGACGGGTCTCCCACGCCGATGAAGTCGGGGGACTGCTCGACGATGGTGGCCAGCCGCTCGCGCTCCTGTTCGGAGCTCCGTTGCTCCGTCACGTCCTGCAGGGCGCCGACGACGCGGTCAGGCCGCCCCTGGGCGTCGAAGTGCGTCTTCACCATGGCCAGCAGGAAGCGCTGCACGCCATCCCAGCCCTTCACGCGGCACTCCAGGCGAACCGCCCCCGCGCCCGGATGCAGCGCCTGTTCAATCGTGCGCCGTGCGCGGTCCACGTCGTCGGGATGGAGTCGGGCCCCGGCCTCCGCCAGCGTCGGGGACGCGCCAGGGGGAAGGCCCAGGTGCTGAAGGGCCCGCTCGTCCCACGTCAGCACGCCGCGCTCGTACTGCAATTCCACGACGCCCAACTGGCCGGCGGCCAGCGCCATCCGCAGGCGCTCCTCGCTGGCCCTGAGCGCGGTCTCCGCCTGGGCCCGCCGGACCACCTCCGCTTCGGCCTGGGCCCGGGCCTGCTGGGCGTGCGCGAAAGCCTCGCGCTCGGCGCGCTTCTCCTGCTCCACGGCCAGGTGGGTGACCACCTCGCGCGCCACGTCCTCGAAGAACTGGCGATAGGTGTCGTCGAAGCGCAGCCGGGGGCTGATGCCCAGGACGAGCACGCCCCGCAGGCTGTCCGTGTGGGTGCGGCGCAGGGGCAGCACCAGCGCCTTCTCCGTCGGCTCGGGCCAGGGGCCGAACTGGCGGGCGCCCAGGATGGACGGCACCGACTCCAGGAGGACCGGGACGTTCGCCGCCACGGCCTGCTTCGTGGCCTCCGTGATTCGTCCCAGGTCCATGACGGCGTGCTGCGCCAGCCCTTCGAGCCCCGTGGACGCCGTCAGCCCCAGCCGCTGCTCGCCCTCGTCCCAGTGGTAGATGAGCGCGAAGGGGATGTCCTTGGGGTTGTCCGCCAGGGCCCGGATGGCATCCGTGGTGGCGCTCTCGGAAGGCCCGGTCACCCGGGGCGCCCGCGCGCGAATCGTGGCCAGCCGGCGCTCGCTGAGCACGACGTCGGTGACCTCGAAGACGACCTGGAGGATGCCCGCGATGGCGCCCGCGTCGTCCCGCAGGGGGCTGAAGTCGAAGGTGAAGTAGGCCTCTTCATTGAACCCGTAGCGGGTGAGCATGAAGTAGGTCTTCGCCACCTGCGTCACTTCGCCCGTCTCCAGGAGCTTGCGCATCCAGGGCGAGATGACGGGATAGGTGTCGGGCCAGCACTCGCGGTAGGTGGCGCCCAGGTAGCGGGGGTGGCGCGGGCCCATGATGACCGCGTAGCCGTCGTTGTAGACCTGGATGAGCTCGTCCCCCCAGAAGATGATGGCGGGGGCCGGCATCTCCAGGATCATGGCGACGAACGACTTCAGCGGGCGAGGCCACGACGCGTAGGGGCCAAGTGGGGTGCGGCTCCAATCATGCGAGCGCAGCAGCTCCCCCAGTTCGCCACCAGGGCCAGGGAGTTCAGTCTGGGAGGTGAGTTGTTTCACGCGGTCGGTGAGGTGCGGGGCGGATGCGTTATCTAACGACGCAGACTGCCGCGTCCTATCCCCGTGCGTCCGGCCGAATCGCGACGAAGCGGGGGAGCAGGCGCTTGAACCACGTCCAGCGTCATGCCGTGAACAGCCCTCCGCCGCCCGAGCGCCATCCGTCCCCAGGGCAAGTTGATGGTGGATTCACGACGCAAGGTGTTGTGCAAACCCCTGACAGTCTCTGACTGGACTTTGTACTTTTTATGCAAGGGGGCCATTCCTACTTTCGCTGGTGGAGGCGCTCTCGAGTCCGGGGCGTTTCGGAGACTCGCGTGGGCCGTGAAGGCCCGCGCCCCAGCAACGCACGGAGGCGGCGTCATGGCGGATACGGCAGAGAACCCTCTTGGGCTGAACGGCTTCGAATTCGTGGAGTTCACCAGCCCCCAGCCCGAGGTGATGGAGCGCCTCTTCGAGCGGCTGGGGTTCACCGCGTACTCCAAGCACCCGTCCAAGGAGCTGGTCCGCTACAAGCAAGGTGGCATCAACCTGCTCGTCAACCGCGAGCCGACCGGGCAGGCCGCTGAGTTCCGCGCGGAGCACGGCCCGTCCGCCAGCGGCATGGCCTTCCGCGTGGCGAACGCGCGCACCGCCTACGAGATGGCCCTGGAGCGCGGCGCCAAGGCGGCGGACCCGGAGCGGGGCTCGCTGGGCGAGGGCTCCTATGTCATCGAGGGCATCGGTGGCAGCCTGCTGTATCTGGTGGACCGCCACGGGGCGAAGGGGTCGCTCTATGACACCTGGCAGGTGCTCCCCGGCGCCGAGGAGGCCGAGGCGAAGAACAGCGTGGGCCTGGAGACGCTGGACCACCTGACGCACAACGTGCGCCGCGGGCAGATGCGCACCTGGTCATCCTTCTACAACCGCATCTTCGGCTTCACCGAGCAGAAGTACTTCGACATCAAGGGCCAGGCCACGGGCCTGTTCAGCCAGGCGATGATCGCCCCGGACCAGGCCATCCGGATTCCGCTCAACGAGAGCCAGGACGACAAGTCGCAGATCGAGGAGTTCATCCGCCAGTACAAGGGCGAGGGCATCCAGCACCTGGCGCTCACCACGCCGGACATCTACGGCACCGTGGAGCGGCTGCGCGCGCGCGGCGTGGCGCTGCAGGACACGCTGGACACCTACTACGACCTGGTCGACAAGCGCGTCCCCAACCACGGCGAGGACCTGGCGCGGATGCGGAAGAATCGCATCCTCATCGACGGCAGCGAGGAAGAGGGTCTGCTGCTCCAGATCTTCACCGAGAATCTCTTCGGGCCCATCTTCTTCGAAATCATCCAGCGCAAGGGCAACGAGGGCTTCGGGAACGGCAACTTCCAGGCGCTCTTCGAGTCCATCGAGCTGGACCAGATTCGCCGCGGCGTCATCAAGGTCGACTAGGCCGCGCGCTGCGCTTGCGAGGAGAATCCGGTGACCACCCAGCCCTCCACCGAGGTGTCGCCGGGGAGCGTCCTCAAGACGGCTCCCGGCGCCTATCTGTCTGGCTTCGGCAACGAGTTCGCCACCGAGGCGGTGCCCGGCGCACTGCCAGAGGGGCAGAATTCGCCCCAGCGGGCGCCGTTCGGCCTCTATGCCGAGCAGCTGTCGGGCTCGGCCTTCACGGCCCCGCGCCGGGAGAACCGGCGCTCCTGGCTGTACCGCCTCCGGCCCAGCGCCAACCACCCGGCGTTCCAGCCGCTGGCGCAGGGGCTGTTGCGCAGCGGTCCCTTCGACGAGGTGCCCGCTTCGCCCAACCGCCTGCGGTGGAATCCCCAGCCCCCGCCGGTCCCTCCCACCGACTTCGTGGACGGGCTCGTCACCTACGCGGGCAACGGGGACGCGGCGTCGGGCGCGGGCCTCAGCATCCACCTGTACGCGGCCAACCGCTCCATGGTGGACCGGGTGTTCTTCGACGCGGACGGCGAGCTGCTCATCGTCCCGCAGGCGGGGCGGCTGCGGCTGGTGACGGAGCTGGGCGTGCTGGACGTGGCGCCGGGCGAAATCGCGGTGGTGCCGCGCGGGGTGCGCTTCCGCGCGGAGCTGCCGGAGGGCCAGGCCGCGGGCTACGTCTGTGAGAACCACGGCGCGTTCTTCCGCCTGCCGGACCTGGGGCCCATTGGCGCCAACGGTCTGGCCAACCCGCGCGACTTCCTGACGCCGGTGGCGGCCTTCGAGGACGTGGACCGGCCCACGGAGGTGGTGCAGAAGTTCCAGGGGCGGCTGTGGTCGGCCCGGTATGCGTACTCGCCGCTGGACGTGGTGGCGTGGCACGGGAACCTGGCGCCGTACAAGTACGACCTGGCCCGCTTCAACACCCTCAACACGGTGAGCTTCGACCACCCGGACCCGTCCATCTTCACGGTGCTCACGTCGCCCAGCGAGGTGCCGGGCACGGCCAACTGCGACTTCGTCATCTTCCCGCCGCGGTGGATGGTGGCCGAGCACACCTTCCGGCCGCCCTGGTTCCACCGCAACGTGATGAGCGAGTTCATGGGGCTGGTGCACGGCGTCTACGACGCGAAGGCGGGCGGCTTCGCCCCGGGCGGCGGCTCGCTGCACAACTGCATGAGCGGCCACGGCCCGGACCGGACCAGCTACGAGCAGGCCGTCCAGGCGGACCTGAAGCCTCACAAAATCAAGGACACGCTGGCCTTCATGTTCGAGTCGCGCTGGGTCCTCCGGCCCACGCGCTTCGCCATGGAGTCGCCGGCGCTTCAGCAGGACTACGACGCGTGCTGGGCGGGCTTCCAGAAGGCGAAGCTGCCTTGAGGGCCGCGTGAGCACGGGGGAAGCGCCGGCCGGGCGCAAGCGCGTCTGGACGACACCGGCCAACGTGAAGCTGCTCCCGGTGAGCGCCCTGGAGGACCCCGGGGCGCGCAACCTCGTCCTCCAGATGGGGGACGCCTTCTTCCACGGCTTCCTGGTGCGCAAGGGTGACGCGGTCCACGGCTACGTGGATCGGTGTCCCCATGCGGGCCTGCCGCTCGCGCGCGAACTGGACCGCTACCTGACGCCGGACAAGGAGCTCATCGTCTGCGGCTGGCACGGGGCCCTGTTCCAGGTGGAGGACGGGCTGTGCGTGGGCGGGCCGTGCTCGGGTGGCCGGCTCACCCCGTGGCCGGTGACGGTGCGCGACGGCATGGTCGTCACCGGCTGAGCCGCCGCGGGCACGCGTTTCGCTCCACGTCCGTCGCATGACGTTTTGGGGCTTAAGCCTATAAGTCTTGATTTGCAGCTTCTGGTGCCCGAGCCTGGGGCGGCGTCGTGGCGACGCCGTTCTTGAAAGGTACGGGTGGAGTGATGAAGCGACTGGCAGCCCTGACAGGGGTGGTTCTCGCGGTGATGGTGGCGTCCGGAGCGGCCTGGGCCCGCGTCGAGCAGGCCGCGCCGCAGTCGTTGGCGGTGGCGCAGCTGCGTGTCGTGACGGCCAACCTGGACTTCCACCGTGCCGAGGCGGCTCGCAGGGATTGGAACACCATTGGTCCCGAGGCCGACATCGTGTTCGTCCAGGAGGCGAAGTACGTGCGGATGCGCGAGATTCTCGGAGACGGCTGGGCGGTTCGTCAGGACACCTCGTCGGAGGACCGGCAGGGGAGCGCGGTCATCATCCGCAAGTCCGCGGTGAAGAGCATCGGCGAGCTGCAACTGGTGAAGGGGGTGGACGCCAGCGCCTGCCCGGGGGGCGGCATCATGACGCGGTGGATTGCCCGGGTGGACGTGCAACTGCACAACAACCGCTGGATTCGGGTCGCGTCGCTGCACATGCCACCCGACCGCTGTCAGACGGGCCTGGCGAGCCCCTACGCCAGGATGGCGGACAGCGTGGTGGCGTTCGCGAACCGCAGTGACCGGCTGCTCGTCCTGGGCGCGGACTGGAACAAGGTGGTCGACAGCGACCCGAACGAGATTGGCGCGCGCACGGGTTTGAAGCCGCGCGGCCCGGACTCCGGCCTGCGCATCGACGGCTTCTACGTGTCCCAGGCCATTGGTACCCAGGGCCTCGAATTCCTGCCCCAGACTGGTGACAACAAGCACCGCCCGGTGAAGATGAACATCACCGTTCCGGCGCCGTAGCGGGCCCGGCACTCAGGGCGCGAGCCGCGCGTGGGGGGCCTCCGCCCCTGGGGTGCGCGTGGCCGTGGCCGGCGCGTCGACGTCCTCGGGTTGCAGATAGGCGGAGGCTTCGACAATCGACTCCACGGTCCATCCCCGGTTGGAGCCCCGGCCGCTGACTTCACAGTCGCCGTCGGTATGGACGCCCAGCAGGTGCCCTCGCCGGTTGAGGACGCCCGCGCCGGAGCTGCTGACCAGGGTGTCCAGGTCGCCGTAGAAGACGAGCCCGTTGCACGAATCGAGGTAATCGCCCTCGGCGATGACCTTGGGGTATCCGCGGGGGTGCTGGAGGATGGCCAGCCGCTCGGTGGCCTGGGTCGTCAGCAAAATGGGGGGGACGTCCGGCAGGACATCGAGCTGGATGAGCGCATAGTCCGGCGCTATCGACTGCTCGATGACGGTGCCTTCCGTAATCAAGGGGTCGCCGTCCGCGTCGTCCTCGAAGTTGAAGACAATCAGCGGGATGTCCCCGAGCCTGACACAGTGGCCCGCGGTGAGCACCACGGCGCCCGCGCTCGCTTGAATCAGCGTCCCGGTGCAGCGCCCGTCGATGAGCACGACGGCGTCTTCCCGGTCCTGGATGACGTCAGCGAATTCGCCCACGTAGCTGTTGATGGGGGTGAAGTCGAGCGTCGGACCGCACTGCGCGAAAGCACGAACCTCCGGACTGGAGGGCGGCGCACAGACGGCGGGCTCGACCGGCTCGGACCGTCCTCCGCAGGCGGTGAAGCCCAGGAAGACGGTCCCAGCGAGGAGCGAACCCCACAGCGTCATGCGGAAGTCTGTGGGGTGTCGCGCCATGACTCAGTACAGGTAGTTGAGCGCCGTGACGTCGGAGCTCTTGAAGTTACCCGTCTCGGACGAGCTGAAGCAGGAGTTCATGAGCGAGCCGCCGCGGGTGGCCGTGGTCGGCGTGCCGGGGATGTGGATGGCGCCCACGCCCGCGCTGCCCTCGTTCGTGGCCGCGCCACCGCAGCTGATGCTGCGGTTGTAGTAGTCAGAGTGGCGCAGGCCCACGGCGTGGCCCAGCTCGTGCGTCACGACGTGCTCGACCACGGCCACGCCGTAGCTGGCCGTGCCGGTGCCGATGTTGATGATGCCGTAGGGACGGCCGCCGGAGGGGAAGCCCGCCGAGCCGCCAGCGCCGGACGTGGTGCGCGCGGAGATGGTCGCGCTGCAGCCGCTGCCGCCGCGCTGCATCCGGAACGACAGGCCCAGCGCGTTGTAGTTGGCGATCGCCCGGTCAAGGCCGGACATCAGCGTGGAGTTGGCCGCGTACGAGGAGTTCGGGACGATGCAGATGACGGAGATGGACGAGCTGACGAGGTTCGTCGTGCGGTACTGCTCCTGCGTCTTCAGGTCCGTCTGGAGCATCTCGCGGGACGCCTCGAGCGTCACGTGCGCGTCGCGGCCCACGTACACCTGGCCGTCGGAGAGCAGGATGTCGTCCGCCGGGAAGCCGGCCTCGACCAGGTTGGCGATGATCTCATCCTGCTCGTTCTGCTCACCGGCCTGCATGTCGGTGCCGCAGCCCGTCAGCATCATGCTACCGGTCACCGCGAGGACAGCAGCTCCCTTGAACATCTTCTGGAACATGGGCATCGGAGATTCCTCGTCCGTTTGACTACGGGGGGATGCGCCTTCCGCCTGGTGTCCACCAGCCGCGGTGAGACGCGCCCCGGCCTTGAGCAATTGATGGGCCAACGAGTCCCGCAGGGCGAGAAACCTGAAATCGTTGACTAGCTTGGAGTCCATGCGCTCCAGGCCCAAGTCACGGGTACGTAAACGAAGTTGACGTCGGCCGCCGCAAGCCCGCGAGACGACGTTGGATTCCTCGGAAACGGCCAAGCGTTCCAAAAACATACAGTGATGTCTGGTTGTCGGTCACCTGCCCCGTGGGGCAAAGACACCCCAGCCATGATCTGACACAGGTGAAAACAAACTACAACCCTGTAATGGGGTGGGAAGGGACACACGCGTCCGACGAGAGGTGCGCGTGAATGCACTGCCGGTGTATCCAGTCACGTATG
The DNA here is from genome assembly GCF_010894475.1 of Myxococcus vastator. GTDB lineage: Bacteria > Myxococcota > Myxococcia > Myxococcales > Myxococcaceae > Myxococcus > Myxococcus vastator. Next base: position 27,980 of record NZ_JAAIYB010000019.1, read on the forward strand.
CCAATGCGCCACGTCACCTGTCCTGTTGCCGCGCTGCTGGGCGCGGTCCTGTCGTTCCTTCCTGGCTGTGGGAGCACGATGTCGAGCAATCCCTCACCGGTGGACGCCCAGCGTCAAAACTCCACGACGCAACCCGCCGCGGAGGCCTGGAAGCGCGCCCGCGTGGGCGACCGCGTCACCTATGCCTTCTCCGCGACGCAGGGCCCCACACCCGGTGAGGCTGACGCCGCGCGCACGCTCGATGGCCAGTTGACGCTGGAGGTCGTGTCCGTCCAGCAGCCCTGGGTCTACGTGCGGGTGGCCTTCACGGACGCGGCGGGCCATCCGTTGTCTCAGACGCGGCTGGCGAGGGACCTGGTGGTTCCGGTGCGCTCGGACGTGACGCGCCCGGTTGACGTGCCGCGTCCAGGGCAGGTGACGGCGGAGCGTCCTTCCTTCTCCGGCCGCGACTGGGAGGCCACCCGCTATGTCAGCGATCAGCGCCCCGTGGATGGTCCGCTGCGCACGCGCGTGTATGCCAATGATTCGACGTTGCTCTACCTGACGCGCGGCCTGCTGGAGGCGAGCACCGAGTCCGCCGGGTTCCGGACGCCGGGCGGCGTCAAGCTGTCGCTGCGTGAGTTCCAGGAGGGCTCCGCCGAGGCCAGCGCCCCCGCCCCCGCCTTGGAGCGGCCGCTGGGGCCCGGCGCGTATTACGACCGGAGGGTGGACCTGGCGCCCACGCAGGAGGTGCTGCGCGTGTGTTTCACCGCCGAGCGCGGCGCTGTCCTTCGCTCGGAGGGGCCCGTGGGCACCGGGAGCGACCCCTGCTCCGACTTCTCCAAGGCGGAGCCAGAGGCCCTGGAGGAGCTGGTGATGAGCCTCCCCATGGATGCGCTGGTGTCAGGGGCGTGGCCTCCCGGCGCGGCCAAGGCGGGGGCAGGTGGCACCTTCACCGTGGGAGGCCGGACCGTGCCCACGCACACCGAGCAGCGCACGGACGACGACGAGGGCACGCGGCACGTCTCCACGGACGCCTATGCGGCGGACCCCTGGGCGCCGGGGCTCGCGGGCGTGCCGTATGAAGCGCGCTTCCAGTCGCTCGACAGCGCCACCGAGCGCGTGGGGGCGGGGGGCCAGCGTGAGTCCACGGGCGGCAGCCGGCTCGTCCAATGGGGCTCGTGGCTCGGCGGGCAGCCGTGACGGCTGGGTAGGCTTCAGGCAGAGGCCCTATTCCGAGCGAGCCGGGTCAGGCCGCCGGAATGGGGCGCTACACTGGGTGCGGACTGGAGGCCTCATGCACCTGGAGAGATTTCGTCGGTTGCCCGCGCTCGTGCTTCTTGGACTTTCCTTCGCCGGTGGGCTGGGGTGCTCGGAGGACGGCGCGGGCGTGGACACGCCCAACCCCCTGACGAATCCCAAGGAGGGGCCTCCCGCCGGGAATCAGAATCCGGAGGCCACGTGCGCCATCCCGGCCGAGGCTGGCCTCGCGGACGTCTCCCGGCCCACCACCGTCGTCGGCACGGGAAGCCCGGCGAGCTGCACCAGTGACGCGTTCCTCCAGGCGGTGGCGCGGGGTGGGGTCATCACCTTCGACTGTGGTCCCGAGCCCGTCACCATCACCCTGGAGCGGACGGCGAAGATCTTCAACGACACGGGGCCGGAGATTGTCATTGACGGCAAGGGGCTGGTGACGCTCAGCGGGGCGGGGCGGCACCGCATCCTGTACATGAACACCTGCGACGCGGATCAGGTGTGGACGACGGCGCACTGCCAGGACCAGGACCACCCCCGACTGACGTTGCAGAACCTGACGTTCGTGGACGCCAGCTCCCAGGCGGAGACCGAGTTCGACGGCGGCGGCGCCGTCTGGGTTCGCGGCGGGCGCGTGAAGGTCATCAACTCCCGGTTCTTCAACAACGCCTGCGCGGAGGTGGGGCCGGACGTGGGCGGCGCCGCGCTCCGGGTGTTCAGCCAGCACCGGAACCAGCCGGTGTATGTGGTGAACACGACCTTCGGCGGCAAGGCGGGTTACGGCGGCGCCTGCTCCAATGGCGGTGGCATCAGCAGCATCGGCGTGTCGTGGACCGTCCTCAACAGCCTGTTCTCCCACAACCGGGCGGTTGGCAATGGCGCCAATCCCGCGCGGCCGGGGACGCCGGGTGGGGGCAGTGGCGGGGCCATCTACAATGATGGGAACACGATGACCCTGTCACTCTGTGGCACTCGGATTGAGCACAACGAGGTCAATGCGCACGGCAGCGCCATCTTCTTCGTGAGCAATGACCACTCGGGGGACATCCGCATCGACCGCTCGGTGATTCGCAGCAACACGGGCGGGTCGTGGTACCCGACGCATCCGCAGATTTCGAATCACGATGACACGCCCATCATCGTGACGAACTCCACGATTGAGTGAAGTGGCGGAGGAGTGGATGGTTTACCTGGGTGTCTACCCTGTGACGCCAGAGATTGGACGACGCTGCGCATCAGCCATGGGTTCGTTCTCTACTGGGGCCGCAGCTTCGACTCCATGGTCAGGTCCAGGTTCACCAGCACGGCGTCCAGCAGCTCCACCAGGCCCGCATGCAGTCTCTCCGCGGTGGCTGGTTCAAACAGGTCGGTGTTGAACTCCAACGTTCCGGAGAAGCCGCCCGGTGTCTCCGTCAGCGCCAGGGTGAGCTCGTAGGTGACGGAGCCACGGTTGACAGGCACCGGTGTCACGGTGAGGCCCGGCAGCTCCAGCGGCGCGGTGGGCGTGTTCTGCAGGACGAACATCGCCTGGAACACCGGGGTTCGGTTCGCTGGCGGCTCAATCCCAAGCGACGCCACCACCTGGTCGATGGGGACTTCCTGGTGGGCATAGGCCGCCAGGGTCTCCTCACGCACCCGTCGGAGCAGCTCGCGGAAGCTCGGGTCCCCGCGCAGGTTGACGCGCAGGCACAGCCCGTTGACGAACATCCCGATGAGCGGCTCCAACTCCGGCTGGAGTCGGTTGGCGATGGGCGAGCCAATGACAACCTCCTCTTGCCCTGAATGCCGCGCCAGCACGGCGCCGAAGGCAGCCAGCAGCGCCATGAAGGGCGTCACCTGCTCGCGGCGACAGAGCGCGTGCAACGCCCGGCTGCGCGCTGTTCCCAGGTCCATGGGCTGGCGGAGGCCGTTAAACGTCCGAGTCGCCGGCCGAGGCCGGTCCGTGGGGAGGTTCAGCAGCATGGGCGCTCCCTGGAGCGCGTTGCGCCAGAAGCCAATCCGCTCCCGAAGCTCCTCTCCGGACAGCCAGTCGCGCTGCCATGCCGCATAATCGGGGTACTGAATGTCCAGCCGCGGCAGCCCTGCATCTCCCCCCGTGACGCTGGCCGTGTAGAGCCGACTCAGCTCGCGTGCGAGGACGCCCAGGGACCAACCGTCCGATGCGATGTGGTGCATGCAGAAGAACAACACATGCTCTTCGTCCTCCAGCCGCAGTAACGACGCGTGCATCAGGGGGCCCCGTGTCAGGTCGAACGGGCGCAGCGCGGACGCCAGCATGTCGCGCATGGCCTCCGCCTCGCGGTCGTCCCTCCCGCGCAGGTCCACCTCCCGGAGCTGGAAACGGGGCGGGGGCTGGATGCGCTGCACCGGCACACCGTCCTCCTCGGAGTAGGTGACGCGCAGCGCCTCGTGCCGGGCGATGAGTCCCTGGAGCGCCGCTTCGACATGGCGTGGCTCCAGCGGGCCGACCAGCCGGAATGCACGGGGGATGTTGTAGGCGCTGGACTCGGGCGCCCGCTGGAAGAAGCGCCAGAGGCGCTCCTGGGCGAAGGACACTTGCATCGCCCCGTCGCGCGCCACCCTTCGCAGGGGCGGCACTGGACGCGCGAGGGCCACCGCCGGTTCCGTGCTGGAGAGGTGCTTCGCCAGCTGGGCGACCGTGGGCTCCGCGAACAACGTTCGCAAAGAGAGCTCCACCCCGAGCTCGGCGCGGACCCGTGAGACGACCTGAGTCGCGAGGAGCGAATGGCCGCCAAGGTGGAAGAAGTTGTCGTGGATGCCCACGCGCTCCATCTCCAGGAGCGCGCCCCACAGCCGGCAGAGCACCTCTTCCGTGGAGGTCCGCGGAGGCTGGTAGCTGGAGATGTCCCCCTGGGCCGGTTCGGGCGTGGGCAGGGCGCGCCGGTCCACCTTGCCGTTGTGTGTCAGCGGCAGCGCGGGCAGCAAGGTGAAGGACGCGGGCACCATGTGCTCCGGCAGCCGCTCTCGCAGCCAGCCGCGCAGCGAGGCCTGCGCGGGGGCCTGCTGGCGGGCGACGAGATAGGCAGCCAGCTTGCGGTCCCCTCCCGCCTGCAGCGCCACCACCGTGCAGTCCTTCACCGCCGGGTGCTGACGCAGTTGCTCCTCGATTTCCCCCAACTCGACCCGGAAGCCACGGATCTTCACCTGCAGGTCAACGCGGCCCAGATACTCGATGCGGCCGTCGGGCAGATGTCGGCCCAGGTCGCCCGTCTTGTAGAGGCGGGCGCCCGGCTGCGTGCTGAAGGGGTCGGGGACAAAGGTCCTCGCGGTGAGCTCCGGGCGGTTGAAGTAGCCACGCCCCAGGCGCTCGCCAGCGACGTAGAGCTCGCCGGGGATGCCGATGGGGACCGGCTGCAGGTGCTTGTCCAGCAGGTAGACGGGACCGTTCGTGATGGCGCGGCCGATGGGCACGGGGTGGCCGAGCGTCGGTGGCGCGTCGATGGGCTCAAAGGTGGAGAAGACCGTGCACTCGGTGGGGCCGTAGCCGTTGAGCAGTCGGCGGGGCGGGCCGTGCCGGAGCACCTCGCGCAGCGCCAGCGGGTCCGCGGCCTCACCGCCAAAGACGAGCGTGCGGACGTGGCGGAAGGCGTCTGGCACCTGGCGCGCCAGCAGGTGGAGCACGGCGGTGGTGACGAACATGACGGTGATGGCCTCGGCCTGGACCTGGGCGGCGAGCGCGTAGGGCTCACGGGCCGGGTCGGCGGTGATGCCGACGAGGTGCGCGCCGTGGAACAGCGCGCCCCAGATTTCGAACGTGCTCGGGTCGAAGGACGCGTTGGAGGCCTGGGCGACGCGGTCCTCCGGGGTGAAGTGGACGAAGTCGGAGTTCAACAGCAGGGCCGCGACGCTCCGATGGAGGATGGCGCTGCCCTTGGGCCTGCCCGTGGAGCCCGACGTGTAGATGACGTACGCGGTGTTGTCGGCGCTGGCGACAGGGGGAAGCGGAAGCGCGGAGTGACGGGCGATGGCGTCTCCATCGGCGTCGATGCGGACAACAGGGCCCTGGAACGCTGGCAGGTGTTGGCGCCGGGCGTCGTGGACGAGCAGGAGCCCGGCGCGCGAATCCTCGAGCATGAACGCCAGCCGCTCGGCGGGGTACGACGCCTCCAGCGGCAGGTAGGCGCCCCCTGCCTTGAGGATGCCGAGCATGCTGACGATGAGGTCCACGGAGCGCTCGACGCACAGTCCGACGAGGACCTCGGGGCCCACGCCAAGCGAACGCAGGTGGCGGGCGAGCTGGTTGGAGCGCGCGTCCAGCGCCTGGTAGGTGAGGGCGTGCGCGCCGTAGGACACCGCGACGGCGTCCGGCGTCCGAGCGGCCTGACGTGAGAAGCGCTCGTGGACGCAGAGGTCGCGAGGGAAGTCAGCGGAAGGCGCGTTCCACTCGCGCAGCACCCGCTGTCGCTCGGCGGGCGTGAGCAGGGGAGGCTCGGAGAGGCGCTGGAGCGGATTGGAGGCAGCGGCAGCGAGCAGCACCTGGAGGTGCCCGGCCATGCGCTCGATGCGCGCGTCATCGAAGAGGTCCGTGTCGTACTCGAAGCTGGCGCGGAGGCCCTCGGGTGTCCTCGCCATGTAGAGGATGAGGTCGCACTTCGCCGTCCCGGTGTTCACCTCCCAGGACTCCGCCGTGGCGGCGAGTTGGAGCGCGGCGGATGAAGCCGCCTCCAGCGTGGGCGCGTTCTGCAGGACGAACATCACCTGGAAGAGCTGTGCATGGCGGAGGGTGCGCTCGGGTTGAAGGGCCTCGACCAGCTTCTCGAAGGGGAGCTCCTGATGCGCGAACGCGCCGAGCGTCACCTCACGCACGCGGGCGAGGAGGTCCACGAAGCGTGGGTTGCCCGACAGGTCATTGCGCAGGACGAGCGTGTTGACGAAGAAGCCGACGAGGCCCTCCACCTCCGGCCGGATGCGTCCGGAGATGGGCGAGCCGAGCACCAGGTCCTCCTGTCCGGAGTAGCGGTGGAGGAGGACGCTGAAGCCCGCCAGGAGCGTCATGAACAGCGTCGTGCGCTCCTTGCGGCAGAGCGCGTCGATGGCCAGCGTCGTTTCCCCCGTCAGGTGGAAGGTCCGCCGGGTGCCCTTGAACCGCTGGACCTGTGGCCGTGGACGGTCGGTGGGGAGCGCGAGGAGCGTCGGGGCCCCGGCGAGCCGCTTGCGCCAGTAGGGGAGGAGCCGCTCCTGGCTCTGCCCTGGCATCCACTTCCGCTGCCAGGTGGCGAAGTCGGCATAGCGGATGGGCAGCTCGAGGAGCGACGAAGGACGGCCGGCCGCGAAGTCCCCATAGAGCGTCCTGAGTTCGCGCATGAGGACGCCCACGGACCAGCCATCGGACACGATGTGATGGACCGTGAGGAGGAGGTGATGGTCCTGTTCTCCGACCCGGAGCAGCGTGCCTTGGAGGAGGGGCCCGGTGAGGAGATCGATGGGCCTCTGCGCTTGCTCGGCGGTAATGCGCGACACCTCCGTGTCGCGGGCTTCGGCGGGGAGGTGGCGCAGGTCAATGAGCGACAGGGGGAACGCGCGCGACGGTGTGATGCGCGCGACAGGCCCCGATTCGCCGGCGGCGAAGGTTGCTCGGAGCGCCTCGTGACGGCGGAGCACTTCATCGAGCGCACGCTGGAGCACGCCGACGTCGAGCGGCGAGGTGATGCGGTAGAAGACGGGGATGTTGTAGGTGGCCGTCCCGGGATGGAGCTGCTCCATGAACCAGAGGCGCTCTTGCGCGAAGGAGAGCGGGACGTCGCTGCCATGCGTGCCGGGGCGGAGGGCGAGCTCCTGTTCTGGCGCCGTGGCTCCGCGCGCGGCCTCGATGGCCTCCGCCAACTCCGCGATGGTGGGGGCATCGAAGATGCTGGGCAGCGGGAACCGGAGGTGGAAGATGTCGTTGAGCCGTGAGACGAGCTGCGTGGCGATGAGGGAGTGGCCGCCGAGTTGGAAGAAGTCGTCGTGGATGCCCACTTGCTCGACTTCCAGCAGCACGCTCCAGAGCTCGCAGAGGACCTCCTCCGTCGAAGTGCGCGGGGGCTGGTGGCTGGCATTCGGGGTGGCGAGCGTCATCGGAAGGTCCTTCACGATTGAGTAGGAGGGCACGGGCTTACTTGTGCAGCGCGGCGGTGGCGCCATCGGCGGAGACGACGTGGATGCGCCGCGGACGCTCCGCGAGCCGCAGGAGGCGAGAGAGCGCTTCCGTCAGGTGCTCCCTGGGACGGCTGTCGTCGGCCATGGTGAGGACCATCTCGTAGTCGTCTCCCTCCGTGCCGGTGACGACCTGCGTGCGCGCGCTGAGCACGCCGGGGAGCGTGGTGGCCAGGCGGCGCACGGAGGCCATGCAGATTTTCTCGCTGCCTCGCACGAGGAAGTCGGACCGCCGTCCCTGGAAGTACAGGTAGCCGTCCGCGTCGATGTCGAAGATGTCGCCCGTGGCCAGCAGGTGGGGGCCGCGCCACGCGTGACGCTTCTCGCCTTCCACCAGGCCGATGCGCCGCTTCATCAGCGTGTCCGAGGACACCAGCAGCTCCCGCTGGCTGCCGGGGCCGCAAGGGGCGAGCGACACCTGCGTCCCCGGGAGCGGCAGGCCCACCGAGGCGAAGCGGTGGGACGGCTCGGCGTGGGCCGCCAGCGTCGCGACCCGTGGGCCCGCCTCGGACAGGCCATAGGTGAGGTACAGCTCCCCTCGCGGACGCTGGCGCAGGAGCCGCGCCACATGCTCGGGGGAGAGGACATCTCCTCCGACACCCAGCGACCGCAATCCCCCCGGGAAGCCGCCGCCCTGCTGGAGCAGCGCGCGCACCAGCAGCGGCGTCAGGGCGGACACGGTGATGCCCTGCTCGGCCAGCATGCGCAGGTACGCGGCGGGCTGGAAGGGCGGCCCGCTGACGACCAGGTCGGCGCCTCGAAGCAGCGAGCCGAAGGCCTGCGCCACCAGCGAATACGAGTAGTAGAGCGGCAGGTTCACCAGCACGGTGTCGTTGGGGCGCAGGCCCACGGCGTCCGCGTGACGGCTCGCGTTCCGGAAGAGCGCATCGAGGTCGAAAACGCAGCCGCTGGCGAAGCCCGAGGTGCCCGACGTGAGCAGCACCATCTCCCCGGGCCGCGCGGTGGGCGGCTGCGCCTCGGAGAACAGGGCCACCTCGGCGCCGCCCAGGGCGAAGCGGTCCACGTCCTGGGCCAGGGGCGCGGGGCGGCGCATGGCGACCTGCGCACGGGCCGGGAGGGACTCCACGAGCGCTTTCTGCCGCGCGGCGGGCGCGGAAGGGGAGACCAGCGCGGGAACGCCTCGCGTGGCGAGGATGGCGAAGGTCTGTGCCAGCAACTCCGCGCCGTTGGGCAGGGCCAGCAGGACGACGTCTCCCGGTCGCAGCCCGCGAGCCCGCCACGCGGCCGCGAGTTGCGCCAGGGGCTGGACCGGCTGGGAGGTGGTGAGGTCCCGGACTCGGCCCAGGAACGCCTGGATGGACGACAGGGGAAGGCCCGCGAGGTCCGTGGCGATTTCAGTCATGGGGGCGAGGCTCGGACTGAAGGATTTTCACCAGGAGCGCCGGGTCCACCGCGGGGCCTTCGCCACGCGATAGCACCACGCACGCGGCCCGGGGCGCGCTGCCGGGAACGGATGCCGTGCCCGCGATGAGCGCGTAGTCGACGACGCCTCGCGAGAGCCAGGCCGCGGCGAGCGCCAGGGCGATGCTGGCACCGTCCGCCACGGGAAGCGTCAACGCGAGCGTCGGACCGCGGAGCCCATGGACGATGCAGGCGAGGCCCGCCGGCGCGCTGGGCGTGGCGGCGGGGAACCGGAGGGGCGAGGCGAACCCGCGCAGCGCCTCGCTCGCGGCTTGCGTCATGGCTTCGAGGGGGGCCTCGGGACCGACCTGGATGAGCGCGCACCGGTCCACCGCGGACCGGAAGTCCTCACCCAGGGGCTCGGTGGCGTCGCCAATGACACACACCAGCGCCCAGGCCATCGGGTCGGCGTAGCGCACGGAAGTCTTCACCCGCGCCGCGAATGGGTTGGCGCCATCGCTCCGCGTCGCGGCGCTGCCACGGAGCACGATGGACGTGCTTGCGAGAGACGTCACGGTCATCGTGGGACCTCGAAGACGAGCGCGGTGTCGAAGCCTCCGAATCCGAGCGTGAGGCTCAGGCCGAGCCGCTCCTCATGTCGCACCGGCCGGCCCATGGGGAGCGGACAGGGGAAGTCTCGCTCGGGCTGCTCCAGGCCGGCGACGGGCGGCACCACGCCTTCGCGCAGCGCGAGGATGAGGGCAATCGCCTCCATGGTTCCGGTGGCGCCCAGGGTGTGGCCGAACGCGCCCTTCGTCGCGAAGACGAGCGGGGACGGCCCCGCGCCGAAGAGGGCCCGGAGGGCTTCAGCCTCCGCGCGGTCGTTGGCGGGAGTGGCCGAGCCGTGCGCGTTGACGACGCCAATGTCCACGGGGGCCACCCCTGCATCCGCGAGGGCGCGCTCCATCGCCAGCCGCGCTCCCGTGGCGGCCGGGTCCGGAGACGTCATGCTCGCCGCGTCGTTGGCCGAGCCTGCGCCCCGGAAGACGGCGAGCAGCGGTGCCTCGCGTCCCCGTGCATGCTTCATGGACTCCAGCACGAGGCAGCCAGCGCCCTCGCCCAGCAGCATGCCGTCATGCCGTGTATCGAAGGCTCGTGGCCGCGTCGGCGACATGGTGGAGAGCGCCGAGTGCGCCAGCCGCTTGCTCGGCGTGAGGACATCCACGCCGGCGCAGACGCACACCTCCGCGGCGCCGGACCGGATGAGCTCCGCGCCCACCAGGATGGCATCGGAGCCCGAGGAGCACGCCGTGGAGAGGCTGACCGGCGCCTCGCGCGCGCCCACTTCACGGGCCACCTCGTCCGCCCAGGTGTGGAGGGGCAGCTCCCGTTCACGCGCATCGTCGAGCCACGCGCCCAGGCTCGTGCCCAGCACGAAGCGCGTGTCTGCGCCGCCCGCGACCAGCCCCGCCCTCGCCAGTGCGCGGCCGAGCGTCTCCACCGCCAGGCGCCGCAGCCGGAGCGCGGGACCTTCACCGTGAGGAGGAATGACCGCGGCCAGGGTGTTGCGCAGACGGTGCGGGGAGGCCACCTCGACGAAGCCATGCTCGCCAGCCAGCAGCCGCCGCCATACGGCGTCGAGCCCATGGCCGAGGGCCGTGCTCCATGCGGCCCCCGTCACCGCGACGGGCGCTACCATAGCGGCGAGCCCAGCTCCGAGACCTTGGCGCGGATGAGGCTGGCGCGGAACGCCGCCACCCGGCGGGTGCCCACCATCGCCTTGCCCGAGTAGACGAAGAGCCCTCCGGCCAGCCGGTTCACCTGAACGCGCAGCAGCACCTGGTCCCCCGGTACGACGACCTGGAGGAACCGGCTCTCCACCGAGCCAATCAATGTCAACTCGTCCTCGGCCAGCAGCGAGGTGCTCATCTGGTAGAGGATGATGCCAGCCTGCGCGAAGGCTTGGATGAGATTGCTGCCGGGATAGATGGCGCGCTCGGGAAAGTGCCCCGCGATGCAGTCCAGGTTCCCCGAGATGGAGATGATGGCGTCGAGGAACTTCCCGGGCTCGTGGTCGACGATGCGGTCCAGGAGAATCATCGGGTGCCGGTGGCGGAGCCACTGGCGCAGGGCGGTGAAGCCCAGGGGCTTGGGCTGACGCTCCGTCGGGTTCAGGGGGAGGGTGACCGCTTGAGCGCGGCGCTGAGTGTCAATGGAATGCATGTGGGTTCTCCGCTCTCTCGGTTGACGACAGCCATGTCCAGACTTCCAGCGGCGAGCAGCACCGGCTCGGGCGCGGAGCCCTCGCGATAGACTGTCACGCCCAGCTTCAGACTCGCGGGGCCCACGTGCTCCAGGCGGGCATCCAGCCGCAGCCAGTCCTGGAAGCGCGCGGCGGCGCGGTAGCTGAGACGCAGCTCCCGCACGCGCAGGTCGAGCCGCTGTTCTTCGAGCGCCCCGAGCCCCGCTCCCCTGCGCTCCAGCTCCTCCAGCGCCGCCGTCTCCAGCAGCGAGGCATAGCGAGAGAAGTGGACGACTCCCGAGGCATCGGTGTCGACGTGCTCCACCCGGTGGCGCCACGGTGGCGTGTGATGGGCGTCGCTCATCGCCCCGACTCCACGAACCTCCGGGTGCCCTCTTGGATGCGCTCGACGATGCGCCGCAGGTCGTCCTCGCCCGCGATGAGCGGCGGCGCGATGCGCATGGCGGGGAACAGGTAGCGCAGCCCGTGGGAGCGCTTGCCCGCGCCGGCCATGAACTCCACGAAGACGCCCGCCTCGAGGAGCCGGTGGCGCAGACGGGCGAGGCCGCCCGCGGCGCGCTCGGTCAGCTCGATGCCGTTCATGTAGCCCAGGCCGCGGACCTCCAGGAACAGCTCCGGGAAGACCTCCACCACGTCGCGCCGCAGGCGCTCGCGCAGCTCCGTGCCCAGCGATCCGGCTCGTTCGACGAGGCGTTCCTCCGAGAGGTACCGGAGCCCCGCGCGCATGAGCGCGCAGGTGAGGGGCCGCAGGTCCGACGTGGAGACCGCGCCGCTGGAGCGCACGGACAGCTCACGCCGCGCGATGACCATGGACGTGGAGACCGCGCCCATGCCCAGGCTCTTGCCGATGACGGTGATGTCGGTGGGGATGGGCCCCTCCTCGTCCGTCATGGCGAAGCAGCGGCCCGTCTTCGCGAAGGTGAGCACCTCATCCGCCACCAGGAGCACGTCGTGCTCACGGCACAGGCTGGCGAGGCGCCGCAGGTAGCCCGGGGGTGGGACGAGGATTCCGGCATCGCCTTGAATGGGCTCGACGAACACCGCGGACAGCTTCGAGCCCTGCTCGGCGAAGAAGCGCTCCAGCGGCTCCCGCTCGCCGAAGGGGAGGAACGCCACGTCCAGTCCGAAGG
>NZ_JAAIYB010000001.1 GCF_010894475.1 Myxococcus vastator
GGTGGAGAAGGCTCGCGGACCCTACAAGATCACCAGCGTCGCGGAGGCGGTGGCCGTCTCGGTGCTGAACGATGACGCGGACTGGGTGCGAGCCCGTGCGGAGGAGGCCGTCGCCTGTCGCGAGCGGCTGCGTGGCGAGCTGGTGTCGCTGGGCCTGTCGCCGCTGCCCTCGGAGGCCAACTTCCTGATGGTGCCGCTTCCGGGCGCGCTGGCCGTGGCGGAGCGGATGCGGGAGCGGGACGTGAATGTGCGGGCGTTCCAGTCGCTGACGGGCGTGGGCGACGCGCTCCGAGTCGGTGTGGGACCCTGGCCCTTGATGGAGACAGCGCTGGCGGCGCTGCGGGAGGCGTTGCGATGAGAGTCACCTTGTTCGACTACGGCGCGGGCAATCTCCACTCGCTGGCCAAGGCCCTGGCCACGGTGCCGGGCGCGGAGGTGCGCGTCCAGGAGGACCCCTTGCGCGCGCTGGACACCGACGTCCTGGTGCTGCCGGGTGTGGGCGCCTTCGGGGCGGCGGTGGCGCGGCTCGCGCCGGGGCGTGAAGCCATGCGAGCGGCCCTGGAGCAGGGCCTGCCGTGCCTGGGCATCTGCCTGGGCATGCAGCTGCTCTTCGAAGGCAGTGACGAAGGCGAGGGCGCCGGCCTGGGCTACTTCGCGGGCCGGGTGACGCGACTGGCAACGAAGCGGGTGCCAGAGATTGGGTGGAATCAGGTGGAGGACGAACGCACGCTGGCGGGAGCGCGGCTGGACACCGTGTACTACGCGCACAGCTTCGTCTGCCGCGCCGCGGAGGCTTCGGTGGTGACGGGGTGGACGACGCACGAGCAGGACCGCTTCCCGGCGGCGGTGCGCAGGGGAAGGGTGGTGGGCGTGCAGTTCCACCCGGAGAAGTCCTCCACGGCGGGTGTGCGCTTCGTGCAAACGTTCCTGCGGGAGGTGGCGCCATGATTGCGATTCCCGCCATCGACCTGCGCGAGGGCGCGTGCGTCCAGCTCGTGGGCGGCTCGTACGCGGAGGAGAAGGTCCGGGTGGAGGATCCGCTGGAGGCGCTGAGGCAATGGCGCAGCCACGGCTTCCGCGCGTTCCATGTCGTGGACCTGGACGCGGCGCTGGGCAAGGGCTCCAACTCGGACGCCATCTTCCAATTGACGGCCTACGAGCGCGGGCTCACCTTCTCGGTGGGCGGCGGCGTGCGCGACTCCGACCGGGTGGAGGCCGTCCTGGCGGGCGGCGCCGAGTTCGTGGTGGTGGGGACTCGCGCCATTGAAGACGCCGCCTGGCTGGCGGACATCGCGAACCGCTTCCCCGGCCGGGTCGTCGTCGCCGCGGACGTGAAGGGGCGCGAGGTGGTGACGCGAGGCTGGACGGCGGGGAGCCACCGCGACATCCGCGAGGTGCTGGCGTCCTTTGAGCCCTTGCCGCTGGGGGGCCTGCTCGTGACGGCGGTCCACAAGGAGGGGCAGCTGTCGGGCGTGGACCTGCCGCTGATGCGGGAGGTGGCGAGCACCAGCCGGCACCGCCTGTACGCGTCGGGTGGCGTGACGACGATGGAGGACCTGAGGGCCCTGGCGGCGGCGGGCGCCTACGGGGCCGTCATTGGCATGGCGCTGTACACCGGAAGGCTGGATGCGAGCGCAGTCGCTCAGGAGTTCGCGGGATGACCACTGTCGTTCGAGAGACGAAGGAGACGCAGGTCCGGGTGGCGCTGTCGCCGGGCAAGGGCGTCACGGTCGTGGACACGGGGCTGAAGTTCTTCGACCACATGCTGGCCACCTTCGCGCGCTACGCGGGGCTGGACCTCACGCTGCATGCGCGGGGGGACCTCACGCACCATGTGATGGAGGACGTGGCCATCACGCTGGGCACGGCGGTGCAGCAGGTGATTCCGGCCACGGCCGCGCGCTTCGCCGAGCGCACCATCCCCATGGACGACGCGCTGGTGCAGGCCTGCCTGGATGCGGGGGGGCGCTTCTATTACCAGGGCCCGTTGAACAACCGGCTCTACGAGCACTGGATGCGTTCGTTCAGCGAGCACGCCCGGGTGACGCTGCACCTGCGCGTGCTGCGCGGAAAGGACAGCCACCACGCGACGGAGGCGGCCTTCAAGGCGCTGGGGCTGGCGCTGCGGGACGCCATGGTGGACTCGGGCACGGTGTTCAGCATGAAGGGCGCCGTGTCCCTGGAGGTGAAGTGATGCTCACGCGACGGCTCGTCGTCTGTCTGGACGTGAAGGGCGGACGCGTGGTGAAGGGCGTCCAGTTCGAGGGACTCCGCGACGTGGGTGACCCGGTGGAGCTGGCCCGGCGCTACGAGGCGGAGGGCGCGGACGAGGTGACGTTCCTCGACATCTCCGCCAGCGCCGAGGAGCGCGGCACGTTGTGGGAGCTGGTGCGGCGCACCGCCGAGCAGCTCTTCATTCCCCTGGCGGTCGGCGGCGGGGTTCGCACGGTGGAGGACGTGGGCCGGGCGCTGCGGGCGGGCGCGGACAAGGTGAGCATCAACTCCGCGGCGGTGGCCAACCCGGCGCTGCTCACCGCCTGCGCGGAGCGCTTCGGCGCCCAGTGCGTGGTGGCCAGCATCGACGCGAAGCGGGACGGCGACCGCTGGCGCGTCTACACCCATGGCGGCAGGAAGCCCACGGACCTGGACGCGGTGGCCTGGGCGCGCGAGTGTGTGGCGCGAGGGGCGGGGGAAGTGCTCCTCACCAGCATCGACCGGGATGGCGCGCGGACGGGCTATGACCTGGCGCTGACGCGGGCCGTGTCGGAGGCGGTGGCAGTGCCCGTCATCGCCTCGGGCGGCGCGGGCAGCGCGGCGCACGTCCGGGAGGCGTTCCAGGAGGGCGGCGCTGATGCGGCCCTGGTCGCGGGCATCCTGCACGACGGCCTCACCACGGTGGGGGCCATCAAGGCGCTGCTCCGCGAGGGCGGCCTTCACATTCGGAGCGTGGCATGACGGACTCGGGAACGCTGATGCAGGCCGCCGCCGAGGTGGCGCGGCTCGCGGGTGACGTGGCGCTGGGCTTCTTCCGCGGTGGCCTCGCGGTGGACACGAAGTCGGACGGCTCTCCGGTGACGGTGGCGGACCGCACGGCGGAGTCCCGTGCGCGCGAGTGGCTGGAGGCGCGCTTCCCCCAGGACGGCATCCTGGGCGAGGAGTTCGGCGAGACGCGTCCGGGCGCGAAGCGCCGGTGGATTCTGGACCCCATCGACGGGACGAAGACATTCATCCGCGGCGTCCCGCTGTGGGGCACGCTGGTGGCGCTGGCGGAAGGCGAGCACATCCTCGTGGGGGCCGCGTACTTCCCCGCGGTGAGTGAGCTGCTGGTGGCGGCGCCGGGGCAGGGCTGCTTCTGGAACGACCGGCGCGCGGCCGTGTCCACGCAGGCGGAGCTGTCTCAAGCGGTGGTGCTGTCCACGGATGCGCGCTTCCCGGTGTACCCGGAGCGCGGTGCCGCCTGGCGCGCGCTCGCGCGGGACGCGGCCGTGGACCGCACCTGGGGGGATTGTTACGGCTACCTGCTGGTGGCCACCGGGCGCGCGGAGGTCATGGTGGATGAGCTGCTGTCGCCCTGGGATGGCGCGGCCCTGCAGCCCATCATCGAGGAGGCCGGCGGCGTGTTCACCGACTGGACGGGCCAGCGGACCGCGTTCGGCGGAAACGGTATCGCCACCAACGCGGCCATGGCGCTCGTGGTGCGGGAACGGCTTGGCGCCGTGGAGACACGTTGATGCTCGACCTGGATGCGCTCGACTTCGCGAAGGGCAATGGACTGGTGACGGTCGTCACGCAGGACGCGAGCACGGGTGACGTGTTGATGGTGGCGCATGCCGACCGGGAAGCCCTGGCGCGCACGCTGGCCACGGGAGAGATGCACTACCGCTCGCGCACGCGCGGCCTGTGGCACAAGGGCGCCACCAGTGGAAACGTCCAGCGAGTGGTGGCGCTCCGCGCCGACTGTGACGGTGACGCGGTGCTCGCGCGCGTGGAGAAGGCGGGCCCCGCATGTCACACGGGGACGGAGACCTGCTTCGGCCCTGGCCGCTGGGATGTGCTGAGCGCGCTGGATGACACGCTCGCCCGGCGCGCCGCACCCGTGGACCGGCCCGCGGATGCGCCCCCGAGCTACACGCGCCGCTTGCTGGAGGACCGCAACCTGCGCTTGAAGAAGCTGGGCGAGGAGGCCGCGGAGCTGGTGACCGCGTGCGCGGACGCGGATGCATCACGCGCCGCGGAGGAAGCGGCGGACGTGCTCTACCACGTGCTCGTCGCCGTCCGGCCGCTGGGCCTCTCGCTCGACGACGTGAAGGCGGTGCTCGCCAAACGCGCTGCCCGCTGAGCCACCACACCCGTCCAATTCACGACAGTATCCGGCGAATCCTGGAGATGACGCAGGTGTATACGTGTTTTCCCTGAGTGTCGGAGTCGGTGCGGTTGGATTTGTCCGTTTCCGCTGCAGGGCAGGCCCTTGGTGCCGGGCGAAATGAAGGCCGGTTCAAGTGTCGCGCACTTCAACGAATGGAGTGTTCCTGCTACAGATCCGACCGCACGGCAGCGTGGCAAGCCGGGCGGGTGCCGGTCAGGCGCTCGCCTCACCGGAGGCATCGTGAACGGCCCGACCTACAAAGCGGAGATCATCGACCGAGTCATCTTCTCCCGCTGGGAGAATCCTCCGACGAAGGAGGACGTGACGCTGGTGCTGGCGCAGATGCAAGAAGCGGCGACGCGGCTCAACACGAACCTCATCTACGTGGGGTCGGTGAGCTCGAAGTCGAAGGTGCCCGACGCGAACGAGCGCGCCGTGCTCAACCAGTTCCTCATGGATGCCCGCCGCACCTGCGTGGAGCAGGCGTGGCTCATCTACGAAGGCACGGACCTGCAGCACAACCTTCAGCGCGTCATCATCTCCGGCGTGCTCATCCTCACGCGCACCTTCGACAACTTCCTGTCGGTCGCGAAGTCGGGTGACTCCATCGTCAAGGACGTGAGCGCGGTGCTGAAGAAGGACGCCGCGCCGCTCTTCACGTTGGCCAAGGAGCGCGGCCTCATCGCCGCCTGACCTCGGCGGCGCCTTCAACGGGCGCCGTGGACCTCCAGCTCCTTCAGCTCGGTGTCCGCGCGCTCGGGGAAGACGCTCACTGCGTCCACGTCGCGCAGCGGCACCTGCAGCGGGCACTGCTCCCACTGACCCGTGCCGCTGAAGCGGCACACGGTGGGGTTGACGAAGGCGAAGTCCTTCTCCGGATCCTTCAAGCCCACGCCCCGCGGCGTCCGGACGATGGCCCGCACCGTCCCCGGTCCCGTGGCGCGGACCGTCACCGACACGAGCTGCTTCAGCGTGGGCGCGTAGCTCGCGCGCAGCGCGCCGTCCGCGTCCCAGCGCTTGCTCTTGAGCGCCTGGCCTACCGGGACGCCTGTATTCTCGTCCCGGTCGAACGCCTGGAAGCCGGGCTCGGTGCCCTCAATCTGGTCCGGCTTCATGGCGCTCGTCTCCGGAGGCGTGGGGCCCGCGGCCAGGGCGACCAGCGCGGGCGTGGGCGCCACGAGGTTCGCGGCGGCGGCGCGCAGCAGCGCGTCATCCAGGAGTCCCGCCTGCGCGCAGCGGGGCGCCAGCGCTCCGGTGAGCGCGAGCACGGGTGGCCGCACGGTGAGGCCCGACTGGGCCGCGGGCGCGAGCCCCAACTGGACGAGCGAGGCACAGGCCCCTCCCAGGCCTGCCCCCGCGTGCTCCAGGTTCCATTTCGCGCTCGCGGTGTCGACATGCGGACCCACCGCGGCGCTCAGCAGGGCCTGTCCCACGGCCTGGGCGCACGAATTGGCGGCGGGCGGGCAGCGCTCACACAGGCTGGCCAGCAGGCCACGCAGCGGTGTGGCTTCTCCTTCGGATAAGGGCGAGCGGGCGTCCAGGGCCACGCCGAGCGCGCAGGCGCGGACGGGCGGCTGACGGCATGCGTCGAGCTGCTGGCGGGCCTCCGCCAGGACCCGGGGCTCCTGGGGCGCGCGGAGGGCGCTTTCGAGCGCCCGCTCCAGGGTGCGGCACTCAGGGGTGGAGGAGCGAGCGGGGGCTCCGGACGGGACGTCGTCACCCGCCTGGGCCATTCGCGCTGGCCGAGGACCGGGCGCTTCCTCCGGGTGCGTCACGCACCACAGGCGTCCGAAGGCGATGAGTGCCACCAACATCAAGAGGAGGGTTCGGAGCGGGAAACGGCGCACGAGCAAACTCCTTGATTCCAACCGGGACCGGGGGTTATCAGCCCCACCGGGTTCCATCCGCAATAATTACGGAGGCGTGCGTGGCTGAGACGTTCGACGTGGTGATCATCGGTTCGGGCCCCGGCGGCTACGTGGGCGCCATTCGCGCGGGTCAGCTGGGCCTGAAGACGGCCATCATCGAGAAGGACAAGCGGCTGGGTGGCACCTGTCTCCACCGCGGCTGCATCCCGACCAAGTCCCTGCTGTGGACCGCGGAGCTGTTCCACCACGTCCGCGAAGCGGCTGACTTCGGCGTTGATGTGAGCAGCCCGGCCATCAACTGGCCCAACGCGATGAAGCACAAGGACAAGATTGTCACCAAGGGTGCCAACGGCATCGACTTCTTGATGAAGAAGAACAAGGTGACGGTGGTCAAGGGCCACGGCCGCATCGCCGGCAAGGGCAAGGTGGAGGTCACCGCCGAGGACGGCTCCAAGCAGGTCCTGGAGGCGAAGAACATCATCATCGCCACGGGCTCGGTGCCCAAGTCCCTGCCCAACGTCCCCGTGGACCACAAGCGGGTGCTGAACAGCGACTCCATCCTGCAGATCGACCGCGTCCCCAAGAGCATCATCGTGCTGGGCGCTGGCGCGGTGGGCTGTGAGTTCGCCTCCGTGTTCAACCACGTGGGCAGCAAGACCTCCATCGTGGAGTACCTGCCCGCGCTGCTCCCCATCGAGGACGCGGACATCTCCAAGGAGCTGGAGAAGATCTTCAAGCGCCGCGGCATCGACGTGCACACCGGCTCCGCGGTGGAGAAGGTGGAGCACACGGCGGACGGCGTGCGCGTCACCATGAAGGTGGGCAACGAGACCAAGACGCTGGAGGCGGAGATCCTCCTGTCGGCGGTGGGCCGCTCGCCCGTCACCGAGGACGTGGGCCTGAACAAGACGAACATCCAGGCCGAGCGCGGCTACATCAAGGTCGACTCGATGCTGCGCACCTCCGAGCCGAACGTCTACGCCGTGGGCGACATCATCCCCACGCCGATGCTGGCGCACATGGCCAGCGCGGAGTGCGTGGTGGCGGTGGAGCACATCGCCGGGAAGAACCCGCAGCCCATCAACTACGACCTGACGCCGTCGGCCACGTACTGCTACCCCGAGGTCGCCTCGGTGGGCCTGACGGAGAAGAAGGCCAAGGAGCGCGGCTACGACGTGAAGGTGGGCATCGCGCCGATGGGCGCCGTGACCAAGGCCGCCATCTCCAACGAGGCCACCGGCATGATCAAGATCGTGTCGGACCGGAAGTACGACGAGGTCCTCGGCGTGCACCTCATCGGGCCGCACGCGACGGAGCTGCTGGCCGAGGCGTGTGTCGCGCTGAAGCTGGAGATCACCACCGAGGAGCTGGCCAACACCATCCACGCGCACCCGACGCTCTCGGAAATCGTGCACGAGGGTGCCGAGGCCACGCTGGGCCACCCGCGCCACTTCTAGGCGGCGGCGCCTCGCTTGAAGTCCCAGGGGCCGTCCCGGTGTGCCGCGGACGGCCCCTCGTATTTCCGGCCCACTCGGCCGCGCGAGGCGACGATCTCCTGACTGGCCGCTCTCACGGGGCTGCTGGCCTGTCCCCAACCGCCGGGGGCATTAGTAGAGAGGCGACAACTGGCGGACGACTGGTGGATGCTGACGCCTCGCGTCAGTGGCTTCCGCTTGAACGTCCTCCGTCCAACCCATAGAAGGCCCGCGATCCATGGCGACTCCCGACCGGTTCCCTCTCCCCCAGGTGACTGAGACCACCCGCAAGCCGGAGTGGCTGAAGGTGCGGCTCCCGCACGGAGAAGGCTACGAGCGGGTCAAGGCCATCGTGAAGCGGACGAAGCTGGCCACGGTGTGCGAAGAGGCCCGCTGCCCGAACATCGCCGAGTGCTGGGGCGGTGGCACCGCCACGGTGATGCTGATGGGCGAGGTGTGCACGCGCGCGTGTCGCTTCTGCCACGTGAAGGTCGGCGCGCCTCCGCCGTTGGATCCGATGGAGCCCATCCATCTGGCCCAGGCGGTGAAGGAGATGGACCTGGAGTACATCGTCGTCACGTCCGTGAACCGGGATGACCGACCGGACGGCGGCGCCAGCCACTTCGCCTCCGCCATCCGCGAGCTGCGCCGGGAGAGCCCGCGCACCATCGTCGAAGTGCTCATCCCGGACTTCAAGGGCGTGGAGCAGGACCTGGCCACCGTGGCGGAGGCCAGGCCCCACGTGGTGGCGCACAACGTGGAGACGGTGGAGCGCCTCACGCCGACGGTGCGAGACCGGCGCGCGAAGTACCACCAGTCCCTGCGCGTGCTGGAGTACCTCAAGCACCGCCCCGAGGGCCTGTACACCAAGACGTCCGTCATGGTGGGCCTGGGGGAGACGGACGCGGAGCTGGAGCAGACGTTCAAGGACCTGCGCGACGTGGGCGTGGACGTGCTGACGCTGGGCCAGTACCTGCAGCCGTCGCAGTACCACCTGCGCGTGGAGCGCTTCGTCACGCCCGCGCAGTTCGAGGCATACAAGACGCTGGCCGAGTCCTACGGCTTCCTCTACGTGGCCTCCGGTCCGCTGGTGCGGTCCAGCTACCGGGCCGCTGAGTTCTTCATGAAGGGCCTGATGGAGCGCGAGCGGCTCGAGCGGCTCGGCTGAGCGGTGACGCTCCGATTCATGGCTTGACCCCACACCCCTGCTTCCCGGAAAGACGACTCCATGGCGATCTTCGAATTCAAGCTCCCCGACCTTGGTGAAGGCGTGATGGAGGGTGAGCTGGTGAAGTGGCACGTGAAGGCGGGGGATTCCGTCAAGGAAGACCAGGTGCTCGCCGAGGTGATGACGGACAAGGCCACCGTCACCGTCCCCGCGCCCAAGGCGGGCCGTGTCGTGAAGACGCACGGCAATGAAGGCGACCTGGCGAAGGTGCACCAGCTCCTCGTCACCCTGGAGGTGGAGGGCGACGCGCCGGCGCAGGCCGGTGGCCATGCCGAGGCCAGCGCGGCTCCCGTGGCCGCTGCGCCCGCGGCGGGTGGCCAGGGCGGTGGAGCGCCTGCCTCGACGTCCAAGGTGCTGGCCACGCCGGTGACGCGGCGGATGGCGCGCGAGCACGGGCTGGACCTGGCGGCGATCTCCGGCACGGGGCCGCAGGGCCGCGTGACGAAGGCGGACGTGGTGGCGGCGCTGGAGGGCGGCGAGAAGAACGTCGTCGCGGCTCCGGCCGAGCAGAAGGCGCGTCCCGCGGCTCCGGCGGTCAGCTCGGGCGCGGCGGACGAGCGCGTTCCGCTTCGGGGCCTGCGCAAGAAGATCGCCGAGAAGATGGTGCGGTCGAAGTTCACGGCGCCGCACTTCGCCTTTGTCGAGGAAGTGGACGCCACGGAGCTGGTGGCCCTGCGCGCGCGGCTGAACGCGCAGCTGGCGGCGGCCGGTGAGAACATCAAGCTCAACTACCTGCCGTTCATCATCAAGGCGACGGTGGCGGCGCTGAAGAAGTTCCCGCACCTGAACGCGAACTTCGATGAGGCGGCGCAGGAGCTGGTGGTCCGCGGCGAGTTCAACATCGGCATGGCGGCGGCGACGCCGGACGGCCTCACCGTGGCGGTGGTGAAGAACGCGGACCGGCTGACGCTGGCTGACCTGGCGCGTGAGACGGCTCGCCTGGGCGCCGCCGCGCGTGACCGCAAGCTGAAGATGGAGGAGCTGACGGGTGGCACCTTCACCATCAGCTCGCTGGGGCAGAGCGGCGGTCTGTTCGCCACGCCCATCATCAACCATCCCGAAGTGGGCATCCTGGGCGTGCACCGCCTCAAGAAGCGCCCGGCGGTGGTGGGGGACCAGGTCGTCGTGCGCGACATGATGAACCTGTCGCTGTCGTGCGACCACCGCGTCATCGACGGCTCGGTGGCGGCGGACTTCACGTATGAGATGATCAAGTACCTGGAGAAGCCGGACCTGCTGTTCCTGGCCATGGCGTGAGGTGAGCGCCGTGGCGGGTCCACGCCCCTGACGTGAGGGGCGTGGTGGCCCTGGAGCCGGGCCGGGAAGCGCCTGACGCTGGGGCTCGCGTTCAAGGGCCGCGCGCGGTGGCTTCGAGCCGGTTAGGCTCTCTCCGTATGGCCGAGAACCCTCGCGAGCTGATCCGCGCCGCGCAGTCCGCCGAGACACAGGGGGACGTGGCCCGTGCGGTGGAGTGCCTGCAGAAAGCGGCGGAGCTGTACCGTCAGGCGGGCAACCCGTCCCGCGCGTTGCAGCTGCTTCGTCACGCGCAGCGCCTGGACGGCAGCCGCGCGGACATCGCGGATGCGGTGAACCGGCTGGAGTGGATGCCGGAGCCCGTGCTCGCGTGGTCAGGGACGGACACAGACGACGAAGAGGCCTTGCCTGTGTCCGGGCTGGTGCGTTCCCTGGAGTCGGAGTTGCTTCCGGACGTCGGCCACCGGCAGCGGCTCATCGAGGATGCGCTGCGCGAGGCGACCCTGCACGCCGGTGACGACGCGCCTGGCGACGCCGCCCAGGCCTGGGTCATCGAGACGGCGGTCGCGGAGGATTCGCAGCGGCTCGAAGCGCAGCTTGCGCGTGTCGCGGGCGCGGTCGAAGGCGCCGAGGAGTCCTCGCGCCAGACGGAGGCGCCGCCTCGGCGGCGCGGAGGGGCCCGGCTCATCGAGCGCGGTCCCACGCGCGCGGATGCGGCGCTCGACGCGTGGTGCTCCTTCTGTTGCCGTCCGCGCACGGACACGGGGGACCTGGTCGCCGGGCCCGCGGGCGCGTTCATCTGCAAGCGCTGCCTGCTCGAGTCGCAAGCCCTCCTGGGCGACGTCACCCCGGTGCCTCCGCCCACGGTGTCGCGGAGGGACCGTCCCGTGGTGCCCGGCATGGGGCTCGTGGGGCAGGGCGCGACGCAGGCGCTGCTGACGCAGTCGCTCGAGGCCCACGCGCGGACCCTGCTGGTCGTCGGGCCCGAAGGCAGCGGCAAGAGCGTCTGGTTCCAGCAGCTTCAGCGAGAGGGCTTGGGCGTCATCACCCCCGTCGCGGACCTGGACCTGACGACTCACGCGCGCGCCCTGCTGGTGGAGGACGTGGAGCGCCTGGCTGCGTCATCACACGCGGCCCTGCGAGCCTTCCTGGCCCAGGACAGCCGGCCTGTGGTCGTGCTGAGCGCGAGGGGCGTGGGCACGGAGGCTCGGGGCCTCAGCCTGCGCGGGGACTCACACAGCGTTCCCGTGCCCACCACCGCCGCGCTGACTCAGGCCGTGCGCGGCACCGTGCCCACGGACCTCCTGGAGCACGTGCAGGTGCTCCTGCCGCTCCAGGTGCCTACCCACGCTGAATTCGTGGAGATTGCCCGCCAGCGCCTGTCCTCGCGCGAGCCCGCGGTCTCCGCCTCCGAGGACGTGCTCATGGCGCTGGCCCTGGAGGCCAGCCGCTCGCCGCGCGCGGGCCATGAGCTGCACGCCCTCCTCAACCGGGTGCCCACGGGAGCGTGGAGCCTGACGCCCACCGTGAAGCCCGCGTCCGCGCGGAAGGCCCGAAGGAAGCGAACGTCATGAACACCATCACCGTCTACCGGCTGGGCCGCGTGGAGTACGAGGACGGGCTCTCGCTGATGCACCTCTTCAGCGAGGCCCGCCGCCAGGGGCTCTGCGGCGACGCGCTGCTCCTCCTGGAGCACCCGCCCATCCTCACCCTCGGGCGGGCCGCGAAGCGCGAGAACATCGTCGCCAGCGACGCGCGGCTGGCGAAGGAGGGCGCAGAGGTCTTCGAGACCAACCGTGGAGGCGACGTCACCTACCATGGCCCCGGCCAGCTGGTGGGCTATCCCATCTTCCTGCTGCCGGAGGGCCGGCACGACGTGCGCCGCTACGTGCGCGACGTGGAGCGCTCCGTCATGCAGGTGCTGGCCCAGTGGGGCATCACCGCGGGCCCCATCCCCAAGTGGCCCGGTGTCTGGATTGGCGAGGAGGGCGCTCCTGACGCGCGAAAAATCGCCGCCATTGGCGTGCACCTGTCGCGCTGGCTCACCACGCATGGCTTCGCGCTCAACGTGAACACGAACCTGGACCACTTCCAGCTCATCGTCCCGTGTGGCATCCGCGAAGCGGGCGTCACGTCCATGCAGCGTGAGCTGGGCCGCGCACTCCCCATGGCGGAGGTGGAGGAGGCCATCGCCAGCAGCTTCTGCGCCGTGTTCGACAGCGAGCGCGTGGACGCGCCGCCGCCGATGCGGACGGTGAGCATCGCGGTGGTGAAGGGCCGTGGGCCCGAAGCGCGGGTGCTGCTCGTGCGCCGTCGACCTGAGCGGGGAGGCTTCTGGCAGGTCCTCACCGGGAGGCTCGAAGCGGGTGAATCGCCAGCGCGGGCCGCCGCGCGGGAGCTGGAGGAGGAGACAGGCCTCCGCGTGCCGCTGGTGGACCTGGACTACCGCCACGCCTTCGCCCTGGGGGAGGTGCTGCCACCTCGACTCGTGGAGGAGAACGGCTTCGCCGCCCACGTGCCGCCGGACGCGGACGTGCGCCTGGGCGCCGAGCACGACGCCTTCGAGTGGGTCGACGTCCCCACGGCCCTGGAGCGGTTGCCCTTCCGGGGCCTGCGGGAGACGGTGAAGCGCGCTACAGCTTGATGACCAGGGACTCGCGAGCGGCGCTGGCGTCGGGGCGGTGCTTGCGCACCTGGCGCAGCAGCCGGTCCATGCCCACGTCATCGCGTGACGGGTCGTGGTGGAAGAGCACCAGCTTCTTCACCCCGGCCTTGTCCGCCGCGTGCACCGCGGCCTGCCAGGTGGAGTGGCCCCAGCCGGTGCGCGCCGGCCCGGTGCGGCCGTGGTACTCGTCCTCGGTGTACATGGCGTCGTAGATGAGGACGTCCGCGTCCTGGGCGAACGCGTAGAAGGCGGCGTCCATGTCGCTGCCATGCTCCAGGTCGGTGGCGTACACCACCGAGCGGCCCTGGCACTCGACGCGGTAGCCCATGTTGCCACCCGGGTGGTTCAGCTCGATGGTGCGCACCGTCGCCGGGCCCAGCCGCAGCGTCTGCGTGGCGGCCAGGTCCGTGTACGTGAGCTGCGCCCGGAACACGCCGTCCGCCGTCACCGGGAAGTACGGCGGCACCATCTGCCCGCTGAGGAGCTGCTTCACCGACTGCCCATGCCGCGCCGGGCCATAGACCGTCAGGGCGCTCGTGGGCAGGAACATGGGCCCGAAGAAGGGCAGGCCCTGCAGGTGGTCGTAGTGGTAGTGCGAGATGAAGATGGAGCCCTTCACCGGCTTCTTCTTCGCCACCAGCGCGTTTCCCAGCGCGCGCGCGCCGGTGCCCAGGTCGAAGATGAGCAGCTCGTCCCCGCAGCGGACCTCCACGCAAGGGGTGTTGCCGCCGTAGCGCTTCGTCTGCGCGCCCGGTGAAGGAATGGAGCCGCGCACACCCCAGAAGCGCACCTCGAAGGGCACGCGGGCCTGGTTGCGCGTGACGGTGTTCCGCCGCCGCGCGAGGGGCTTCTCAGCCGGCTTTGGCTTCCGTGTCGTCGTCCTCGGCGAAGAGCTCAATCAGGTGCCCCGTACGCTCGCGCTTCGTCCTCAGGTAGTCGACGTTATGCGGATTGTGCTCGGTCCGGGAAGGGATTCGACGCCGGACGGGAATGCCTTCTTCGACCATGCCCGCGATCTTCAGCGGGTTGTTGGTCATCAGGTCCACCGAGCGCACATCCAGGCTCCGCAGCATCTCCGCCGCGATGTCATAGGTGCGCAGGTCGTCCGCGAACCCCAGCTGCCGGTTGGCTTCGTAGGTGTCCAGCCCCTTGGACTGCAGCGCGTAGGCCTTGATCTTGTTGCCCAGGCCGATGCCGCGCCCCTCCTGCCGCAGGTACAGCACGACGCCCTGTCCCGCCTGGGTGATGAAGTCGAGCGAGCGGTCCAGCTGCTGGCGGCAGTCGCACTTCAGGCTGCCGAAGACCTCGCTCGTGAGGCACTCGGAGTGGATGCGCACCGGCACACCCTCGTGTCCTGAAACCTGTCCCACCACGAGCGCGACGTGCTCCCGCCCGTTGCGCTTGTCCCGGAACACGATGGTCCGCAGCGAGCCGCGCTCGGTGGGGATGTCCGCCTCCGAGAACCGCTCCAGGTGCTGCGTGGGCTTACGGGTCGGAAGGACCTGAGGTGAGCGTGTGTCCGACATGTCGAATCCTCTCCAGATGCGGGCCCCTGTTTGGAGTCCTCAGGTTCTCAAGTCAAGGCGGGCTCGAACTTTCGAACACGAGCCCCTACGAGGATGCTCCACGGCGTCCTTCGTTCCTCAGGCCACCCATGAGAGCGGAAGCAGTTCTACCGCGTCCCCCTCCGTCAAGCTGCTGGCTTCCCGGGGGAAGTGCAGCAGATGCGTGGCCGCCGCCGCAGAACGCAGGGCACCCGACGTTTGTGTCGGCAGGGGACGGGCCCACAGGTTGCCTTCTCGCCAGGCAGCCGTGACGCGGACGAAATGCGCCAGCCCCGAGGCCTTGGCCAGCTTGCCTTCCAGGCGGCCGGCCACGCGTCCGGGCCCCACCTGCGCATGCCCTAGCAGCTTGCGCAGGGCCGGGCGCACGAAGAGCTCGAACGTCACCAGGGAAGACGTGGGATTGCCCGGAAGTCCGAAGAAGAGCGTGGCGCCACGACGGCCCACCACCAGCGGCTTTCCTGGCTTGATGGCGACGCGCCAGAAGTGCTGCTCCACGCCCAGCGCGGCCAGCACTTCCTTCACGTAGTCGCGCTCGCCCACGGACACGCCCGCGCTGGTGAGCACCACGTCGAACCCGTCCAACTGGGAGAGGGCGGACAGCACGGCGTCGCGCGTGTCCCGAGCGATGCCCAGCCGCGTGGGGAGGCCGCCCGCGCGGCGGACCGCCAGCGCCAGTGACGGCGCATTGGTGTCCACGATGCGGCCGTCGGGTGGCTCGTCCGCGTGGCACAGCTCGTCGCCCGTGGAGAGGATGGCCACCCGCGGTGCGCGCGACACGGGCACGCTCTGTCGGCCCTGGGCCCAGAGGAGGCCCAGCTCGGGGATGCCCAGCGGCGTGCCGCGTGCCAGCAGCAGCTGCCCCTCCCGTGCGTCCTCTCCCCGGGGCCGCACGAACTGTCCCGGGGCCACCGCTTCGAGGACGTCGACCTGATCCGCGCCGCCCTGGCCCACGGGCCGCGTCCGCTCCCGCATCACCACCGCATCCGCGCCCGCGGGGAGGGGCGCGCCCGTCATGATGCGAGCGCACACCCCGGGGACCAGCGCACGGTGGCCCGCCGCGCCCGCGTAGAGGGTCTCCCCGACGTCGAGCCGGACGGGCAGGGGACCCGCCAGGTCCGCGCTGCGCACCGCGTAGCCGTCCATGGCCGAGTTGTCCCAGGGAGGGAGCGTCCGCTGCGCCGTCACGTCCGCGGCGAGCACGCGTCCCAGGGCGTCATCCAGGGGCAGCCATTCGCTGGGAAGGGGCGCGCACAGGGCCAGGATCCGCGACCGGGCTTCTTCTTCCGGCAGCAATGTGGCGGAGTCGTTCATGTCCGGCTTATAGCCATGCCGTGGCCCTGTGGCTTCGACACGTTCACGAACAAAGTCCGTGAGATAATCAAGTGTTAGTTTGACAGCCTACCTGATCATCGTTACAAGCAACGGTGATCGCGAGGCTTGCCTGCCCTCTGGGTAGGTCCGCCAACCCGTTGAAAGGACACGGGACCTCTCAAGGAGACTGCGTCGATGGCCAAGCCCAAGTCCGGGGCCAAGAAGACGACTCCCGCTGGCAAGGCTGGCGCAAAGCCCGCTGCGAAGAAGAACTCCGCTGCCCGGCTGGATCTGATCAAGAACGCCTCCAAGCGGGCGGCGAAGGCGGCGACGAAATTGGCGAAAGCGGCATCGGACGTAACGAAGGGGGCCAAGAGCGCGGTGAAGAAGGCCGTGCAGGAGAAGGCCACCGCGAAGAAGGCCGCGCCCGCTGGGAAGACGGCCTCGGCCGCCAAGGCGGCGCCACCGGCCGCGAAGGCCCCGAAGGCACCTCCGGCGAAGGCGCCTCCCGCGACGAAGTCCGCCGCGGGCGCCAAGACGGGAAAGGCGAGCGCGGTACCCTCCGCTCCGCCGGTGGAGAGGCCCCGTCCTCGCGCCACCAAGCTCCCGCCCCCGGGCGAGCCGCTCACCAAGCGTGAGATGGAGCAGTTGCTGACGGCCGGCGAAGGCCGCGGCGTCACGGGCGAGGGCAGCCTCAAGGGCCGCCTGGTGGTCACCAACGACATGCCGCACCTGGTGGTCGTCGGACGCGACAAGCGCGAGCTGACCTTCCTCCTCCAGGGCCCGGATCAGGAAGTGCTCCCGGCCTACCTGGACCACAAGGTCTCCGTCAGCGGACTGATCCGCAAGACGACCAACCACGCTGGCGTGGTGGACGTGCGCAAGTACTCGGCGAAGAAGCCGGACGCCGAGGTGGTGGAAGCCACCCCGGTGGAGACAGAGGCGCGGCTGCGCTACCTGTCGCCCGGCGAGGTCTCCATGGTGACGGCGGCCGGCATGGGCGCGGGCATCAAGGGCTTCGCGGGCGTGCGCGGCAACCTGGAGATGACGGGCGAGGAGTTCGTGCTCGTCGTGTCCAACGGCGGCACGCGCCAGCAGGTGTCATTCATCATCGAGGGCAAGTTCGCCACCAAGGCCCTGCGCAAGCACGTGGGGCACACGCTCCAGGTGCAGGGCGTCGTCGACAAGACGTCCGGCTGGGGTGGCCGCATCCACGCGGAGAACGTGGAGCCGCGTCCGTCCGAAGCGCGCGCCGTGTCCCGCGACGAGATGGAGCTGGTGCACATCGAGGGAGAGGTTCCCGCGTCCGTGGACGTGCGCCTCAACCACGGCCTCACCGTGCGCCTGCCCGAACATCCCGGCTTCACCTGGGCCATCGAGCCCACGGTGGCCAAGCGCGTGGGCCTGCGCGAAGCCAACTTCGAGCCCGCGCCCGAGGACGGTCCCGGCACCCGCGAGTTCTTCTTCACCCCTCGCAACCCGGGCACCTTCGAGGTGGAGTTCTTCCTGGCCAAGGCGCTGTCGCCTGGCCTGGTGGACCGCTCCTTCAAAATCAACGTCACGGTCAAGCCCTGAGGGGCGCCGCCCGGAGCAGGTTCCGGGGGGCGGCCGGTCGCCGGGGGGTTCCCGTTCGGCCGCTTCGGGCTTACCCGTTCCCGTAGCGGCCGAGCCGCGACCCCACCGTGAGCCTTTCTCCAGAACACCTCAAGCAGATCCTCTCTGACGCAGACCACCCGCTGGGCATCAAGGAGCTCCTCCGGCTCGCGGGCCTGCACCCTGGACAACAGACGGAGCTCAAGCGCGCCCTGCGCGAGCTCGTCCGTCAGGGCGACATCCTCAAGGACGGCAAGCGCTTCGTGCCCCGGCAGCCGTCACGGCGCGAAACCGACGTGCGTGCAAAGGAGCAGGGCGCTCCCGATGCCTGGCGTCAGCGCGGCGTCGAAGGGCCCCCCGAAGGCGGTCCGAATCGAGGGCCACGGCAGGCCGGACCGCGTGCGGCGGGCCCTGGCGGCTTCGCGGGCCGTCGGCCTGAGCCGGGGGCGCGCGGCAAGCGCGCGGGTTGGCAGGAGCGGGGCCCGGGGAGTGATCGCCGGGGCGCCTCGAAGCACGGAGGGGGCTTCCGACAGGAGCGGGCGCAGTGGCCCGGCCGCCGGGGCAGCGCCAGCGAGGCCGAAGGTGATGGCCTGCTGGAAGGCATCCTCCACGTCCACCGGGATGGCTTCGGCTTCGTGCATCCGCTGTCGGCCGAAGGAGGGGACAACGTCTTCCTGCCGCCGCACGAGGCCCAGCGCGCGCTCGACAATGACCGGGTGGTGGTGGCTGTCTCGGGGCGGCCTCCGCGCCTGGAGGGCCGGATCATCCGGGTGGTGCAGCGCCGTCGCGAGCTGGCGGTGGGCACCTACGTCGTGAAGGGCCGCTACGCCGTGGTGTACCCCACGGATTCGAGCCTGCCCGGCCCCATCCGCGTGCCGCTGACGCAGATGGCGCGCGAGGGGGACCTGGTCAAGGTCCAGCTGGGCATCGGTGCCCAGATGCTGGACCCGGACCGGGGGCTGCACGGCGAGGTGGCCGGCTCCCTGGGCAAGCCCGGCACGCCGAGCTCCGAGGTGCTGGGCGTCGCCTACTCGCAGGGCTTCTCCGACGAGTTCCCGCCGGAGGTCATGGGCGAGGCGGACCGCTACGCGGTGACGGTGTCGGAGGAAGAGGCCCGCGGCGAGGACCGGCGCGACCTGCGCGCCATGCCCCTCATCACCATCGACGGTGAGGACGCGCGCGACTTCGACGACGCTGTCTACGTGGAGGAGCGCGCGGACGGGTGGCGGCTGGTGGTGGCCATCGCGGACGTGACGCACTACGTGTGGGAAGGCAGCGCGCTCAACACGGAGGCGCTGCGGCGCGCCACGTCCGTGTACCTGCCGGACCGGGTGCTGCCCATGCTGCCGGAGCGGCTGAGCAACGGCATCTGCTCCCTGCGCCCGGACGAGGACCGGCTGTGCATGGTGGCGGACCTGACGTTCGACCGCCGGGGCCACCGCCGCTCCTACGACTTGTATCCGGCGGTGATGCGCAGCGTCGCGCGGTGCACGTACAACGAGGTGCAGGACGTCCTCGACGGCAAGGACGTGCCGCACCGCAACGCGCACAAGCCCCACTTCGAGCGGCTGATGTCGCTGGCCCGCGCGCTGATGAAGATGCGCAAGGAGCGCGGCGCCATCGACTTCGACCTGCCCGAGCACAAGGTGGTGCTGGACGAGGAAGGCCTGCCCGCGCGCATGGACAAGCGCGAGCGCAAGGACAGCCACCGGCTCATCGAGGAATGCATGCTCGCCGCCAACGAGGCGGTGGCGACCTTCTTCCAGGACGAGGGCCTGCCCACGGTGTACCGGTTCCACGGCGAGCCGGACCCGGAGAAGCTGGCCACCTTCGCCGCGCTGGCGGAGGCCTATGGCTTCAAGATGCGCGTCGAGGACGGCGTGTCGTCGAAGGAGCTGGATGCCTTCGTCAGCCAGCTCCAGGGCCACCCGGAGCAGCGGGCGCTGAACCAGCTCCTGCTGCGCTCCATGATGCAGGCCGTGTACACGTCGTCGCGCGTGGGCCACTACGGCCTGGCCGCCGAGCACTACCTGCACTTCACGTCGCCCATCCGCCGCTACCCGGACCTGCTGGTGCACCGGCTGCTCAAGGCGCACTGGGCGCGGAAGGGGCGCAAGCCAACCCCGTCGATGCTGGAGCGCGAGGAGGACCAGCTCGAGGACATGTCCGCGCAGTGCTCCGAGCGCGAGCGCGCGGCGATGCAGGTCGAGCGGGAGGTGGTGTCCTTCTACGCGTGCCTGTTGATGAAGGACCGCGTGGGCGAGGAGTTCGCCGCCACCGTGGCGGCCATCACCGACTTCGGCTTCTTCGTCGAGCTGGACGAGGTGCACGTCGAAGGCCTGGTGAAGGCGGAGACGCTGGGGCCGGGGGCGAAGCTGGACAAGCTGACGCACTCCCTGGTGTACGCGAATGGCCGCCGGGTGCGCGTGGGACAGAAGCTGCGGGTGCGGCTGACGTCCGTGAACGTGACGGCGAAGAAGATCGACTTCGAGGCGCTCCAGTTCGAGGGCGAGGCGCTGCTGACCCGTGTCGCGACTCGGGGCGAGCAGCCGCAGCGGCGTCGGGCGTGGACGGCCGAGGCGCCACCGCGCCGCGAGCGGGATGAGCGGCGGGAGCGGGCAGGGCGCCCGGGCCGCCGCGAACACGAAGCCGCCGCGGGCCGGGGCGCGCCCGCGCCCCAGGAGCCTCGCGAGGAGACAGGCTCGGGACGTCCCCGTGGGCGCTTCTCCCGCGAGGGCCGTCGTGAGGAGGCCGCACCGCACCGGAAGGAGCCTCGGTTCCCGCCCAGGGCACCGGAAGGACAGGAGCCTCCACGCTCCGAGTCGCCCGCGTGGCCCAAGCGCAGGACGTTCATCCGCCCGGAGCCGCAGGCACCGGCGCCTGTGTCCGCCGAAACGGCCGAGCCGCTTCCGCCCGAAGCGCCTCCCGCGCCCGCGCCATGGGAAGTGCCGACAGGGGATGACGCCGCCCGGTCTCCGCACCCGGGGTTCGACCGGATTCGCGCGTTGGCGTCCCAGCGTCAGCCTGGGCCCGAAGCCCGAGGCGCCTCCCACGGCCGGTCGTTCCAGAAGCAGAAGCCGCGGGGCGGACCGGGACCCCGGTTCCCCGCGCCCAAGCCCAGGGGCGAGTCCGAGGACGACAAGGCCTTCTCGATGGAGCCCCCGCGCCCTGCTCAGCCCGAGGCGCCCGTCGAAGCGCCCCAGCGGGCCCACGACAAGCCCGTGACGGCGGCGCCCCTGCAGACGGCGCCGGAGCCCGTCCGGGCCGCGCCTGAGCGGGCCCACGACAAGCCCGTGACGGAGGCGCCCCCGCAGACGACGCCGGAGCCCGTTCGGGCCGCGCCTGTGGCCGTTGAGACGCCCGCGCCCGCCGAGGCTGCGTCCGCGGTGGCCGCGCCGAAGCGGAAGGCGACGCGGAAGAAGGCCGTGGTGAAGGCGGCGCGGCCCCCCGCGCGGAAGAAGACCCCGGCTGGAAGCGCCAGGAAGGCCACCGCCAAGAAGGCCAAGAAGGCCGAGAAGCCCAAGAAGGCCACGGCCAAGGCGAAGAAGGCCGTGCCTGCTCGGGCGGCGAAGGCCACCAAGGTGGCCGCGTCCAAGCCGAAGGCGAAGGCGCCGTCGAAGAAGGCCGCGAAGCCGTCCGTGGCGCGCGCCGCGAAGTCAGCGAAGGCTTCGGGGACCGCCGCGAAGAAGAAGGCGCCTTCGGGGCGCAAGAAGCGCTGAGACCGACGCGGGCCTCATCTTCATGGGGCCCGCGACTTCAGGAGGCAACGTGAGCGTCGTCCGGTTGCTGGGTGTCATGCTCGCCATCGCGGGCGCCGTTTTGCTGTGGTCTGGGCTCAAGGCCCGGGACTCGCTCGCGGAGCGGGCCACTGAGTTGTTCACCGGCCGGAACACGGACCGCACCACGCTGTATCTGGCGGGTGGCGGCGCGGCGTTGGTGGGCGGAATCCTGATGGTGCTCGCGGGCGGAGGCAGGCGGCGGCGCTAAGCCGGGCGTCGCGCGGCGAATCGTCGAGCCGCCAGCGCGGTCCTGTTCGATGACGGCGTGGGCCCCGTGGCGACAGTGGACATACGCCGTCACCGCGCGCACGGGGCTCGAAGCGAAGGACTGGCGTTTCGCCTACGCGTTCAGCAGCGCGGCGTGGTGGCGGAGGTGGTCCTCCATGAAGGTGGAGACGAAGTAGTAGCCATGGTCGTACCCTTCCTGGATGCGCAGCGTGAGGGGCTGGCCCACCGCGTCGCAGGCCTCGCGCAGCAGCTCCGGCCGGAGCTGTTCCGCGAGGAACTTGTCCGTCGTTCCCTGGTCCACCAGCAGCGGTGGCAGGCGGACCTTGCTGGACCGCAGCAGCTCCGTGGCGTCGTAGTCCCGCCAAGCCTCCTGATTGTCGCCCAGGTAGCCGGTGAAGGCCTTCTGGCCCCAGGGCACGCGCATGGGCGCGGCGATGGGCGCGAACGCGGACACGGAGCGGTAGCGCCCCGGGTTGCGCAGCGCCGTCACCAACGCGCCGTGGCCGCCCATGGAGTGCCCGAAGATGCCCTCACGGTCCGCCTGGGCGGGGAAGTGCGCGGCGATGAGCGCCGGCAGCTCCCGGGTGATGTACGTCCCCATGCGGTAGCGCGCCGACCACGGCTGCTGCGTGGCATCCAGGTAGAAGCCCGCACCCACGCCGAAGTCCCACGACGCCTCCTCGCCCGCATAGCCCGCGCCACGCGGACTGGTGTCCGGGGCCACCAGCATCAGCCCCAGCTCCGCGGCCACGCGCTGGGCGCCGCCCTTGATGAGGAAGGTCTCCTCGGTGCACGTGAGCCCGGCGAGGTAGTAGAGCACCGGCACCTTCCGCTCCCGCGCCTGGGGCGGAGCGAAGATGCCGAAGCGCATGTCGCCGCCGCACGCCTCGGAGGCATGCCGGTAGAAGCCGACGGTGCCCCCATGGGAGCGGTGCTCGCTCAGCAGGGTGGGGGCCGCCGTCATGAGTACTTCACCACGCTGCGGATGGACTCTCCGCGGTGCATCAGGTCGAAGCCCTTGTTGATGTCCTCGAGCTTCAGCGTGTGGGTGATGAGGTCGTCGACGTTGATCTTCCCGTTCATGTACCAGTCGACAATCTGTGGCACGTCCGTGCGGCCACGCGCGCCGCCGAAGGCGCTGCCCTTCCACACGCGCCCGGTGACGAGCTGGAACGGACGGGTGCGGATCTCCTGCCCCGCGCCGGCCACGCCGATGATGATGCTCTCACCCCAGCCGCGGTGGCAGCACTCCAGCGCCTGGCGCATGGTGTTCACGTTGCCAATGCACTCGAAGCTGTAGTCCGCGCCGCCGCCCGTGAGGTTGACGAGGTACGGCACCAGGTCCTCGCCAAGCTCCTTCGGGTTGACGAAGTGGGTGAGGCCGAACTTCTCCGCCATCGCCTTGCGGCCGTTGTTGATGTCCACGCCGACAATCATGTCCGCGCCCACCATGCGGGCCGCCTGCACCACGTTCAGGCCGATGCCACCCAGGCCGAACACCACCACCTTGGCGCCGGCCTCCACCTTCGCCGTGTACACGACGGCGCCAATGCCCGTCGTCACGCCGCAGCCGATGTAGCAGACCTTGTCGAAGGGGGCGTCCTCGCGAATCTTCGCGACGGCGATCTCCGGCAGCACCGTGAACTGCGCGAAGGTGGACGTGCCCATGTAGTGGTGCACCGGCTTGCCGTGCAGGCTGAAGCGGCTGGTGCCGTCCGGCATCAGGCCCTTGCCCTGCGTGGCGCGGATGGCCGTGCACAGGTTCGTCTTCTGGGACAGGCACGACTTACACTGACGGCACTCGGGCGTGTAGAGCGGGATGACGTGGTCGCCCTTCTTCACCGACGTGACGCCGGGCCCCACGTCCACGATGATGCCGGCGCCCTCGTGGCCCATGATGGCGGGGAACAACCCCTCCGGATCCTGTCCGGACATGGTGAAGTCATCCGTGTGGCAGAGGCCGGTGGCCTTCAGCTCGACGAGCACTTCGCCCGCCTTGGGGCCTTCGAGCTGCACCGTTTCGATGCTCAAGGGCTTGCCTGCCTCGAGCGCTACCGCTGCGCGGACGTCCATGGTTCTTCTCCTCGAGTCGTTGAGGCGGCGCAGGTTAGGTCAGCGAGCCCTGGACCGCGGGCCAAAAATTCAGCGGGCCGCCATAGGCTGAAACACGAAGGGCCCGGAACCGGCTCGCGGTCCCAGGCCCCTGTGGACTGTCCAGAAGGTCGCGGTGGGTTACGGCGCGGGCGCCGCCGCCTTCGCGGCCTTCTGTGCCTCACCGAACTTCTTCGTCATCTCCGCGAACTGCACCTGGTACGCGTCCATGCGCTTCTGGTGCTCCTCGGCGCGGGCGGTCGCTTCGGCGACGACTTCCTTGTTCTTCGCGTTCTCAGCCACCTCGGAGAGCGCCATCTCCTTCTGCTGCCGCTCGAACTCCATCAGCCGGCCCATCACCACGCGCTTGTTGAGATAGGTGTTGGCGGAGTTGGGGTTGAGGGCGATGACCTGGTCGTAATAGCTGAGCGACTTCTCCAGGGACTCCTTGATGATGGGCGCACCCATGGAGCGGGCGCCGCCGCGCTGCGCGTAGATCTCCGCGATCCACCCCAGCGACGCCTCGTCCTTCGGCTCCAGCTTGAGGGCCTCGTTGAAGTACTTCTCGGCCTCCTCGGTGGTGCCGCCGGTCATGTGCATGCTGGCCAGCGTCCGGTAGATCTCCGCCTTCTCCGCGGGCGTCGTCTTGAACTCGCCCATCTTCAGGACGGCCTCGGAGGCCTCGTTCATCTGCCCCAGCTGCATGTGGGCGAAGGCCTTCTTCTCCCAGACCTTCTCCTGCTTGGGGTCCGCCTGGAGCGACAGCGCGTAGGCCGCGGCGGCTTCCTTGAACTCCTTCTTGCTCAGGTGGTTGGTGCCGGCGATGCGGTGCTTCTTCGCGGTGTCGTCCTCGGCCTTACACCCGACGACGGCACCACCCAGCGCGAGCGCTCCGACCAGCAGACCGACTTTTCCCAGGCGCTTCATATGTGTGCCTCTCAAGATTTTTGGAGGACCCACCCTACGGGTCCTGATTTGGCGGGGAGCATACCCGAAGTCAGGCCGCCGGGGCCCTTCGCCCGATGGCCTGCTCCCCGGTGAGCAGGCAGGCCGCGCACCGGATGTCCCGGTGCGTCATGTCGTCAGCACGAGCTTCACCAGCTCCGGCGGGCTGCCGACGCGCATGGGCGGTCCCCAGAAGCCGCAGCCTCGGCTGACGTAGATGTTCGAGTCACCGTGCGCGTACAGCCCCGTGGAGTGCTCCCACGCCAGACCAATCAGCAGGGTCATGGGCATGAGCTGTCCACCGTGGGTGTGCCCCGAAATCTGCAGGTCCACGCCGCGTTCGGCCGCCACCTTGAAGTTCGCCGGCTGGTGCGCCAGCAGCACCGCGGCGCGGTCGGGATTCCGCCCCGCGAGCGCCTGGTCCAGGTCGTAGCCCTTCTTGTTGCGCCGCCGGCCGCCGCTCCAGTCGTCCACGCCCACCAGGTCGAAGGAGGCGCCCTTGTCACCGACGCGCACGTGCCGGTTGCGCAGCACCTCGATGCCGAGCGACTCCAGGAACGCGGCCCACGCCTCGTCTCCTGAGTAGTAGTCGTGATTGCCGGTGACGAAGTAGCTGCCGTAGCGGGACTTCAGCGCCGCGAGCGCGGCGACGTGGCCACCGAGCGAAGCCACGTCACCGTCCACCAGGTCTCCCGTGATGGCGAACAGGTCGGGCTTCAGCGCGTTGGCCTGTTGAACGAGCGCGTCCATGTAGCGGCGCTGGATGAAGTGGCCCACGTGGATGTCGGTGAGCTGCACGATGGTGAGCCCGTCCAGCGCCTTGGGCAGCTTGGGAACCCTCACGGCCAGCTCGGTGACGAGCGGCGGTGAGAAGGCACGCCAGCTTCCATAGGTGGCCAGTCCGCCGCCCGCGATGAAGGCGCTGCCCGCCACGGCCTGCCCCAGGAAGCGCCGCCGCTCTTCGTCCACGGTGGCGCTGGGCGCGGGTGTGCCAGGCGCGGGCGGGGCGTGAGGCCGCAGCCGCCGGGTCAGGGCCGCGAGTCCCTGGCCCACGTCCGTCAGGAGCAGGGCGATGACGAGGCAGAGCGCCACGCCCATCCACGTGTACACCGCCATGGTGAACAGCCCCTCGGCGCGCTCCGGAAGCAGGTCCAGCACGGTGCGCCGGTTCCCCATCACGCCCGTCATCGCGACGAGCACGGCCAGCGCCAGCAGCCGGGGCAGGCGGCCAGGCAGCAGGGGCCGGACCAGCCGACGGTACAGGTACAGATGGCCCAGCACCGCGCCGAGCCCGATGAGCATCGAAAAGGAGAAGAGTCGCACCGGTGGGAATGACGGACCGCGGGAGAAGCCACACGGTACCACGGCTCGGCCCACGGTCAGCGGGGTGCCTGGGGGACCGCTCGAAGCGACCGAGCCGTCCCCACGCCGACGTCAGAGCACCCAGGCTCGCCGGGTGTTCACGTCGCTCTTGAAGCGGTAGTAGGGGTTGCCCGAGTCCTGCACGATGAGGGTCTCCGTCCCGTCGTCCAGGATGGCGGTGACCCGGATGTCGTTCAGGTTCCAGTTGTCACCGGTATCAAAGGGGTTCGACTGCCCGGATTGAAACCGGATCGCGAACTCGCGCATGTTGCTGTAGAGGACGAGCGCGGGGAGCTCGACGTCCACGGTGCGCGTCGACCCGTTGGGCCAGCTCACGCCGTTGTTCAGGTTCTGGCTGATGGAGACGTGGCTGCCATTGAGCGCCGTGTAGCTGAACTCGGCGAAGGCGTTGCTCGCCTGGCGCAGGTCGTCGCCTCCGGTGACGATGCGGACACGAAGGTGCGTCACCTGCCGGTCACCATCCACGGCGTGTGCCTTGCCAGGAGTCATGACGAGCAGGGCGACGGCCAGGGTTGCCGTGAAGGCCGCCGCGAAGCGCCTGGAGTACATGTTCGGCGTGTGGGTCGTGTTCATGTGGGACTTCTCCATGCCAATTCGGAGATGGGTGTGTGTCATTGACTCGGTGCACGAGGCCCGCGAGCCGATAGGGACCCTGCCTTGACGGGCTTCGCGTGAACACTGCCAATCTTTTTGCACTGCCCGGACCCCGCGGGCGTGGGGCATTGCGCTGGGATGGCGAGACACGCGGTGCTCATCCTGGTCGTGGCCCTGTTCCGCGCGGCGGCGTTCGCCGCGCTCCCACCCGAGGGCTTTGGCGGGCATCCAGAGTCCCTGCGCATCCGGCTGGTGACCATTGGCCCCGGCGCGGACCTGCACCAGCGCTTCGGCCACAGCGCGCTGTGGGTCGAGGACACGCGCCTGAAGACAGGTCTCCTCTACAGCTATGGCACGACGTCCATCGCGAATGGGGGGCCGGTCCGCTTCCTCCTGGGCCAGCCGACGTTCTGGGCGGCGCGCCTGTCCGTGGAGCGGACCTTCCTGCTGTATCGCGCGCTGGCGCGGTCCATTGACGTGCAGGACCTGTCGCTCACGGTGGCGCAGCGTCAGCGGCTCCTGGCGCGGCTGGAGCGTGATGTCCAGCCCGCCTCGCGTGAATATGCCTATCACCCGCTCAGGGACAACTGTGCGACGCGTGTGCGGGATGTCCTTGATGAGGCCTTGGGTGGCGCGCTCCGGGATGCGCTCACGGAGCCGGCGCGCGCCACCCAGCGAGCGCTCCTCCGGCGATACCTCCAGACGCAGCCGGTGTCGGAGCTGCTCCTGATGTCCTGGCTGAACGACGCCGTGGACGCGCCCGCGACCCAATGGGAGGCGGCCTTCCTTCCTCGGGAGCTCGCCAGGCTGCTCATGGGGGTGTCCTACGTGGATGGCTCCGGCAGGCGCATCCCGTTGGTGACGCGCGAGGAGGGCGCGTCCCCATCCATTGACGGGTCCGCTCCTGTCGGCGCCGGCTGGGAGGGGGCCGCCGCCTGGGGACCTGGTGGCGGCGTCGCGGCCCTGGCCGTCATCCTCGCGTTCCTGCGCGGGCGCGGCAGGCACCGGATGTTCCAGGTTCTCTTCGGCCTCTACCACGCCGTGTTCGGGCTCACGCTCGGCGCGGCGGGCGTGGCGCTGGGTGGGTTGATGCTGTTCTCCAGGCTCGACGTCATGCAGCGCAACGAGAACCTGCTGTTTGCCAATCCGCTTGCCCTCGGGTTGCTGCCGCTGGGCATCCTCATGATGTCTGGCAGCGAGCGCGCGGAGCGCTGGGCACGCGGATGCGTCTGGCTGCTCGTGGCGGGCTCGCTGCTCGCGCTGGTGCTCAAGCTCTTGCCCTCATTCGACCAGGACAACCGCGGGCCCATGGCCTTGTGGCTGGTGGCGAACCTGGGGCTGGGGCTCGCTCACGTTTGGCGGTTGCGCCGGCCGTCCGTGGCGCCTGTCTGCGAGGTGGAGCCCGCCGCGGAGGAGCGGGGAGGGGCCCGCGGAGCTACCCGCTGGAGGGCAGCGTGACTTCGACCCGTGCGCCTCCCTCGGGCGGGTTGCAGGCGCGCAAGGTGCCGCCGCTTGCCTCGACGAGCCCGCTCACCAGGAGCATGCCCAGTCCAGACCCCTCTGGCTTGGTCGTGCCGCCTCGGAGGCGCTCCCCCTCCAGCAACCCTGGCTGGAAGCCCGGTCCGTCATCGCTCACGCTGAGCAGGACGCGGTGCAGCGCCGGGTTCGGAGCCACGCTGATTCGAACCGTGCGCGCGCCTTGCCGGCCATCGCCTTCACAGGCGTTCACGAACAGGTTGGTGACCACGTGCGTGAGCCCGCGCTCTCCGCCGACAATGCGGACGCAGACGTCGTTGGCGGCACGCGCCAGGCCCGCTGTTCCTTCCAGCTCGAACCGGACCCGGGCGAACCTCGTCTGGACGACCTCCACGGCGCGGCGCAGGGTGGCGCTCACGTTCACCGCCGTCGCATCTTCAATCAGGGTCAGCTCGCCCAGCGTCCGGGTCTTCACGCTCTCGATGAAGCGGGTCAGCTCACCCAGGTCCTGGACCAGGGCGCTCGCATGGCCGGGCGCGCTGGCGCCCATGGGCTCGCGGAGGAGGAGGTCGGCGCGCAGCCTCGCCGCGGACAGCAACGTGCGCACGTCGTGGTGCTCGCGCAGCAGCGCGCGCAGGTTCGTGCGCGCGCGCTCGATGTGGGCGCTCGCGGTCCCGGCATCGAGGACCAGCCGCCGTGCGATGCCACAAATCACCGAGGCGAAGACGCCCGCGCTGCCGATGAAGATGAACAGGAGCAGCAGCTCCTTCGCCCCGTAGGTGGCCTTCCCGGCATTGACGTGGAAGTCGACCGCCGTCAGGCCCCCCATCAACAGGAGGTTGGCCGCCGTCCCAATCCACGCGGCCGAGGGCGACAGCCGCAGCGCGGTGATGAAGGCCACCGCGATGGCCGCCGCGGGGTCCGGCATTCGCAGCAGTCCGGTGTAGTGAGGGCCATGCCAGAGCACCGTGGAGAGGAGGGACGCATGGGCGAAGACGGCGTCCAGCACCGTGGAGGCCACGAGCAGCTTCGCGCCAAACATCCGCCGCCGGGCCGCCCACAGCGCCATCGCCGACACCGCGATGCTGCCCAGCAGCAGGGGAAGCTGGAGCCAGGCCGCCGCGGCGCCGCCCTCGGCGTGGGCTCCGCCCAGCGCCAGGAATCGCGCCAGGATGAGGGCACAGAAGACCATCCGGACCCCGCTGACCAGCGCTTCGCCCATGTTCGAAGCGTCGGACAGGACCCGCTGCGCCATCTGCTCCAGCGCCGGCGGTCGAGGACTCAAAGACATTCATGGTAGGTTGCCATGGGTGGGGCGGGTCCGACATCTCCTGGTCGTCGAGGACGCCTCGCGTCTGGCGCGTGCGATCGAGGAGGCGCTGCGCGCTCGCGTCGAGCGGTGCACCCATGCGGCTTCGCTCGCCGCGGCGCGTCAGGTCCTCCAGCATGATGCGCCCGACGCCGTCATCCTGGATGTCAGCCTCCCGGATGGGGAGAGCATCGAGCTGCTGGCGCCGCTGCGTGCGCTGGAGCCGCTGCCGCATGTCATCGCCATCAGCGGGACGGCGACGGCGGAGCAGGCCTTCCAGCTCGCGCAGGCGGGCGTGCGTGCCTTCCTCCCCAAGCCGCTGGACCTCGCGCGGCTGGAGGCCGTCTGGCTGGAGACGCTGGCGCGCCCACCCGACCTGGTCACCGCGCTCCGGGCGAGCGCGGGCCGGGTGCCGCTGCACGGCTTCGAGAGCCTCGTCCGCGACACCTTGGTGGACGAGGCCCTGGCGAAGTCCGACGGGAGCGTGCGCGGAGCCGCGAAGCTGCTCCGAATCTCACGTCAGCTCCTCCAGCACATCCTCAGCGGCCGGAAGTAGGACGCCAGGTCAGGTGCGGGCTTCGCGCTCACCTCGGGCGCCCGCGGCCTTCAGGTCCTCGATGATGGCGCGGCTGAAGTCCTCGAGGTCGTCCGGCTTGCGGCTGGTGATCCAATTGGCGTCCCGTACCACCGCCTCGTCCTTCACCTGGACATTGGGGATATGGCGCAGGTCATGCTGAATCGTCGTCCACGCGGTGAGCGTCCGTCCGTCCAGGATGTCCGCGGAGATGAAGAGCTGGGGCCCGTGGCACACCGCCGCGATGAGCTTGCCGCGGTCGTCGAACGCCTTCACGAACTGGACGAAGCGCTCGTCGGCCCGGAGGTTGTCGGGCGAGTGCCCGCCGGGGATGAGCAGCATGTCGAAGTCCTGCACCTGGACGTCGTCGATGCTCCGGTCCACGCGGAACTTCTCCTTGCCTTGCTTGCCCACGACTTCCTCGCCGGCCTTCTTCCCGATGAGGACCACCTCGTGGCCCTCCTTGCGCAGCTTGTCGTAGGGGACTCGCAGCTCGGAGTCCTCGAAGCCACTGCCCACGATGCACGCGATTCGCTTGCCATCCGCCATGTCGTCCCTCCTCGAGTCAGGCCCGCAAACATGTGCACCCTGTGCAGTCCTGGCCCGGAAGGGGAGCGCTTGACGCGGGACCGGGCGCCGTGCCCGCCGCCTCCTCGGCAGACGGACAGGCGCCCGAAACCACCCCGGCCCTGGCTACTCGTAGCGGAGCGACTCGATGGGCGCGAGGCTCGCCGCGCGCCGCGCCGGCCAGATGCCGAAGAACACGCCCACTGTCGCGGAGAAGGCGATGGCCACGACGATGGCCTCGGGCGCCACCACCACCGTCCAGCCCGCCATGCGCTGGAGCATCGCAGCGCCGCCAATGCCCAGCATGAGGCCCAGCGTCCCTCCGGCCAGGCACAGCACCAGCGACTCCACGAGGAACTGGAGCATGATGTCCATGCCGGTGGCGCCCAGCGCCTTGCGCAGGCCAATCTCGCGCGTCCGCTCCGTCACCGACACCAGCATGATGTTCATGATGCCAATGCCTCCCACCAGCAGGGAGATGGCGGCGATGCCGGCCAGCAGCAGGGAGAACGTCTGCGTCGTCTCCTGCATGGTGTTGAGCAGCGAGGCCTGGTCGCGGATGTTGAAGTCCGCGGGCTGCTCCGGGCGCAGCCGGTGCTCCCGCCGGA
This sequence comes from Myxococcus vastator, assembly GCF_010894475.1. Taxonomy (GTDB): domain Bacteria; phylum Myxococcota; class Myxococcia; order Myxococcales; family Myxococcaceae; genus Myxococcus; species Myxococcus vastator. The sequence goes on from NZ_JAAIYB010000001.1 coordinate 30,880, forward strand.
GCTTCTGGTCTATCTCCGCCATCGCGTCGTCCATGGACGTCTCGCTCACGGCCTGCACGGCGATGGAGCGGATGCGGTCGCTGCCCATGACACGGAACTGCGCGGTCGACAGCGGGATGTAGAGGCTCTCATCCGGGTTGTTGAAGCCCTGCGCGCCTTTTTCGGCCAGCACGCCAATGACCTCGAAGGGAATGCCCCGGATGCGGATGGACTCGCCCGCCAGGGACGCGGTGTCCGTCAGGCCCAGCTGCGCGCCCGCCAGCGCGCCCAGCACCACCACCCGGCGGCGGCCCTTGTCCTCCGCGTCCGTGAAGAGCCGGCCCGTGGCAATCTCCCCCTGGTTGACGCGGAAGTAGTCCGGCCAGGTGCCCACGACGGACAGGTTCGCGTTCTTCGCGCCGTGCTCCACCTGGAAGCGCGATTCAATCTCCGGCGCCACGGCCTGGATGTGGCGCGCGTTCTCCCGAAGGGCCTCCGCGTCGTCGATGGTCATCGACGCCTGGGCGCGAATCATGCCGCCCGTGAAGGCCTGCCCCGGGCGCACCGTGAGGACGTTGGTGCCCAGCCCCTGGAGCCGCTGGGCCACCGAGCGCTGCGCTCCTTCGCCCAGCGCGACCATGGTGATGACGGCCGCGATGCCGATGACGATGCCCAGCATGGTCAGCAGCGACCGCAGCTTGTTGGCGAGGACCGCATCGAATGCGACCCGGATGATTTCACCCATGACGTGTCCTCCTCGTTGGCGTGGGGGTTAGGGCCGTCCGCGCGGGCCACCACCCGCGCCGGGAATCACGCCGCTCGTCCGCTGGCGCATCCGCTCGGTGCTCTGCTGCTGCTGCTGCTGGAGCTTCGCCACCGTGATGAGCACCACCTCCTCGCCTTCGTCCAGGCCACTCACCACCTCCGTGCTCTCCCAGTCGCTCAGCCCCAGGGTGACGCGCCGGGGCTGCGGGCCGGTGGGGCCCTGCACGAAGACGACGCCCTGCCGCGTGTCCGTCGCGCCCTGGACCTCCTCGCGAGCCCGGCGGCCCGCGCGGCCCGGGCCTCCGCCGCCCTGGCCTTCCCCCATGCCACCCTGGCCCCTGGCGGGCACCGCGCCCGGCCCGGCGCCGCTTCCCACCGCGGCGGTGGCGCCCACGCCAGCCTCTCCCACTGCCGACACCGTCGTCGCTCCGGACGGCGCGCTCGGGGTGCTCGGAGCTCCCGGCGGCCGCATCACCGCGCGCAGCGCTTCTTCGGAGACACCCACCGCGGCGGCCGCGGTCCGGGCATCCCGCACGCCCACCACCGCGCTGTTGGGCACGGTGAGGGCATTGCGCCGGCGGGAGATTTCAATGGCCACCTCCGCGTTCATGCCCGGCCGCAGCAGGCCGTCCGGGTTGTCCATCCGCACCAGCACCGGGAAGAGGGTGACGTTCTGCTCCACCAGGGCCTGCGGCTCAATCTTCACCACCTCGCCGATGAAGGTGCGGCCCGGGTAGGCCTCCATGGTGACGCGCGCCTTCTGGCCGGGCTTGATCTGCCCGACGTCCGTCTCGTCCACCTTGGCGCGCACCTGCATCACCGACAGGTCCGCCATCTTGAACAGCGCGGTGCCACCGGACACGTTGTTGGTGGCGGAGGCGATGATGACGCCCGGCTGGATGGTCCGCTCCAGGATGGTGCCGGGGCTGCGCGCGATGATGGTGACGTCCCGGCTGCGCTCACGCGCCAGCTGGAGGTTCGTCTCCGCCCGCACCTTGGTGGCCCGCGCCGTCGCGGACGCGTCCACGGCCGTCTCGTATTCCTGCTGCGTGACGTAGCCGTCCTTGCGCAGCGTCTCCATGCGCTGGCGCTGGGCCTCCGTCGTGTTCAGCCGCACCCGCGCGGACTCCAGGTCGGCCTGGGCCTGCGCCAGCGCGTTCTGCACGTCGCGCGGCTCGATCTCCGCCAGCAGCGTGCCCTTGGCCACGGTATCGCCCGTGTCGTGGTGGACCTTCAGCACTTCACCGGAAGCCTGGGACTTCACCTCCACGACGCGCAGCGGCTCCACCAGGCCCGCGGACTCGGCCACCACTTCCATGTCCCGGCGCTCCACCACGGCCACCGCCGCCGAGCGCTCGTTCGTCTGGGGCTCCTCGCCGCGCTGGGTGACGTACACCCCCGCGCCGAGAAGGAGCGCCGCGCTGCCTGAGATGATCCACTTCTTCGTCTTGCTCACGACGACCTCCCGTTCCCTGTCCCACGCAGCGCGCGTGGCGAAAATTCAGTCCCGATTCCGCTCGTCCCGCTCAATGACGCCGTCCTTCAGGAACAGCACCCGCCGCGCATGCGCCGCGATGTCCGCCTCGTGGGTGACGACCATGAGCGTCTGCCCCTGGCCGTGCAGCTCGCCGAAGAGGGCCATGATCTCCTCGCCCGTGCGGCTGTCCAGCGCGCCCGTGGGCTCGTCCGCCAGCAGCAGGGCGGGCTGCGTCACCAGCGCGCGGGCAATGGCCACGCGCTGACGCTGGCCACCGGACAGCTCGTTGGGCCGGTGGTCCATCCGCGCGCCCAGGCCCACCTTGTCCAGCATCGCCGCCGCGCGCTCGCGCCGCTCCTTCCTGGGCATGCGCGCGTAGATGAGCGGCAGGGCCACGTTGTCCAGCGCGGAGGCGCGGGGCAGCAGGTTGAAGCTCTGGAACACGAAGCCCAGCTCGCGGTTGCGGATGCGGGCCAGCGCGTTCTCCGACATGCCCGCCACCGGCTGGCCGTTGAGCCAGTACTGGCCGTCGCTGGGGACGTCCAGGCAGCCGATGAGGTTCATGAAGGTGGACTTGCCGGAGCCGGACGGGCCCATGACGGCCACGTATTCGTTGCGGCGGATGGTGAGGTCCACGCCGCGCAGCGCGCGCACCACCTCGGAGCCCATCGTGTAGTCCTTGCGCAGGCCCTCCACGCGGATGATGACGTCGGAGATGTCCCGCGCCGGGCCCGCGCCCGCCTGCTGCTGGGTGTTGGTGGACGTGCTCACAGCGGCCTCCCCGCGAGCGCTTCCAGCTCCGCGCGCGCAATCCGGTAGTCGAAGCGGGAGGCCACCAGGTTGATCTCCGCCGTCACCAGGTTCTCCTGGGACGTCAGCAGCTCGATGATGGTCGTGGCGCCCAGCTTGTAGCGCTCCTGCTGCACCTTCAGGTCCTCCTGGGCCACCGCGACGGACTCGGTGGCCAGGGCGATGCGGTTCGACGCCAGCTTGAGCTGGTTCAGGGACGTGCCCACGCTCGAGCGCAGCACGCGCCGGGTATCCGACAGCGTGGCCTGGGCCACCGACGCCTGCGTCCGCGCATTCACCACGCGCTCCTCGCGAACGAAGCCGTCGAAGATGGGGTAGGACAGGCCCATCCGGACCGACCAGCTCGTGCGGCCGCCGTTGAAGGCGGGTTCGTCATTGAACCAGTCGTAACCGCCGGACAGCCGCACCGTGGGCAGGTAGGACGACCGGGCCACCTTCACGCTGGCTTCGGCCGCCCGCAGGTCCGCCTCCGCGGCCTGGATGGACGGCGCCTGGGCGGTGATTTCGTCCGTCAGCGCCTCGTCGGTGAGCGCGAAGGTGGACACGTCCTGGAGCTCCAACGGCTCGGCGTCCACCGGGCCATCCTCGCCGATGAGCCGGCCCAGCGACAGGGCCGCCGCGGCGTGCTGGGTCTGCGCGGAGAGCAGCGCCTCCTGCGCGGAGGTAAGGTCGTACTTCGCCCGCAGCACGTCGGAGCGCGTCGCCGAGCCCACCGCCAGTCGCCGATCCGCGGCCTCCGCGTTCTGCTTCGCCCGCTCGATGCGGGACACGGCGACCTCTTCCAGGCCCCCGGCGCGGAGGACTTCGTAGTAGGAGCGCTCCACGTCGAGCACCGCGGACGCGCGCTGCGCAATCAGTCCGGCCCGCGCGGCGCTGGAGCGCGCCTGGGCCTGCTTGCTGGTGGCGCCGCGCTGGCCACCGGTGAAGACGTTCCACGAGCCCGACACGCCGGCGCTGTACGTGTCGCTGGGCGCGTTGAACACCACGCCCGTGTTGGGGTCCAGGCGCTGGCTGCTGGCCAGCGAGCCGTTCGCGTTCGCGGACAGGTTGGGCAGGTAGGCACCAAACGCGCTGCGCTCGGCGGCCCCTGTCGTGAGCACCGCCCCGGCGGCTTGCGCCACCTGGGGGCTCGTCTTCATCGCCCGGGCGATGGCCTCCTCCAGGGAGACCGTTGTCATCGTCGCCTGGGCCAGACCCACGCCGGGCGCCGTCACCAGCCCGAGGAAGCCCAGGGCCAGGGCCGTCATCCGGTAGGGTTGCCGCTTCCACCACGGTGTCTGTGCGTTTTTCATCGCAAGCCGGACCACTGCATGTGCCTTGCCACGGTCCAACTCCCTGAAATGTGGAGGAAAGGTGGCGCCGGGGCTGCGGGAACCGCAGCGCGAGTGCGGATTCCGCATGCGAGGCCGGCCATCTCCGCATGCACGCCTCGGAGGCTCCCTGGGGCCCACGCGCGCGAGCCTGAACAGCGGGCCTGGGCCCCGTGATTGCACAGGGCGGAGGCGACAGGTGGGCGCGCCGAGCTTGCGCGCCTGCTCCTCCGCTCTGCCAGCGGCCTCGTGGCCGCCCTCCACCCCCAGGAGAACGCCTCATGCCCCCGCTCATGCTCGGACGACCGACGGCTCCCAAGGCGCGCGTTGCCGACAGAAGAGGGTGCGGATTCCGCACTCCGCATGCAGAGTTCGCAGCCTGTGGAGGTGTGCGATGGAGCTGGAGTCCCCGCGGCGGAGGACGGCGATGAGCGGCGCTCGCTGGTGGCGGCCGCTTGGGCCTCGAGCGCCCTGGGTGGCGGCGGTGCTCATGTGCGCGGTGCTGATGTCCGCGGCGCTGTTCATCCGGAACACGGCCATGGAGTCGTCCGCCCTGGTGGCCCGGGGCATGGCCAACGTCATCATGGTGGCCGGCTTCGAGGCCTTCCGCGACGCGGAGGGCCTGCCGGACCTCTCCGCGCTGAACGCCTTCCTGGCGTCCCACATGGAGGGCGGCCTGCGCTACGTGGCCGTCATGGAGGACGACCGGGTGCTGGCGTCGGCCGGAGAGGGGAAGCTGGGACGGCTCCTGTTCCAGGAGGGCGCGCCGCTGGTGGTCGAAGGGGCGCGCGCGCGCCTGGTCCACCGCATCCGGCGTCCTCGGCCCGCGTACGGCCCCCTGACGCAGCAGGAGGTGCGGGCCTTGTCGGAGCAGGGGGCGTCGCAGGAGCCGCGCAAGCACCTGCGCATGGTCTACGAGTTCGCGCCGCTCACCGCCCTGGAGCTGGAGTCGCGCTCGCGGCGTCTGCTGGGCGTGGCGGTGGCCTCGTGCGTGGGCATCCTGGTGTTGGCCTTCGCCTTCTCCCGCTTGCTGGCGCAGCGCGAGGCGCTGTCGGAGGAGCTGGAGCGCGGCCGGCGGCTGGCGGCGCTGGGCACCATGTCCGCGGTGCTGGCGCATGAGCTGCGCAATCCCCTGGCCTCGCTCAAGGGCCATGCGCAACTGCTCGCCGAGCGCGTGGAGCGCGACGCCGTCCTGGCGCCCAAGGCGGACCGGGTGGTGTCGGAGGCCGTCCGGCTGGAGCAGTTGATGAACGACCTGCTGGGCTTCGTGGCCAGCGGTGAGCTGCGCCGCGTGGAGGCGGACCCCAATGACGTGCTCCGCGCGGCGGTGGAGAGCACCGGCGCGACGCGGGTGGAGGCGCACTACCTGCCGGACCGTACGCCCTGGCCCCTGGACGCGGGCCGGTTGCAGCAGGCGCTGGAGAACGTGCTGCGCAACGCCGTCCAGGCCAGCCCCGAAGGCCAGCGCGTGGAGGCGACCGTGGAGCGGCGGGACACGTCCCTGGTGTTCACGGTGAAGGACCATGGGCCCGGCATCGCGGCGGGGGAGGAGGAGCGCATCTTCGAGCCCTTCATCACGGGACGCGTCCGCGGCGTGGGCCTGGGGCTGGCCATCACCCGCCGCATCGTCGAGCTGCATGGCGGCACGGTGAGCGCGCGGAGCCATGCGGGCGGCGGCGCGGAGTTCCGCCTCACCGTGCCCGCGAGAGGAGCCTGAGCCATGGCGCGAATCCTGGTGGCGGATGACGAAGAGGGCGTGCGCTCGTTCCTCGCCGAGGCGCTGGAGTACGAAGGGCACTCGGTGACGATGGCCGCCGACGGCGAAGAGGCCGCCAGGCTGATGGCGCGGCAGGGCGTGGACCTGTTGCTCACGGACCTGCGGATGCCGGGGATGGACGGGCTGACGCTGCTGCGCAAGGTGCGCGAGGAGCAGCCCGACGTGGAGGTGGTGGTGCTCACCGCCGTGGGCACGGTGGAGAGCGCCGTGGCGGCGATGAAGGCGGGCGCCTTCGACTACCTGCTGAAGCCGGTGGGCAGCCCCGCCGAGCTGCGCCTGACGGTGGCCCGGGCCCTGGAGCGGCGCGCGCTGCTCAACTGGAAGACGCAGGCGCGGCAGTCCGCGGGCGCGGTGGAGCTGAGCTGGGGCGCTCCCGCCATGCACCCGGTGGTGGAGGCGCTGCGGAAGGTGTCGCCCACGCAGGCCACGGTGCTGCTGGTGGGGGAGAGCGGCACCGGCAAGGAGGTGACGGCGCGGGCCCTGCACCAGTGGAGCGAGCGCGCTGATGGGCCCTTCGTGGCCGTCAACTGCGCGGCGCTGACGGAGACGCTCCTGGAGAGCGAGCTCTTCGGCCACGAGAAGGGCGCGTTCACCGGCGCGGTGGCCCAGCGCCGCGGCCGCATCGAGCTGGCGCAGGGCGGCACCTTCTTCCTCGACGAGGTCGGCGAGCTGAAGGCCGAGCTCCAGGCCAAGCTGCTGCGCGTCCTCCAGGAGCGCCGCTTCGAGCGCGTGGGCGGCACGCGGACCCTGGAGGCCGACGTGCGCTGGGTGGCGGCCACCAACCGCGACCTCAAGGGAATGATGGCGCGCGGTGAGTTTCGTGAGGACCTCTACCACCGGCTGGCCGTGTTCCCCATCCGGCTGCCGTCCCTGCGTGAGCGGCGCGAGGATCTGCGTCCGCTGTCGGAGCTGTTGCTGCGCCGCATCGGCGACGAGCTGGGACGCCCGGGGCTGCGCCTGTCACCCGAAGCCGTGGCGCGGCTGGAGGCGTTCACCTGGCCCGGCAATGTCCGCGAGCTGCGCAACGCGCTCGAGCGGGCCGCCATCCTCGCGGATGGGCCGGTGGTGGAGCCTGGGCACCTGTGGCTGGATCCGACGGGCGCGGCGGGGCCCGTGGTGGATGCGCCCATCTCGGAGGGGGGCCGGCTCCCCAGCCTGACGCTGGAGGAGCTGGAGCGACGGGCCATCGAGCAGGCCATCGCGGACGAGGCGGGGAACCGCAAGCGCGCCGCTCAGCGGCTGGGGATTGGCTTGCGGACGCTGTACGACAAGCTGCGGCGCTACGAGTCGCCCTGAGCGCGTCGAGCGGCGCGGAGAAGGCCTCCGCGCCGCGAGTGCCCCGGCAACCCTAAGCGGGGTTCACGGAGGGCCGTTGCCCTGCCGCTTCGAGTTCAGCTCCACCGCGGTGGCGTAGATCTGCGCCCAGGAGCGGTACTTCACGCGATCCAGGAAGCCCTTCTGGTCGTTCGCGTAGTCGAACATGTCCTTGCGGAAGAGGGCGTCGGCGGCCTTGCGCGCATCGGGACCGAGCGGCGTGCCCTTCTTGTCGAAGTAGCGCAGCAGGTCGTAGCCGTAGTCGTGCGTCTTGGCCGCGGGGTCGAACTCCTTGTCCGGGCCAATCTTCAGCGGGACGGAGGCGTAGCCCAGCGGGTCCTGCATCCGCTGCCCGTGCGGCGTCTGGATGGCGTAGGGCTTGTATCCGATGACCTTCTCGAAGTCCGCCGGAGGAGGGCGGGCGCCGGTCAGGTACTCCATCATCAGCTTGCCGTGGTCGCCCGCGGGCGCCGCGCCCACCTTCGCCGTGGCCTGGAGCGCCGTCGTCGTGTTGCTGAACGAGTCCTTCTGGTGGATGGCCGCGGGGACAGCGGCGGCGTTGGGCTTTTCCGCGGCGGGCGACTCCGAGGAGGAGTTCGCCGGGCGGCGGGCCGAGACGGGGGCGTTGCGAACGAGCATGATGTGGTCCGGGGGAAAGCTTCCTCTCAGTTTGTCGCAGTTTGTAGACTTGAAGTTGCGTGGAAATGACCGACGCACCGCGTGGTGCCAGGAGAACTCAGTGGGAACGGACCTTTATCGCGACGGAATGGCCCGGTTGGACGCGGGGGATGTGGCCGAAGCCCGCCGTCTGCTGGAAGAGGCGCTGCGCAAGTCCCCCGGCGACGTGGCGGTGATGCACGGCTTGTCCCGGGTGTTGGATCAGGCGGGCGAGCGCGCACGCTCCGTGGAGCTCCTGGAGCACGCCCATGCTCGGGCGCCCTCGGAGCCGGGTCCGGCGCATGACCTGGCCATGGCGCTGCTGGAGCGGGAGGAGGACGCACGGGCGGTACAGGTCCTCACGCCTGTGCTGGAGGCTCACCCCGAGGACACGCGGGCGCACCTCTTCATGGCCATGGCCCTGGCGAAGTCGGACGCCGCGCGGGCTCGCGTTCACACCGCGAAAGCCCTGACGGACCCGAATCCCGACGTGAAGCTGCAGGCCAAGGCCCTGGACGACGTGCTCGCGGAGCACCAGCGCGTGTCCTGAGCCGCGCCACGCGCGGAGCGATGCCCGGCTCGTGCTACCAGGGCATCGCTTCGATTCAGTCCGTATCGCGGGTGCGCTCAGGCGCGAAGGGCTATCACGGTCACCCCGTCGCCGCCTTCGTGGCCCTCGCCCGGCCGGTACATGCGGATGTACGGCGACGCGGACAGGTAGTCACGGATGGCCTGCTTGAGCGCCCCCGTGCCATGGCCGTGGATGACGAGCGCGGCTTCTTCGCCGCTGCGCATGCCCCGGTCCAGGAAGGACTCCAGCTCCGCCAGCGCGTCGTCCGCGCGCATGCCCCGTACGTCGCAGCGGAAGTTCGTGGCTTCCACCTCGGCGGGTGCCGCGGTGGCCGCGCGCTTGAGCGCCGCGTCCTGCTTCTGACGCTCCGGGAACTTCGCCTGCTGCGGCTTGCGCGTGCGCGCGCCTGACAGCTCCGTGGTGGGCACGCGCATCTTCAGCGCGCCACCCGCGGACACCACCGCGTGGCTGTCCGCCAGCTCCAGGATTTCCACATCGCGGCTCAGCCCCGAGTGGTGCACCCAGGCGCCCACCTTCAGGTTGGCCGGGCCAGGGGCCTCCACCTGGAACAGCTCCGCCTTGGCGGCCAGGGCGCGCTTCTGCGCTTCGTCCGCGCGCTGCTGGAGCTGCTGCCGGGCCTCGGCGAGGGCCTTCTCGCTCTGCTCGGAGCGCAGCTTCGTCAGCAGCTTCTGCACCTCCGCCGCCGCGTGCTCACTGGCCGCGTGCACGTCGTCGTTGAACTGCATCATCCGGGCGCGGCGCTCGCGCTCGAAGGTCTGCTTCTGCTTCTCCAGGTCGGCCCGGAGCGCCTCGGCCTCCTGGGCCGCCACGCGGGCGCGCTCCAGCTCCTCGTGGAGCTTGCGCCGCTCCTCCTCGGCCGCCGCCAGCGCCTTGGTGAGCGGACCGCCCGCGTTGACGGACAGCTCCTGGGCGCGCTCGCACACGCTCTGGGGCAGGCCCACGCGCGCCGCCATCTCGATGGCCGACGACTGGCCCGCGGCGCCCATCTGGAGCCGGTAGGTGGGGGCCATGCGCTTCGAGTCGAAGCCCACGCGCGCGTTGAGGAAGCGCGGGTCCATGTGCGCCAGCGCCTTGAGCTCCTCCAGGTGCGTGGTGACGAGCACCACCACGCCCTTGGACATCAGCTCCTCCAGCACGGCGATGGCGATGGCCGCGCCCTCGCGGGGGTCGGTGTCCGCGGCGATTTCGTCGATGAGGACCAGCGAGCCCTCACCCACGGCGCCGATGATGTCGCGCAGCATCACCACGTGCGCGCTGAACGTGGACAGACCCTGCTCCAGGTTCTGCGCGTCACCCACGGTGGAGTGGACGGAGCGGTACAGCGGCATCCGGGAGCCTTCGGCCACCGGAATCGGCAGGCCGGCGCGGAGCATCAGCGCGCAGAGGCCCACGCCCGTCAGCGTCACCGTCTTGCCGCCCGCGTTGGGGCCGGAGACGACCAGGGCCTTCGCGTCGCCCGTGAGCGTCACGTCGTTGGCCACCACCTCGGCGCCCTTGAGCACCAGGCGCGGGTGGCGCAGCTGCCGCAGCTGCATGTCGGTGACGTTTTCGAAGGTCGGCGTGCTGGCAGCCAGGTCCGCGGCGAGGAGGGCCACGGCTTCGGCCTCGTCCAGCTCCGCCACGGCGTCCAGGCCCTCCAGGATGCGCTCCGACTCCCGGCCGAGCTGGTCGCTCAGGGACTGGAGCACCTTGCGCTCCTCCTCGGTCACCTCCGACTGGGCGATGGCGAGGTCGTTGCCCAGGCCCACCATGGCCTGGGGCTCCATGAAGAGCGTCTGGCCCGTCTGGCTGGCGTTGTGGACGATGCCGTCCACCTCCGAGCGGTAGTTGGCCACCACTGGCACCACGTACCGCCCGTTGCGGAGCGTGTAGTAGTTCTCGCGCAGCTTGGGGAGGAAGGCCTCGTCGTGGAGCAGCTCGTCGAGCCGCGACTTGATGCGGCGGTGGAGCCCGCGCGCCCTGTCCCGGGCCTCGCGCAGCTCCGGGCTGGCGCGGTCGGAGATCTCACCGTCCGGTTCGAAACACTGGTCGATGCGGCGGGCCAGCGGCTCCAGCGAGGGCATCCGGCGGGCAATCTCCACCAGCCGGGGGACGCGGGCTCTGCGTTCGTCCAGCGCCTCGCGGGTGCGGACGAAGGCGAACAGGAGCTGCGCCGAGTCGATGAGCTGGCGGGGCTCCAGCATGCCACCCTTGGCCGCATGGCCAATGGGCGTGCGCAGGTCCGTCACGCCGCCCAGGGGGAGGGAGAACTGCTCCTGGGACAACGCGCGCGTCTCCGTGACGAGCGCGAGGGCCTCCGCCACGGCCTCGGGGGTGTCCAGGAAGGGCCGGGCGAGCACCCGCTCCCTGCCAGGCTCCGTCCTGCAGCGGTGCGCCAACGCGCGGAGCACATCCGCGAAGCCCAGGTCTTCCAGCGTTCTTTGCGATATCTGCACGGTCATGGGTTTCATGCGCGGCCGTTTGGCCGTCAAGAGGATCTATTGAGGCGCCCGGGTCGGCTCTGCTATCAGCCGCACATGAGGTGGGTCATTCTGATGGCTTTGCTGGCGGGCGCGACCGACGCAGCGGAGCCTTCCGCCCTGACACCGGCCTCGTCACGGACGGTGGTTTCGCTCCCGGAGGCCCTGGCCCTGGAAGCGGATGGGAATGACGCGGGCGCCCTGGCCGCGTTGGAGGCCCTGGTCCGGGCCCAACCCGCGTGGGAGCTGCCCCGGTTGGAGCTGGCCCGGCTCCTGTTGAAGACGGGAGGCGCGCTGGAGCAGGCGGAGTCCCACTTGAACGCCGCGCTCCAGCAGGCTCCCCATAATCCCCGCGGCTGGTACCTGCGGGGATTGTTGTGGGAGGAGCGGGATGACCGCCGGCAGGCCGTCCAGGCGTACGAGCGGGCCGTCCAACTGCGCGCGTCCTATGAGGAAGCCCGCTTCCGGCTCGGGACGCTCTGGCGGGACCTGGGAGACTTGCTCAAGTCGGAGCTGCACCTGCGCTACCTGTCACGGCTGAAGCCGGAGTGGGTGCAGGTGCGCCTCCAACTGGCGGAGGTGCTGGAGAAGCAGGAGCGCTTGCTGGACGCGGAGAAGGAGCTGCTGGCGGCGCGAGCCTTCCAGCCGGCCAGTCCGCTGGTCCTCCGGCGGCTCGCCGACTTCTACATGCGCACGGGGCGACCCCAGCTCGCGGAGCGGGTCCGCGCGTCGCTGGGAGCCCCTCCGAAGCGGCGAATGCGCGACCTCAAACCATCTCGTCGCTGACAGCGAGCAGTCATGCGGTACGCGGTTGCGATTGCACCCTCGACGGTGGCGCATAGACTGCGCGGGCTTTGAAGACCGCCAACCTCGCCATCGTCTTCACCGACATCAAGGGCTTCACCGAGCGGACCAGCCGACAGACGCTGGAGGAGAACCAGCGCCTGCTCCAGGTCCACGAGGCCCTGCTGGCGCCGCTGTTCAAGGCGTTTGGCGGGCGCATCGTGAAGTCCATCGGTGACGCGTACCTCGTCACGTTCGAATCGCCCACCCAGGCGGTGCTCAGCGGCATCGCCATCCAGGATCGGCTGTGGCACCACAACCGGACGGTGGAGGTTCCCGAGCAGCTTCACGTCCGCGTGGCCATCAACGTGGGCGAGGTGCGGCTGGACGGGAACGACATCTTCGGCGAGCCCGTCAACATCGCCGCCCGGGTGGAGGGCATCGCCGAGGCGGGCGAGGTGTACTTCACCGAGGCCGTCTACCTGTCGATGAACAAGGCGGAGGTGCCTTCGAAGGAAGTGGGCGCCTTCGAGCTGAAGGGCATCCCGGGGAAGATTCGCGTCTTCCACGTGCCCCGGGCGCCGTACCGCGTGGAGGCCCCCTCCGCCAGCGCCATCGCCGAGGAGCCAGGCGCCGAATCAGCGCCGCCCTTCGGGAACCTGGCCCTGTCCCGCGTGGCGGAGGCTTCGTCACCGGGGGCGCAGGTGGATTTGTCCGTGCTGGGCCAGCGGGCCGCGGCGGGCGCCGCGGTCATCAGCCAGCGCGCGGCCGCGGGTGCCACGGTGCTGGGGCATCAGGCCGCGGAGCTGGGACGGCAGGCGCGCACGGTGAGCGGTTCGCTCGTCTCGCGCGGCATGGCGGCGCTTCCGCCGCGGGTCCTGAAGCACCGCGCGCTGGTGGGCGTGGGCGCGGCCGTCGTGCTCGCGGGCGTGGCGATGCTGGCGTTCAGCGGCGACGAGACGGTGCGCGCCATCAAGGCGGTGGAGCGGGCGCCGGAGGAGGAGCGGGCCGCGCTGGCCAAGGACGTCCGGACCCTCATCATGAAGGAGGAGGACTCCGGGCGGCGCAACTTCCTGCTGGGCCGCCTGACGGAAGCGACGGGCAAGCCCGATGACGCGCTGAAGGTCTACTCCACGGCCGTGAAGGCCGGAAGCCGCGCCGCGGAGGACCGCCTCATCGAGATGCTGTCGCATGCGCGGTGCGACGTGCGCTCGGATGCCGCGTCCACGGTGGGCCGGCTCCAGTTGGAGCGGGCGGTGAGCGCGCTGGAGGACCTGCAGTCCGACGGTGGGCCCGATGACGGGTCGCGGACGGGCCTGTTCGGCTTGTCCAAGTGCGACTCGAAGCAGGCCGCGGAGAGCGCCCTCAAGGGCTTCAAGGGGCGTTGATGCGCCGGCCCTCGGGGCTGGCTGAGGAAGGGACGGCCGTGACGAAGGTGAAGACGGGACTGGACGTGTGGGTGGAGCAGGGCTTCTCCGCGTTGAAGGGCAAGCGCGTGGGCGCCATCGTGAATCCCACCAGCGTGGATGCTCGCTTCCGCCACCTGGCGGACCTGCTGTCGGGCGCGGACGGCGTCACGCTGGCGGCGCTCTTCGGTCCGGAGCACGGCATCCGCGGTGAGGCGCAGTACATGGTCGCCGTGGACGAGGCGAAGGACCGCCGCACCGGCGTTCCGGTGTACAGCCTCTACGGCTCCACCTTCGAGTCGCTGTCGCCCCGGCAGGAGTCGCTCCAGGGGCTGGACGCGCTCGTCTTCGACATCCAGGACGTGGGCAGCCGCTACTACACCTACGTCTACACCATGGCACTGGCCATGAAGGCCGCGGCGAAGGCCCGCGTGCCCTTCTACGTGCTGGACCGGCCGAACCCGCTCAACGGCGTGGCGATGGAAGGCAACCTGGTGGGGGAGGCTTTCCGCTCCTTCGTGGGCCTGTACGCGCTGCCCAACCGCCACGGCATGACGGCGGGGGAGCTGGCCCGCCTCTTCAACGCCCAGGAGGGCTTCGGCTGCGACCTCACGGTGGTGCCGTGCGAGGGCTGGCGTCGCGGCCAGTTCTGGTCGGAGACGGGGCTGCCCTTCCTCTCGCCGTCGCCGAACATGCCCACCGCCGACACCGCGCTGGTGTACCCGGGCATGTGCCTGGGCGAGGGCACCAACGTCTCGGAGGGGCGTGGCACCTGCCGTCCCTTCGAGCAGTTCGGCGCGCCGTGGGTGGACACGGACCAGCTGCTGGCGCGGCTGGCGAAGGAGGACCTGCCCGGGGTCGCCTTCCGCGCCGTGGGCTTCACGCCGACGTTCGACAAGTACACGGGCCAGTCCTGCAACGGCGCCTTCATCCACGTGACGGACCGGCAGGCCTTCCAGCCCCTGCGCACCGGCGTCGCCATCTTCCAGGCGCTGCATGACATTGGCCCGGGCTCGTTCGGCTGGCGCGCGGATGCCTACGAGTTCGTCGAGGACGTGCCCGCCTTCGACCTGCTCTGCGGGACGGACCAGGTGCGCCGAGGCATCGAGGCGGGGTGGCCGCTGGAGCGGTTGCTGGAGGGGTTCTCCGCCCAGACGGAAACGTTCGCACGTCACAGGACGTCCTACCTGCTATACGCTTGAGGCGTGATCGGCGTCTTCTCTGACAGCCATGGGGACCTCGAAGCCTTCGACGCGGCCTACGAGCTGCTGCGCTCCAAGGGGGCGCGGCGTTTTCTCTTCGCGGGCGCGCGCTACACGGACCTGGATGAGTGGGTGCTGTGGCGGCGGCAGAAGAGCCGGGGCGGGCGTGAGTACTCGGACGCGGACTTCCTGGCGGACGTGACGAACTGGCTGGGCAGCCAGGACGCACTGCCTCGGACGCCGTCGCGCGCGGAGGCTCCGGCGGACGTGGCCTCGGAGGACGACCGCCGGCTCGTCATGGAGCGCTTCATCCGCGTGCCCGAGCGCGAGTCGCTCCAGTACAGAGACCCCTCCATCAACAACAAGGTCATGGACCTGATGGGGGACACGCTGTGCTGCGTGGTGCACGACAAGAACGACCTGACGCGGGATGACCTGCTCAACGCGCTGCTCTTCGTCCACGGCAAGGAGCCGGACCCCAAGGTGGTGCAGATTGGCCCGCGCTACTTCCTGACGCCGGGGCGGCTGGTGGGCGCCGCCGAGCAGACCTGCGCGCTGCTGGAGAAGGTGGACCGGAACCTGCGCTTCTCCGCGTTCCGCCTGGACGGGCACTCGATAATGGAGCCCCAGGTCATCGTTCTGGAGAAGAAGTCTCCGAAGCTGTCCCTCAAGTGACGTGAGGCCCGCCGTGCAGGTCGCGCTCCTCGGAGGCTCGTTCAATCCGCCCCATGTGGGGCACCTCATGGCCGCCACCTACGTCCATGCCACCCAGGACGTGGACGAGGTGTGGCTGATGCCGTCCTGGCAGCACCCGTTCGGCAAGCAGATGGAGCCCTTCGAGCATCGCGTCGCCATGTGCGAGGCGCTGTGCGCGGAGACGTCCGGCTGGCTGAAGACGAGCCAGATTGAGCAGGAGCCGGGCCTCTCCGGCCGCACCGTGGACACGCTGACCCTGCTGGTGGCGCGGCACCCGGACATCCGCTGGTCCATCATCATCGGCAGCGACATCCTGCGCGACCTTCCGCATTGGAAGGACTTCCACCGCATCGAGGAGCTGTCGCGGGTGATGGTGCTCAACCGCGCGGGCTACCCGGCGCCGAACACGCTGGGGCCGCCGCTGGCGGAGGTGTCGTCGTCGCTGATTCGCGACCTGCTCGCGCGCGGCGAGGCCCCGTCGGACCTGGTGCCCGCGCGCGCCATTGCCTATGCGCGCGCGCACGGCCTCTATGGCCTGACGCGGACGCCGTAGCGCCGCCATCCGTCACAGGCCGAAGCCGATGAGGTGCAGGTGGTCCAGGCCCTGCTCGAACCGGTAGGCGTACTGGTAGAAGAGGGACACCGGCACGGCCTGGCCGAAGGTGAGGTTCAGGTGCGTCGAGGCCCCCACGGCCGCGTGGTTGGCGCGGTTGTCGGTGCGGGCCAGCGAGCCGAAGGCCTCGAAGCCGACGTCGCGCACGAAGAGGGACGGGAAGAGCCACAGCGTGGACGCCCAGCCGTAGTCGATGGGGACCCGGTACTGGTACGTCGCGGCGCCGATGAGCGCGTTGCGGGCGCGAATCTCCAGGTCCTCGTAGCCGCGGAGGTACTCGCTGAAGGCGATGCCCGGCTGCAGTTGCAAGGGCAGGGACGCGGTCTGCTGGCTGTCGCGGTTGGTGTACCAGATTTGTCCTGCCCTCAATCCGCCGACCTGGAGGAGTCCGGACGGCGCTCCAGGGAGGAACCGGGCCACCGCGGTGAGCCGGAGGTTGTCGCGCCCCGTGAAGGGCAGGCCGCCCGTGAAGCCGTCGACGCCCAGCCGGACGTCACCCATCGTGGACTCCCGGAGGAAGGCACCGGGATACACACCCGCGGCCAGCGTCATGCCCAGGCCTCGCTGCGTGCTGCCGTAGGACGTGGAGTCGCCCGCGAAGTACGACATGGAGACCTCCGGGCCGATGATGCGCGTCAGGAGCCCGGGGAAGCGGTCCGTGGCGTCGTACTCGCGGCGCAGCGCCAGCACGCCGAACGTCACCGGCGTGGTCCAGAACGAGCGCGACGCGAAGGCCGTGGCCTGGAGGTCCGTGCGTTGATTCTGGCGGATGTACGCGCCCGACACCTGGACGTACCAGGGCGCGAGCTGCGCGTTGCCGTAGGCCAGCGAGAGGCTGGGGGCGTCTTCTCGCGAGTCGAACGAGAGCAGCAGCGAGTACGCGTGGAAGCCGAGCCGGTCCTGCCCCGCGAGGGCCAGCCCGCCTGTCGCGTACGTGTCGTCCGTGTTGTCGGGGTCGGTCCCCGCGAGCAGGTAGGGCACGCGGAGCTCGGGGAGGAAGAAGCGCTCCAGCGGCGAGTAGGGCTCGTCCGAGAGGATTTGAAGCTCCGTGCCCGGGTCCGGCGGGGCCTCGACAGGGCTGTCGAGGCCCGTGAGCGCGGAGAGGGCGTCTGCGACCGCGAGGGCGGGGGAGGGCAGCGTGGGAAACGCTGCGAAATCGGACTCAGCAGGCGCGGCCGTGGCCGCCTGACCCGACTCCAATGCCGGAGTCTCGGTGCGCTCCACCGGAGCAATCGGCGCCAGCGGGGCACGGTCGATGGTGAAGTTCAGCCCATCCCGGTTGAGGAACACCACTTCCCCGGTCCCCACGGGGTGGACGTCCATCACCAGGTGCGGCGCGTCCGTGATGCGCACCACCTCTCGCGTCGCCACCGTGAGGACGTGGGCCTGCAGCCGTCCCTCGTGCTCCCGGAGGAACACGAGGCGTTCATCGTCCAGCCACCTGGGCGAGTAGTTGAAGCGCCCATCGCGCGTCAGCCACCGGAGGCGCCCGTCCGCTTCCCGCAGCACCAGGTCCCAACCCGAGTCCCCGGAGAGGGGGAAGACGACCCGCTCACCATCCGGAGCGACCGCGGGCGGCCCCACGGAGGTGCTGGCGCTGAAGTCGGTGAGGGCCGTCCGGGTGCCCGTCTCCAAATCCAGCCGCGCGACGTTGGCCGAATCCCCATCGACGCGGACGTAGACGTAGGCCGTCTCATCCGGGGTGATGCCGCCGCCCATCCCCCTCACGTCGTCCCAGAGCCGAACGACGTCACCGGTGCGCGCATCCACCTTCCACAGCTTCGCCGTGTAGCCCCCTTCCGTGTTCAGGTCGGCCATCACCAGGTACAGCCACGCGCCATCGCGGCTGAACGACATGCCGCTGACCAGCGTCGGGGAGCCCAGCACCCAGCGGCGCCCGGGCAGCAGCTCCACCAACGGCCGCTCGAAGCGCACGCGGCCGTCCGGCTCCAGCACCGTCAACCGCGTGTAGCGCTCCCGGCCCACGCCCACCGTCGCGGTGACGCCGCTGGCCGCGTGCGAGGCCAGCCGGGAGAAATAGCCCGCGTCGGACACCCACGTCCGCTGCGTCGAGGGCCGCTCGCGCACCCGCAGGTTCTCCCGCAGCGACTGCGTGTACTCCGCGAACAGCGAGCCGATGTCCCGCCCGTACACCCGCTTGAAGCGCAGCGTCACCGCCAGCGGAGGCACCAGGGAACCGCCCTGTTCATCCACCAGCTTCCACAGCTTCGCCTCCCCGTAGCGCGCCGCGAGGTACTCCACGAAGTGCATGCCGGTGATGTAGTTGCCGCCGAACGGGTCCAGCGCGCGCTGCTCGGGGGACAGGTAGCCGGGGTTCAGCCGTCCCCCGGTGGCCTGCACCACGGAGTCGTACCAGCCGCGCCAGATGGGGCTGTGCGGCCGCCCCGCGTCCTTGTCGAACTGGCCTTCGTAGTAGGTGGCCAGCCCTTCCAGGAACCACGACTCCGTATAGGAGTTGGGTTGGAACAGGCCGCCAGTGACGAGGTTGAGGAAGCCCCACACGCCGTCCGTCTGCTGGAGCTGCACGTAGTGGACGGCCTCGTGGCAGGCCACGTCGCCGACGTCCACCTCGCCCAGGTTGAACAGGTGGAACAGCTCCAGCGTCAGGTGGGACGGCATCACCATCTGCTGGGGCGTGCTGGCGTAGTCTGGGACGACGTAGGCGTTGTTGAAGTTAGAGCTCGTCAGGTAGACGAGCACCCGGTCCCGCTTCGTCTTCCGCCACGTCTGCTCGTGGAGGCGGGCCACGCAGCCCTCCAGCCGTGACGCCATGCGCAGGGCCGCGCCCCGGAGCTGGGCGGGGTAGTAGAGCTCCAGGGACTCCGTCGTGAGCTTGCGCATCTCGTCCCGAGCGAACGAGGCCTGGATGTTCTGGGGGAAACGGGGTGTGACGAAGGCACACCCGCCGTTTGTCAGCAGGAGACAGGTGGCGAGGACAGCCCAGCGAAGCCACCAGCGGGAAGCGGGCATGCGGGCCATCCTACAGGCCACAAATCATAGCCACGACCGCGATTTTCACGGTAAGGGATGGCCCCGTCGCCTCCCTATTTCCGAGTCTGGATTCCGCCATGTCCGAGCCCGCCACCCAGGCGCATCCCGTTCCGCAGCACGTTCACAATGCCCAGATGCAGGTCGCCGCTGCCCTGGAGCAGGCCACCGGCAAGCCGGTTGACCTGCTCAAGGCGCCCTGGGCGGAGATTGAACCCGCCATCGCGCAGCTGACGGGCGGCCAGTTCGAGGTGAACAAGCCGGAGCATCAGACGCTCGCGCTGGGCCTGGCGGGGGCGTTCGCCCTGCGGCTCATCCAGGAGCACCAGGCCTTCTGGTTCCCCAACCGGGACTCGCCGGAGGGCGCCACGCTGGGCTTCCCGGATGCCATCATCATGCTGTCGCCGTTCGGCGCGGTGATGGACTCGCTGGGGCAGGGCAAGCTGGCCCGCTTGGAGGACCTGGCCGCGGACATCCGCCGCTCGCTGGGGCAGGCCCGATTGGGCGGCAACCCGGCGCAGGCCCTGGGGGGCCAGGCGCCCAAGCTGACGCCGGTGGACTACCAGCGCCTGTTCGACCCCGGGTTCCTCCAGTTCGTCGTCCTGGACCCGAAGAAGGCCGCCACGGCCCTGGAGACGAAGCCGGACGGGCTCGCGCGGGACGTGCGCAACGCGCTGGGCCGCACCCAGCCGCCGCTGCCGCCCGAGGCGCGCCAGCAGTTCGAGGGGCAGATTGTCCAGTCCCTGCAGCGCCTGGACACCACCAAGTCGCTCATCGACCAGGCCGAGCGCGCGCCGCGTCTGGCGGAGCTGATGGCGCACCTGTTCGGCACCGTCGGCGGGACGGGCTCGGCGCCCGAGGACTTCTGGCACGACCTGGTGCTGCCGCTGCTGTTCATCGGCAACCCGGCCAGCTTCCCGCCGCTGGACGAGGAGGAACTGGAGATGTTCCGCCAGGGCGCGGACCCGCTGCCGCTCTTCGTGGACCTGGTGCCGCACGCGCACAAGGCTCCCGATGAGGGCCTGCTGGGCGCGTTCGAGATGAGTGACATCGGCCTGGTGCACCCGGGCTTCGGCCGCGTGGGCGCGCTGCGCCTCATCCGCATCAACGCCTCGCGCATCCAGCCGCTGCTGGAGCAGTTCGACCCCGCGAAGACGGCGGAGACGCTCCAGCGCTTCACCGAGTACGTGGCGAAGGCGGCCGGCAAGCCCGCCACCGAGTCGCCGCAGGGCAAGGAGATGCTGCAGGCCGCGCTGACGCTGCTCGCCGACCTGAAGCGCTCCGTGACGCAGGTTCAGGGCGGCGAGCTGTCCCTGCGCCGGCTCACCGAGGCGGAGGCCGCGTCCGAGCAGGCCCTGGCCGTGGTGCGCAAGGCCCTGCAGGGCTCCATCATCCTGACGGCTTGAGCAGCCGCTCCAGCGCGGCGCGCGACGTGGGCTGCAGCCGGTCTCCGGCCAGCCCCAGCGCGCGCCGCGACAGCAGCCGGTAGAGGGGGGCGACGTCCGGAGGGAGCGCCTCCAGGTGCGCCGCCACCACGCCGGCGTCTCCGCGGACGATAGGGCCGGTGAGGCCCCCCGCGAGGCCCCGGGTCTCCAGTCCCTTCAGCGCCGAGTGCATCAGCGGCAGCAGCGCCGCCAGTGCGTCCGCGGGAGGGATTCCCGCGGCACCCAGCGCCGCCACCGCCGCATCCGCCAGCGACACCAGGCCCCCGGCGCTCAGCACCGCGCCCGCGTGGTAGGCCGCGCGGTGGGCTTCTGGCACCTCGATGACGCGGAGCCCCGCGTCCACCGCCATGCGGCGCAGCACGTCCCGCAGCGCGCGTGACGGGGTGCTCACCGCCACGGTGCTGCCCGCCAGCGCGTCACGCGGCGAGGACACGGCGCAGAGCGGATGGAACGAGCCGCGGCTCCGCCCCTTGGCCGTGCCCAGCGCAGCGAGCGAGAGCGCGCCCGCCGTGTGCACCAGCGCGGCCGTGCGGGGAAGGGTGGCGGACAGCGTCTGGGCGACGGAGGGGACCGCCGCGTCCGGAACACACAGGAGGATGACGCGGGCCCGCTTCAAGTCCGCGGGAGCGGCCGTCTTCAAGCCGAGCGCTTCCGCGCGCTGACGGCCTTCCTCCGTGCGGGAGTGGATGCGCACGGGCCAGCGCTTCGCCTGGAGCGCGAGCCCGAGCGCGCCACCCAGGCGGCCCATCCCGACAATCACGACGGGTGGGCGCCGCTTCGAAGGCCCTGCGCGGCGGCGGGGCCCGGGGCTCATCGCTCGCGCTGGAAGTGGAGCTGTCCGGAGTTCACCGCGATGCGCACGCGGTCGCCGGTGCCGAACTCACCCGACAGGATGCGCTCCGCCAGGGGGCCCTCCACCAGCCGCTGCACCATCTGCCGCATGGGGCGCGCGCCCAGCTGAGGGTCGAAGCCGCCGGACCTCAGCAGGTGGCCCACCACGTCGTCGCCCGCCACGTATTCGATGCCGCGCTCGGTGGCCAGGCGCTTGCTGCTCTCCTCCAGCAGCAGCGTGGCGATGCGCGCCACCTCCACCTCCGCCAGGGGACGGAAGGGGAGGCGTTCATCAATGCGGTTCCACAGCTCCGGCGGCAGCGCCTTGCGCGCCACCGAGGACGCCGTGTCCATGGCGTCCCCGGGGCCCGCGGCGTCCGCGCCGAAGCCCACCGGGCGGCCCGTGCGGGAGAAGGCCTCCGCGCCCAGGTTCGTCGTCATGACGATGACGGTGTTGGAGAAGTCGATGTGGCGCCCCTTGCCATCCGTCAGGCGGCCCTCCTCCAGGACCTGGAGGAGGAGCATCTGCACCTCGCGGTGCGCCTTCTCGATTTCGTCCAGCACCACCACCGACGAGGGCCGGCGGCGCACGGGCTCCGTGAGCTGTCCGCCCTCACCGAAGCCCACGTAGCCGGCGGGCGAGCCGATGAGGCGCGAGACGCCGTGCTGCTCGGACATCTCGCTCATGTCCAGGCGCACCAGCGCGTCCCGGTTGCCGAACAGCACGTCCGCCAGCGCGCGGGCCATCTCCGTCTTGCCCACGCCCGTGGGGCCCAGGAAGAGGAAGCTGCCCATGGGGCGGCGCGACGCGAAGCCCGCGTAGTTGCGGCGGATGACCCGGGCGATGCGCGTGACCGCCTCCGAGTGCCCGATGACACGCTCCGCCAGGTCCTGCTCCAGCCGGAGCAGCCGTGACGAGTCGTTCATCAACAGGCGCTCCTCGGGGACGCCCGCGAGCTTGGCCACCACCCGCGCCACGTCGCAGGGCTCCACCACGTCGCGGCCCTCGCGGTGGCAGCGGCTGCCCGCCAGGTCCACCACGGAGATGGCCTTGTCCGGCATGAAGCGGTCCGTCACGTAGCGGCTGGCCAGGGACGCCGCGGCCTCCAGCGCCTCGGGCGTGTAGCGCAGCCCGTGGTGCTCCTCGTAGCGGCCAATGATGCCGCGGAGGATCTCCACCGTCTCCGGCACGGAGGGCTCGTTGACCACCACGGCGGTGAAGCGGCGCTCCAGGGCCGGGTCGGTGCTGATGAACTTGCGGTACTCGTCGTGCGTGGTGGCGCCGATGCAGGGGAACTCGCCGCGCGCCATGGCCGTCTTCAGCTCGTTGGCCGCGTCCTGCGGACCGTCACCCGTGGAGCCCGCGCCCACCAGCGTGTGGATTTCGTCGATGAAGACCACCACGCGGCCCTCGGCGCGGCGGACCTCTTCCTTCAGCGCGTTGAGCTTCTCGGAGAACGAGCCGCGCAGCTGCGTGCCGGCCACCAGCGTGGCCATGTCCAGCTCCACCAGCACCTTCTCCGACAGCGACCCACGCAGCTCGAGCAGCCGCTGCGCCACGCCTTCCACCACCGCCGTCTTGCCCACGCCGGGCTCGCCCAGCAGGCACGGGTTGTTGGTGCGCCGCTTGCCCAGGATGTCGATGACCTCCTCGACCTCGCGCGCGCGGCCCACCACCGGGTCCAGGCGGCCCTCGTGGGCGGCCTGGCTCAGGTTGCGGCCCAGCGAGGTGAGCAGCGGGTAGGCCTTGGCGTCCAGCACGGGCGACGCGGAGGCGGGCTGCGCCGACCGGGCCGCGGGCGCCGCCGTGGGCGTCGGGGCAGGGGACGGCGCGGCGCGTGCCACGGGCGCGGGCGGCGGCGCGGGCGCTTCCGGCTCCTCGTCCACGTCGATGAGGTCGCGCGGCGACAGCGCGGGCGTGCTGTAGCGCGGCGGCGGTGGCGGCGGCGCGGTGAAGGACGGGGGCGACGGCGGCGCGCCGGGCCGGGAGCGCGGCAGGCTCAGCGTGACGGCGGAGGCCGGAAGGGGAGAGGGCGGCGCGCCCAGGGGACGGCTCGCGGGCCGGGGGCCCACGCTCTGTGAGCGGCCCAGTTGGAGGCGGCGCGGCATGTGGCCGCTGGTGAAGTAGGACATCGCCATGCGCATGAGACCGCCCAGGTCCAGCCCGGCCTGCTGCAGCAGCTCCTGGGCCGCGCAGCGCACCCGGGCCACGGCGATGAGCAGGTGGAGGCAGTCCGCCTCCAGGGAGCCCACGTTGGTGGCGATCTCCCGGGTCTTCTCGCGCAGCTCGCGCAGCAGGCCGTCCGGCTCCGCGGGAGCGGCCGTCAGCAACTGGAGGATGGCGTCCTCGTCCACGCCTCGCTCCTTGAGCAGCAGCTGCGCACGGTTCTCCACCGTGAAGAGCGCCAGGAGCACGTGGGCGGAGGTGACCCGCTGCACCACGCTCTGTGCGATGTCATTCGCTTCGTGGAGGACCTGCGCGAGGTCCGTGCTATCGACCATTCGAACTCCGGCAAGCGGCCAGACGAGCGGAATACACCCTCTTGGGGTGTCCGGCAAAATTTCCGCTACAGGCCGCTACATGTGCCTTAAAGCACTGGAGTAGAAAGCGTCCGCCAGCGGAATTTGGCTGGCTGCCTGCCTGTTCGGCGCCTTTCTTCGGCTGGCCAGGCAATTGCCTGAGGACGAGCGACGTACCTCGCTCCGAGACCTCCACCACCCTATGACTTCTCTTTCTCAACCGGCCCGCGTCTTCGTCGATCCCCTCGATGGGACCCGTGCCGCCGTCGAGGCGCGCCGCTGGGTGTGGCCTCTCCTCATCCTGGCCCTGTGCGTGTCCGCTTCCGGGACGCTCTTTTCCCTCCGTTGGGACGCCTCGCCTGACGTCATCCGCCAGCTCCAGGGTTCGGGGGAGCTGATGGGGCTGTCCGAGGCGGACCTCACGGACAAGATCCAAACGGAGTCGCGCAAGGCGCTGGTGGGCGGCATCGCCAAGGGCGTCATCCTGATGCCGTTGATGGCGCTGCTCCTGGCCTGCATCCTGTGGGTGGCCAGCTGGCTCTTCGACCGGCCCGCGCCCTTCGAACAGTTGCTGTCCGCGGCCGTGCTGGCGCTGCTGCCCATCGCGCTCTACCACCTCATCCTGACCCTCTGTGTCGCGGCGCAGCACTCCATTACCGTGGCGCGCGTGATGAACCTCGTACCGTCGAACCTGGGAGCCGTGTTGCAAGGCCTGAGTCCGAAGATGCAGCGCGTGGCGTCCACCGTGGACTTCTTCAACTTCTGGAGCACGGGCCTGCTGGGGCTGGGCTTCTCCGCCGCCACGGGGATGAGCCGTGGGCGCGCTTTGCTGCTGGCGGTGGCGCTGTATGCCATGTACGCGGGCATCTTCCTCATCGGCCTTCCCGCCCAGGCAGGTGCGCAATGAACGCCTTCGTGCTCGCGGTCGCCCTGGCCGCCGCTCCCTCGGACTCCGGTACCCCCATCACCCTGGACCAGGCCCGCGCGGAGGGACGGCAGAACGTCGCCGCCATCCAGGCCCTGCTGGACGTGGCCATCGCGGACGAGGATGTGAACCTGTCGCGCTCGGTGCTGCTGCCGCAGCTCTCGCTCGATGCGTCGGCGGGGAAGATCTGGTTCGGCCGCCGGCAGGAGTTCATCACGGTTCCGGACCCGGCCAACCCGGGAGGCTTCATCCGCAACGCGGTGGAGACGCCCACCACCAGCACGCAGAACTACGACCTGGGCATGTCGCTCACGCAGGTCATCTACGACCGCGCCCGCTGGAAGCAGCTGGAGCAGAGCGGCGTGGTGCGTGACGCGCAGAAGGGGCAGGCGCGGGAAGAGGCGGACACCTCCGAGCTGGAGGCCATCCGCCGCTTCTTCACCCTCTACCGCACCCAGGCCACGCTCCAGGTGCTGAAGGCCACGGTCGAGCGCAGCGAGCAGCAGGTGGAGCAGGCGCGGGCCCTCTTCCTGGCGGGCCGCACGGGCAAGAACGAGGAGATCACCGCCACGGTGAATCTGGGGACCGACCGCATCAACTACACCGCGCTGCTCGGGCAGCTGGTCAACGACCAGTCCCAGCTCGCCGTGTGGCTGGCCCGGCCTGGCACCGAGGCGCTGACGGCCTCCGACCCGGGCGTGCTCACGACCGAGCCGCCGCCCGCGCCGTCCGTCAACGAAGCGCTTTCGACGGCGCGCGCGTACCGGCCGCTGCTCAAGACGCTGGAGCTGCGCATCCGCGCCGCGGAGCTGCAGCAGTCCATTGCCCGCTCGGAGTACCTGCCCCGCCTGGTGGCCCAGGGCCTCTACAACCGCGGAGGGCCGGATGCCTCGCTGGTCTTCACCGAGCCGCGCCTGCAGAACCGGTTCACGGCCGCCGTCGGGTTGAGCTGGGACTTGTTCACCGGCCTGTCCACGGGGGCGCGCTCCCGTCGCGCCGAGGCGGACATCCGCAAGGCGCAGCTGACGCTGGAGCAGACGGCGCGGGAAATCGAAGGGGAGGTGCGCGCCGCGCACCGCACGCTGGAGGCCCAGCTGGAGGCCGCTCGCCTGGCCGCGCAGAACGTCGAAGCGGCTGCCCTGGGCCTCAAGATGCAGGAGGAGCGCTTCACCGCTGGCGCGGGCTCCACCCTGGAGGTCCGCGACGCGCAGCTGAGCCTGACGCGCGCTGAACTCGCCTTGTTGGAAAACAGGATCGATGTCGAAATCGCCCGCTATTCGTTGCTGCGGGCCATGGGCGCCCTGAGCCCGGGAGAGTCGAAATGAAGTGGTGGAAGGGTGCCATTGCTGGCGCGTTGTTCCTGGGGGCCGCGGCCATCACGGCGGGCGGGTTGAAGGACCGTCCTCCGCCGTCGCTCGAAGTCCAACTGTCGAAGGCCCGCAAGGGCACCATCACCCGCACCATCACCGGCGCGGGCAAGGTGCAGGCTGCCACGACGGTGAAGATTTCGTCCAGCCTCTCCGGTGACCTGGTGGAGCTTGCGGTGAAGGACGGCGAGCCGGTGACGAAGGGCCAGGTGCTGGGCCGCATCGATCCGCGCCTCTATCAGGCCGCGCACAAGCAGGCCCTGGCGTCGCTGAACGCGTCGCGCGCCGACGTGCAGGTGGCGGAGGTGGAGGTGGGCCGGGCGCAGCAGGAGCTCGCGCGCGTGGAGGAGCTGGCGAAGAAGGGCCTGACGTCCACCGCCGAGGTGGACACGGCGCGGGCCACGAAGAACACGGCCGATGCGCGGCTCATGTCCGCCAAGCAGATGCAGGCGCGCAACATGGCCATCGTGGACCAGGCGCAGACGGACCTCACGCGCACGACGCTGGTGTCGCCCATTGACGGCAACGTCATTGAGCTGTCGCGCGAGGTGGGTGAGCGCGTGCGTGGCTCCGACCTGTCCGAGGACGTGGTGATGACCATCGCCGCGCTCAGCGCCATGGAGGTGAAGTTCGAGGTGGGCGAGCACGAGGTGGTGCACCTCAAGCCGGGCCAGCTCGCGGAGATTACCTTGGACGCGCTGGAGGGCCAGACGTACTCGGGCGCCGTGGTGGAGATTGCCCAGAAGGCGCTCATCAAGAACGAGGGCACCGAGGCCGAGGTCACGAGCTTCCCCATCACCGTCGCGCTGGACACCCGTCCGCCCAACGTGCTGCCCGGCATGAGCTCCGAGGTGCGCATCTCCGCGGAGACGCACAATGACGTGGTGCTGGTGCCCATCCAGGCGGTGACGGTGCGCTCGGAGCGCTCGCTGCCGGACTACAAGGCGCCCATTGAAGGGGGCGGGCTGACGGCGAAGCGGACGGAGTCCCTGGCCAAGGTCGTGTTCGTGGTGGACAGCGGCAACAAGGCGCAGGTGCGCCGCGTGCAGACGGGCATCGCCTCCGACACGGAGCTGGAGATCGTCACCGGGCTCAATGAGGGCGACCGGGTGATTGAAGGTCCGTACCGGACGCTGTCGAAGGAGCTGAACGACGGTGACATCGTGCGCGAGCCCGAGCCGGGCGCGGGAATGAAGGGCGGTCGGAAGTCGTGAGTGAGGCCAGCGGCGCGGGACCGCTCATCCAGGTGGAGAACATCACCCGCGTCTTCCACGTGGGCGGGGAAGAGGTGCGCGCGCTGCGCGGCGTCTCCTTCGGTATCAACCGGGGAGAGTGGGTGGCCATCATTGGCCAGTCCGGTTCTGGCAAGAGCACGATGATGAACGTGCTCGGCTGCCTGGATACGCCCAGCAGCGGCCGGTACATGCTGAACGGCAAGGACGTGTCGCGCATGAGCGACGACGAGCTCGCCGTCATCCGCAACGTGGAGATTGGCTTCATCTTCCAGACCTTCCAGCTGCTGCCCAGGGAGACGGCCCTGGCCAACGTGGAGCTGCCGCTGGTGTACCGGGGCCTGGGCACGCGGGAGCGGCGCGAGCGGGCCAAGGCGGCGCTGGACAAGGTGCAGCTCACCCACCGTATGCACCACCGGCCCAACGAGCTGTCCGGTGGTCAGCGCCAGCGCGTGGCCATTGCCCGCGCGCTGGTGTCCGAGCCCTCCATGCTGCTGGCGGACGAGCCCACGGGCAACCTGGACTCGGCCACGGGTGAGGAGATCGTCCGGCTGTTCGAGCAGCTCCACCAGGCGGGCCACACGCTGGTGCTCGTCACGCACGAGCCCAAGCTGGCGGCGCGCTGCCCCCGGGCCATCCGCCTGAGCGACGGAGAGATTGTCGCCGACGGAGACGGCCGCACGGTGGCCATGGGGACGGCGACGGACGTGCTGAACGCGGGGGGCGCATGAGCCAGGTGTCCGCCTTCCGGGTGGATGTGCTGGAAGGCGCACGCATCGCGGTCTTCTCCCTCAAGGCCAACCGCCTGCGCACGGTGCTGACCACCCTGGGCATTGGCATCGGCGTGGCCACGCTGCTGGCCATCGTCGGCATCATCCAGGGGCTCAACACGTCGTTCCACAACCAGTTGGCCACCTTCGGGGCGAACACGATGTACGTGTCCAAGTTCCCCTGGATGATCAAGGGCGACTGGTGGAAGTACCGCAACCGGAAGAACTTCACCCTGGACCAGTTGCACCGGCTGCGCACGCTGGCGCCTTTCGTGACCGCCATGTCCCCGGCGGTGTCGCGCATTTCGGACGTGGCGCACGGCGGCGAGCAGCTCTCCACCGTGCGCGTCCAGGGCGTGACGCACGAGTACCTCAACATCTCCGGCTACGAGCTCACCGGCGGGCGCTTCCTCACCGAGGCGGACGACGCGACGACGCGGCCGGTGGCGGTGGTGGGCGCGGACGTGGTGGACGGGCTCTTCCCGGGCGTCAGTCCGGTGGGGCAGTCGATTCGCATCGACAACCGCAGCTTCCAGGTGGTGGGCACGCTCAGCCGCAAGGGGAAGATGGTGGGCCAGAGCATGGACCTGCTCGTCTTCATCCCCTTCAAGACGTTCTATTCGAGCTTCGGCAAGGGCCGCGGCTTCGAGATCGCCATGGCGGTGGAGGATGCCTCGCGGATGCGGTCGGCGGAGGACCAGCTCACCGGCATCCTCCGGCGCGTGCGCTCCACGCCGCCGGGCGCGGAGGACGACTTCTCCATCAACCGGCCGGAGGCCATGGCGCAGACGTACGAGCAGCTCACGGGCGCGCTCTATGGCGTCGCCGTGGGCGTGGGCCTCATCACGCTGCTGGTGGGCGGCATTGGCATCATGAACATCATGCTGGTGTCCGTGCGCGAGCGGACGCGGGAGATTGGCGTGCGACGCGCGCTGGGCGCCCGGAAGCGGACCATCGTCTTCCAGTTCCTGATGGAAGCGTCGAGCGTGTCCGCGGTGGGAGGCCTGCTGGGCACGACGGTGGGGTTGGGCACGGCCAAGGTGGTGTCGCTCATCACGCCGCTGGCGGCGGACGTGCAGCCGATGACCGTGGTGGCGGGGGTGGGCTTCGCCGCGCTGGTGGGCCTGCTGTTCGGCATCTGGCCGGCGGCGCGCGCGGCGAACCTGGACCCCGTGGAAGCCCTTCGTTACGAGTAGCGCGATGCGAGCCTTCCTGGACAATCTGCGGCTGGCGTTGAGCACCTTCCTGGGCAACCCGCTGCGCTCGCTGCTGACGCTGCTGGGCATCGTCATCGGTGTGGCGACGGTCATCACCATGATGGGGCTCATCGAGGGCCTGCGCATCAAGGTGAACAACGACCTGGGACGGATGGGGGCCCACACCTTCCAGGTGACGAAGTGGCCCGCGGGCGGCTTCGGGCGCGTCAACTGGGCCAAGTACTCCAAGCGCAAGGACTTCGAGATGCTCGACGCGCGGGCCATCGAGGAGTCCTGCCCGTCGGTGGGGACGGTGGTGCCCACCGACGACGACGGGGGCCAGAAGCTGGTCACGGCGAGCTCGGAGACGCGGCCTTCGGTCCGCGTGTTCGGCACGCCCGCCAACTACCCGCTGGTGAGCGGCGTGTCGGTGCAGGCCGGGCGCTACTTCAACGAAGTGGAGGCGCTGGACGGCCGCCACGTGGTGCTGCTGGGGACGGACGTGTCGGACGCGCTGTTCCCCGGCATGAACCCGGTGGGCCACGAGGTGCGCATCAAGGGCCGGCCCTTCCGCGTCATTGGCCTGCTGCAGAAGCGCGGCAGCATCCTGGGCATGTTCAGCCTGGACAACCAGGTGATGATTCCGCTGAGCGTCTTCCACCAGCTCTACGGGAAGAAGCGGTCGGTGG
The DNA here is from genome assembly GCF_010894475.1 of Myxococcus vastator. Classification (GTDB taxonomy): domain Bacteria; phylum Myxococcota; class Myxococcia; order Myxococcales; family Myxococcaceae; genus Myxococcus; species Myxococcus vastator. The sequence goes on from NZ_JAAIYB010000001.1 coordinate 60,704, forward strand.
ACATCAGCGTGCAAGCGAAGTCCCCGGAGCTGTTCGCCAAGGCGCAGGATGAGGTGGCCTCGCTGATGCGCCGGCGCCGCGACGTGCCGGCGACCCTGCCCAACGACTTCGAGCTGCACACGAACGAGTCGGTGACGGCGTCGTTCAACCAGCTCTCCGGCGTCATCACCATCGCGGGCGTGGGCGTGTGCCTGCTGTCCCTGGTGGTGGGCGGCATTGGCATCCTCAACATCATGCTGGTGTCGGTGATGGAGCGGACGCGGGAGATTGGCGTGCGCAAGGCGCTGGGCGCGCGCAAGCGCCGCATCCTGGGGCAGTTCGCCACGGAGGCGGTGCTGCTGTCGCTGATGGGCGGCGCCATGGGCCTGGGCCTGGGCTTCGGGCTGGTGTTCCTGGGGAAATGGATGATGGGCTTCCCCATGCAGGTGCCCCCGTGGGCGGTGGGCCTGGCCCTGTTCATGAGCTGCGGCGTGGGGCTCCTGTTCGGCATCTACCCGGCGGCGCGCGCGGCGAAGTTGGACCCCGTGGAGGCCATGCGGGCGGATTGAGGGCGGTGGTTCCCGGTGACGGGCGCCACCCTTCGCGTTAAGCACGGCCCATGGCGCCTCGCATTGGAACGCTCTGGGACTCCGTCGGAAACACCCCGCTGCTGCGCATCGGCTCGCTGAGCCGGCGGACGGGGTGTGAAATCCTCGCGAAGGCCGAGTTCATGAACCCCGGCGGCAGCATCAAGGACCGCGCCGCGAAGGGGATGATTCAGCGCGCGGAGTCGCAGGGCCTGCTGAAGCCGGGCGGCGCCATCTTCGAGGGCACCGCGGGCAACACCGGCATCGGCCTGGGGCTGCTCGGCCGCGAGCGCGGCTACCGCGTGGTCGTCACCATGCCGGACAACCAGGCCCGCGAGAAGTACGAGCTGCTGGAGGCCATGGGCGTGGAGGTCCACAAGGTCCCCGCCGTGCCCTTCGCCAATCCCAACCACTTCTTCCACCAGGCCCGCGTGCTGGCGGAGGCGCAGGGCGGCTTCTGGGCGAACCAGTTCGAGAACCCGGCCAACGGCGACTTCCACTACGAGACGACGGGCCCCGAAATCTGGGAGCAGTGCGAGGGCCGCGTGGACGTGCTGGTGGCGTCCGTGGGCAGCGGGGGAACCCTGGGCGGCGTCAGCCGTTACCTGAAGGAGAAGAACCCCTCCGTGCGCGTGGTGCTGGTGGATCCGCCGGGCTCGGGCCTCTTCACCTTCGTGCGCGAAGGGCGCATGGAGGGGCCCGGCTCCTCCATCACCGAGGGCATTGGCATCATGCGCCTCACGGAGAACTTCCGCCGGGCCCGCGTGGACGAGGCCATGCGCCTGGGCGACCAGGAGATGGTGGAGATGCTCTACCACCTGGCCCGCGAGGACGCGCTGGTGGTGGGCACGTCGGCGGCCCTCAACGTGCGCGCCGCGTGGGAGCTGGCGCGCCGTCACCGGGGGGAGGGGCTGCGCATTGTCACCTTCCTGTGCGACCACGGCAGCCGCTATGCGTCAAAGGTGTTCAACCCGGCGTTCCTCGCGTCCAGGCAGCTGGAGGTGAGGCCGCTTCCGGTGGATTGAAAGCGCGGCGTTTCGGGTGGCCGTGCTGCAATTCAACACCCTGGGACTGCAATGACACCCTGGGCTCTGTGACGTCTGGTGTTACAGGGCGAGTCACGCTGTGGCGTGATTTGTCATTGGCACCAGCGGCGGCGCGCGTGCTGCCCATGAAGGCGTTGAAAGGGGACTCTGGCCTGCGGGGTGCACAGGGCTGCGTTGCAGTGTACCCGCGAGGAGTCCCCCATGAAGCAGTCATCCAAGAAGTTTCCAGGCGTGTTGCGCGCCTGGTCTGGCGTCGTCGCCGCATCCCTGCTCGCAGGGTGTGGTGGCCCGGAGTCCCTCCCTTCGGAGGAGCCGGCCGCCGCGGCGCAGGAGCAGGCGCAGACGGGCGCCGCGCCCATCATCGAGTCGATGGACGCCATCGCGCTCGACGGCGCGCTGACGGCGAGGACGCGCAGCCTCATCCGCGCGAAGCTCGCGCAGGGCCAGGAGCATCAGCAGGTCCCCGTGGTGTCGGACTCGGGCCAGGCGCTCGTGCTGAACGACCAGGGCCTCAACGGTGACGAGCAGGCCGGTGACGGCCTGTTCTCCGCCATTGGCGACGTGGACTTCGTCACGCACCGGGCCACGCAGGACCGCATTCGCGACTTCCAGGCCCGCAATCCCCAGACGCCGCTGACGTTCGCGACCTTCGACAACCGCGTCCGCGTCTCCGAGCGCCCCCTCACGGCGCTGTCGCCCGACGTCTTCCGGCCGGGGGTCCCCATCCCCATCC
>NZ_JAAIYB010000200.1 GCF_010894475.1 Myxococcus vastator
CCCCGGAGCCGCCCCGGCGCATCCCCTGGCTGCCGGTGGCCACCGCGGGGCTGGGCCTGCTCATCGCGGGCGTGGGCATCGTCTTCTTCCGCTCGCCCGCGGACGCCACCCCGGTCCGTCCGCCGGTGGAGGTGGCCGTGCCCCACCAGCCGGAAATCGCGCCCGACGTGCCGCCGCCGCCGCGCATCGACGTCGAGCCGGCGCGCCATGTGAATCTGCCCGTCATCACCGAGCCCCCCGGGGCCCGGGTGAGCGTCAACGGCGAGGCGCGCGGCGAGACGCCGCTGCGGCTGGAGCTGGAGGCCGGAGCCGCCCCGGTGTCGGTGACGCTGGCCCTCAACGGCTACGAGCCCGTGACGCGGCAGGTGTCCGCCACGGACGAGGAGCTGCGGCTGGAGCTGCGGCGCGCCGGAGGCGGCAAGCCCGTCACGGTGACGCCGGCGGCCGGGACGAAGCGGCCCACCCACTCCGGCCAGGGCGGCGGGCTGGGCATCAAGACGGGCCGCTGAGCCCCCGCGCGGGAAAATCCGCGAGAAATGATTTTCTGAGACAACGCGCGCGCCGGGCCCTCAGGGGGAGTGGACCCCCTCACAGGCCCAGGCGCCATGACTCCAGAATCCCTCCACCGTTCCGCCGCTCCCGCTCCGGGCCGTCGCGTGCCCAAGGCGCTGGCGTGGCTCGCGGGCGCGGCCTTGCTCGTGGGAGGCGTGGCGCTGCTGTCGTCGCGCGGCGACGCTGGCGCGTCCTCCGACGCCGAAGCCGGCGGCGCCGCCGCGTCCCGGAAGGGCGCAGCCGGTGGGCGTGGCCACGGCGGGCGCGCGGGCGCGGGTGGGACACAGGAGGAAGCGCCGCCGCCCCCTCGCTTCGACGAGGCCGTGTGCTGGCGCGAGCTGGAGCGCTTCGACGCGGCGGTGACGCTGGAGAACTTCCGCGCGTGGGCCGCGCCGCTGCTCGCGTCGGGGGATTCGCTGGTCGCGGACTACCTGACGGAGCGCCTCACGGAGCTGATTGGCCAGGACCCGGACCGCGCGAGCGAGGTGCTGTCCTGGGCGCGCACCGCGGGGCCTGACGAGTTCAACGTCCTCCTGACGGCGCTGCGCGGCTCGGAGGCGGTGCACCACGCCCAGGTGGCTACCCAGCTCCTGGCGCAGGGCATGGACGCCACGCTCGACGGCGGACGGCGCGCGGGCATCCTGGCCGCGCTGGACACGCAGAAGCGCTTCGAGCCGGCGGCGCTGGACACGCTGACGTCCTTCGCGAAGGACCCCGTCTCCGGCGAGGCGGGCTGGGCCGCCACGCGCACCATCGCCCGCGTCATGAAGCGCGACTTCGAGGCGAAGGGCAACGCCGCGCCGTACATGGACGCGCTGCTCGCCATCGGCACCGAGTCCCCCGACGAGCAGATTCGCTACCTGGCGCTGTCCACGCCCATGCACGCCACGCCCGTGCTGGATGAGCACACCCGCGCCCAGTACGCGAAGGTGCTCACGCAGGAGGGCAGCCCGGACGGACGCGAGGCCGCCGCGCACAACCTCTCCATCTCCGGGGACCCCCAGGAGGTGCTGGAGCTGTTCGCCCAGGCCTTCGCCCGGGAGCAGGAGACGTGCGTGCGGTGGGCCCTCTTCCGCTTCGCCGCGCGCGCATCCGGCCGCGAGGCCCTGCCCGTCATGGCCAACATGGCGATGGCCGACCCGCGCTTCCAGCCGCTCTACCAGATTTTCGAGCAGCTCTACGCGAGCGGGCTCCACGACTTCGTCCGGCTCTGGAACAGCCTGCCCGACCAGGACCCCTTCGGCTGCCTCGTCGGTCACGACTGAGCACGGGAGCTCCCATGAAACGCCTCTGTCTGCTGCTCACGCTTCCCCTCTTCCCCCTGCTGGCCACCGGCGCGCACGCGGCCTCCGCCGACGCGCAGCCCGCGCTCCGGGCCAGCACCTGCTCCGTGCGCGGGCTGATGGATGACCTCCGCCGCGGACTGGGCTCCGGCTCGCCGTCCTACCAGCGCTACCTGCGCACCCTGCTGCGCGAGGCCGCCGTCACGCTGCCGGACGCGGAGCTGCGAGACGCCTTCGCGCGGGAGACGGACCCCGTCATGGCCGAGCACCTGGCGGCGGCGCTGGTGGCCCGCGCGGAGCGGGAAGCGGACCCCCAGGCCATGGACGTGGTGGCCCAGCGCGCGTTGCAGGACGTGGACCCGGCCGTCCGCGCCGCCACGCTGCGGGCCATGCGGCGCACCGGCGCGCTGGAGCGCACGGGTGACTTGTACGAGCGCATGGTGCGGGACGAGTCACCCCAGGTGCGCCAGGAGGCGGCGACCAACCTCATCGAGGACAACGCGCACGTGTACGCCGGCCAGTACGGCCCGGCGGCCGACACGGCGGTGACGGCCGCGGTGGCCTCCTCGGACCCCGAGGTGACGGCGCGCATCCTGGACAACCTCTCCACGGAGAAAATCAGCGCGGAGTCCGCGGAGCGAATCACCTCCCTGCTGCGCAGCGACGACGCGAGCGTGCGCAAGGCCGCCGTCAACGCGCTGGGGGGCGTCCCGGCGGAGCAGATGCAGGGCGCCCGCGAGTCGCTGCTCGCCATGTACCGCGAGGAGCCGGACGAAGGCGTGCGCAAGGCGCTGCTCCAGAGCGTGGCCCAGCTCGGCTTCGACGGCGCGATTGCCGACCTCCAGCGCCTGCGGGACATGGACCCGCGCCTGGCGCGGGAGGCCGACGCGTGGATTCAGGTTCTGGGCATGGGCCTTCAGGAGTGGAGCCTGCTCCTGAGGGAGAAGCAGCGGTTGCAGCAGGCTCCGTGACAGGCAGTCCACTGAAAGGAACACCTCATGCATAGCAGCACCTGGAAGTCCTCACTGGCGGCGTTGGCCGCGGTGGCGCTCATCCCCGCGTCCGTGACGGCGCACACCGTCAAGGGCACCCACACGGGCTCCGTGACGGCCCTGACCCGCTACAGCAGCGGCACCTTCCACGGCGCGGTGGACATCGGCAGCGGTGGCCGGTGCAACTACTGGGGCGCGGAGACGGGCGTGGTCGGCTCGGTCTACTGGGCGGTGACCATCCGCACCAGCGGCGTCGTCTGCTACGGCAGCGGCAGCGGCAACCAGAACGAGGCGCGCCACGTCTGGCAGAGCGGCTGGACGTTCCGCCAGTGGCACTTCATCAAGACGGCGGACTCCCGCAACCGCACGTGTGACCGCTGCCAGGTGGGCAACATCGGCGGCACCGGCAACTCCACCGGGCCCCACGCCCACCTCCAGCAGGACAAGCTGGGGACGAAGGACACGTCCTGGTATCAGGGCTACGTCAGCGTGGGCAGCTCCGTCACGCGCGCGAAGACCATCGGCGTTCTGGACTGACGCACCGGCCCCCGTGGGCCGCCAGGAGGCCCGGACACATTCCCTTTCGGAAGGTCCGGGCCTTCGACCTCGCGCGGTGCGCCGCTCAGCCCAGCTTCATGCCCTTCGGGCGGGCCAGCAGCCGTTCGACGTAGGCCTCCAGCGCGGGACGCCCCGTCCGGCTCCCGAAGATGCGCATCCAGATGAACATCGAGCCAACCATCACATCCGCCGCGGTGAAGCGCTCACCGAACAGGTAGGGGCCCTGGCCCAGCTCACCCTCGATGACGTTCAGCACCGTCTCGAAGTCCGTCCAGCCCCGCGAGGGCCCCGTGGGCAGCTTCATCAGGTGGTCGCCCATGGCGGGCTCCAGCTGCGACGTGGAGTACACCATCAACGACAGGTAGCGCCCCCGGTCCGGGTCACCCGGCTGGGGCGCGAGCCCCGCGTCCGGGAACTTCTCCGCCAGGTAGAGGCAGATGGCCGCGCCCTCGAACAGCCGCGTGTCGCCATCCACCAAGGCTGGCAATTTCCCAGCGGGGTTGATTTTCAAGAACTCAGGCGACTTGTTTTCCTTCTTCTCGAAGTCGATGGGGACGATTTCATACTTCGCGCCGCACTCATCCAGCATCCACTTGGCGATGACGGCGCGGCTTCGGGGATTGAAATAAAGCTTCATCGTCGGACGTGACCTTTCCGGTGGTGGGCAGCCCTGCCTCCTATCAGAACAACCGCACGGCGAAGGACCCGCCGTCAGACTTCGATGGTGGAATCGATGCCCATGCGACATGCCCCCGACTGGGCCCGCTTCGCGAGCACACACTGGGAGCGGACCCCCACGCGGCTGCGGCTGGGCGCTCCGCTGATGTCCCCCGAGCAGGCCTTCCAGGGGCTCGTCTCGGTCAGCGCGCCCTTCCGCCTCGGCACGCGCTTCCGCGCCCTGCCCGACGTGCGCTTCTTCGCGGACACCGCCCGCCTGCGCGCGCCCGGCACGCTCCTGCCCGGGGAGAAGGACGCGGACGCCGCCGCGTATCTCCAGCGCGTCAGCCGAAAGCTCGGCGCCGCGCGCGGCTTCCAGTGCTTCGTGGAGCAGCCGCTCATGGTGGACTACGCGCAGTGGGAGCGCGGGCGTGCCTTCGTCGATGGCGTGCTGGCGCACGTCGGTGTCCCCGTGCTGCCCATCGTCAGCGACCTGTGGCTGGGCCGCTTCGGCGCGCCGCCGCAGGGCGCCGCGCGCCGGGAGCACCATGCCCGCTTCACCGCGGTGCTCCATGGGCGGCTGCGCGCGCGCCAGTGGACGAAGGACGCCCGCAAGGCCTGGACGGTGGAGGCCCAGGCCGGGGACGTGCTGTATGCGCCGTCCCACGTCTGGCAGGAGGAGGCGAGCGACGAGGGCGCGCTGGTGCTGCGGCTGTGGATTCCGGTGCGCGGCAGCGAGCCCCTGGAGGCCGTGAAGGCGCTGGCGGTGAAGCTCCTGGAGGCCCAGGGCGAGCAGGATGACACCGTCCCGTACCTGCCCTATCCCGGGACGCGGGGACGCACGCGCGTGCCCCGGCTGGCGCACGCGGCGAGCGCGCTGCGGGACGTGACGCACGGCCCGGACCTGCGGCAGCTGCTGCGCATCTCCTGGGCCCAGCGCGTCAGCGCCTCCGCGCTGGAGCCGGTGCCTCCGCCGCGCGCCCACGAACCGCTGGAAGAAGACGCCTACGTGCGCAAGACGCCTCCAGGCCGCGTGGTGCGGATGCAGGACAGCCCAGGGCAGTGGCTGTGGGCCGTCAACGGCCACGCCTTCGCCGGTCCAGGGCCCTTCGCGGCGCGCGTGCTGGACGCGCTGGCGCCGGGCGTCCCCGTGCGGGTGGGCGCCCTGTGCGGCCTGGGGCGAGGCGCGGCCCAGCGCGCGCAGGTGCGGACCCTGCTGGAAACCCTTCACGCGCTGCGCGGTATCGAGCGCGTCCCCTCGAAGGAGGCCTGACGCATGGCCCGCATCGACATCCAGCGACGGTTCGACTGGGACACCTTCGTCACGCGCTACTGGAACCAGCGGCCGGTGCTCTACCCGGCGGCAGGCGTCAGTCCCTTCATGGAAGCGGACGTGTTCGACGCGGCGCTCGGGGCCTCGCGCGGCGCCATGGCGCCGCCCACGGCGCTCGAGGCGCGCACGGACGTCCAGTTCACCATCGACCAGGGGCAGCCCGTCCAGTTCGGGCCCTGGCTCCCCCGCGACACCGACGGCTCGCTGGACGGCTACGACACGCGGCTCGCGGAGGCGCTGGGGTCACGCCGCTACGCGCTCATCATCTCCCTGCTACACGCCCATGGCTTCGGGCTCTGGTCCCGGGAGCGGGCCTTCTTCTCCGAGCTCTGGCGGCGCGTGGGGCTGCCCCTGTCGGGCGGCATCACCACGCTGTTCCATGGGAACTACGAGCACAGTCCGGTGGGCGTCCACCTGGACCGCTTCACCACGTTCCTCTTCGCCCTCCGGGGCCGCAAGCGGATGCGCTTCTGGGCCCGGCGTCCGTGGAGCATGCCCGTCACCACCTTGGTGGACTACGCGCCCTACCTGGCGGAGTCCTTCACCGCGGAGGTGGGCCCCGGCGACATCCTCTACTGGCCCGCCAGCTACTACCACGTCGGCGAGAGCGCGAGCCGGGACGTGGCCACCAGCGTCAACGTGGGCATCCCCGTCACCGGACACCAGGTCCGCTATGACGTGGAGGACCTGCTGAGCGCGAGCCGCGCTGACGCACCGCGCGCTCGCGACGCGGCGCGCGGCCGGGCGCTGGTGCCGGACGTGCTCGACGGCGACGGCGTGCTGCCGCGGGAGCTGCCCGTCGCCCTGAGACAGGCCGCCAACACTTTGCGTGAACACAGCCGCGACGCACGAACCCAGGCCCACCTCCGCACCCTGTGGCTCAACCGGCGCTCCGCGGGCGGCTTCGAGCCCCCACCACCTCCCGCGCGGCGGCGGCCCCTCAAGGACACAGACATGATTCACGGGAATAAAAGCTTCCCCATCCTGATGGAGAAGACAGGCACGGGATGGTGCTGCTCAGCCAACGGCAACGCGTTGCATGTTTCAGGCCTTCAGCAACCGGTGAGTAAACTTATCGCGATACTGAACACGGCACGCACGGTGAGCGTGGGTGAGCTCCTGCACCCTTTTCCCTCGCGGGGAGCCATGCCGCTCCGCGTCTCGAACCCGCTGCCCGTGACGCGAGCGGGCATGCGTCGGATGCTGGAAATTCTACTGACATTTCGAGCCATCCATAAAGACATCTCAACTTGACTCTGGGGTTTTACATACTTTACCTTGCTTGAGCAGTCTGACCCCAGCGTGTGGAGGATTCCCATGATGAAGGCGAAGACGAAGGCGAAGGCGTCCAAGCAGACCAAGAAGCTGACCCAGGTGCTGCAGGCGCTGGACAAGACGGTGAAGCCCGCCGGCACCGGGAACGCGCCCGCGAGCTGCTCGCGCTGGATCTACTGCGTCTAGAACACGCGCCACTGGCGCATGAGCTGACGCCTCACACGCGCGTCCCGGCCTCGCCGGGCCGCGCGTTTCTATTTTCACCCCCCGCCGGGGCAGGGCCGACTGATGACGCGAAGGGCGCATGTGCTGCCATCCCTGGCACCAACACCTCCAGCCGCCCCACGCCGCTTTCCTCCGCAGACCCGCCGCCTCCTGGAGGCCGTCCGCAAGGGCCCCGAAGCCAGCGGCTGCTTCCCGCCCATTGTCCGGCCCGGTCCCGAGCGGGTGCTGCGGGTGGCCCGCGCCTTCCAGGGCGCCAGTGACGCCGCGCGACTGGGCGCCCTGCTCTCACGGCCCGCCTTCCAGCCGCTGGTGGACTTCTATGAAGCTGTGGGCGACGGGTGCGACGCCATCGCCCGGCGGCACCCGGGCCTGTTCGGCGCGCGCGTCGTGCGCCTCGGCAACGCGGCGCTGTTCGGCCCGGTGCTGACGGATGCCTTCACGCTGTGCGCCGCCACCCCGGCGTCCCAGGGGCCCCACCCAGGGCTGCTCCGCCTGAGGGACGGGTTCCTGGCCTTCTTCGACCTCTTCGCGAAGCGGCTCGCACGCGACCTGAAGGCCGGGGTCTTCCGCCGCGCGGGCTTCGAGGGCCCCGTCACCCGGCTCTGGACCAACCCCGAGGAGACGCACAACGGACGCCAGCACGTCCTGCGCGTCCAGTTCCGCCGGGGCGGCGCGCTGGCGTACAAGCCCCGGCCCGCGAGCGGAGAGGCCCTCTTCCTGGCGGAGCCGGAGCGGCGTGGCCCACGCGCCTTCTTCGACTGGGTCAACCACCTTCCGGCGGCCTCGGGCGAGGTGCGGCTCCCCACGCTGCGCGTCCTGCGCGGACGAGGCAGGGACGCCTTGGCGTACAGCTGGCAGGACTGGATTGAACGTCCCCGCCAGTGGGGCGTCCTCCGCGCTTCGCCCCAGCTGAAGCTCCACGGCTGCCAGCTGTCGCCGCCCCAGGCCGCGCGCTTCTGGCACCACGCGGGCGCCCTCACCGGCACGTGCTTCGCCGTGGGCGCGGCGGACCTGCTGGGCAGCAACCTGGTGGTGGGCGTCCGGCGCGGGCACCGCGAGCCCCTGCCCTACCTGGTGGACCTGGAGCTGTTCTTCAGTCCCGTGCGCCGCCTCCCGGAGACGGGGCTGATTTCCGACGGCAAGCGGCGCGGCAACCACCACGTCGGCTTCGAGTGGCGCGCCTGGTGGTGCACCACCGGCGGTCCGCTGCTGTGCTTCTTCCCCTCCCGGAGCGGCGCGCTCCAGCTTCGCCCGCGCAGGCGCGCGTGGGCCCGGGAAGAGGCCCGCTCCGTGGTGGCGGACACGGACGGGAACGTGGGCTACGCGGCGCACCTGCTGCCCTTCCTGCGCGGCATGTTCGACGTGTGGACCCGGCTGCTGCTGGAGCACGAACGCGTGACGGCCTTCCTCGCGCGCGCGGCGCGGCGGCACCACGTCCGCGTGCTCGTCAAGTCCTCGAACGTGTATGACGCGCCGCTGGAGCACATGATGCTGGCGTCCCAGGGCCAGGTGCTCGAAACCAGCGACCGGGGCCGCGTGCGCTTCAGCCCGGAGGAGCGCGAGCAGCTGGGCCGCTATGACGTGCCGTACTTCTTCCGCAAGGCGGACGGCGGCCCCCTGCTGATGATGGACGCGCCGCCCGCGTCCACGGCCTTCCGGCCCGTGGGCGAGCAGCAGTTCCTGGAGTCCACGTCGCCTCCCGCCCCCCACATCCTGAGCGGAGCGCAGCTCGGCCTGATGAACCTGGGCGTGGCCCTGCGGGACGCGGTGGACGCCGTCGCCCAGGACGTGCGCCACCGCGTCCAGGAGGCGCCCCAGTGGGGTGTGCGTCTGTCATTGGAGAAGGACGGCCGCACGGGCGCGGTGTCCTTCGACTGGCCGGAGACGGGCAAGCGCCTGACGTTCTCCTGGAACCGCCGCGCCGTGCGCCTCACCGACGAGGCGCTGGACGCGCCGCCCGCTCCCCAGCGTGGGAAGCGGGCCCGGCGCAAGCGGCCTACCGCTTGAAGTGGTCGGCGATGACGCTGGCCACGCAGCAGGTGAGCTTCTTGCCCGTGGGGATGTGGAGGAACTCGTTGGGGCCGTGGGCGTTGCTGCCCGGGCCCAGCAGGCCGGTGATGAGGAACTGCGCCTCCGGGAAGCGCTCGCCCAGCATGCCCATGAAGGGGATGGTGCCGCCCTCGCCCATGGCCATGGCCGGCCGGCCGAAGTAGGTGGCGGACGCGGACTCCACCGCGCTCGACAGCCAGGAGGCCAGCGGCGGCGCGTCCCAGCCGGTGCTGGACTTCTCACCGTTGAACGTCACCTTCGCGCCGTACGGCGGCTCCTCCACCAGCGCCTGCGTCAGCGCCTCCATGGCCACCTTCGGGTCCACGCGCGGCGGGATGCGCATGGACAGCTTCACCGTGGTGAAGGGCCGCAGCACGTTGCCCGCGCTGCTGAGCGCCGGCATGCCGTCCACGCCCGTCACGGACAGCGCCGGACGCCACGTCCGGTTGAGCACCAGCTCCGCGCCGTCGTCCGACATGGGGCGGGTGCCGGGCACCCAGGGGAACTTGGTGAAGACCTCCTCGCCCAGCACCTTGGCCGCCGCGCGGGCCTGCTCGCGCCGCGCCTCCGGAATCTGCGTGTGCAGGGCCTCCACCAACACCTTGCCCGTGGCCTCCTCCTCCACGCGCGACAGCACCTGCCGCAGCACGCGGAAGGACGACGGGACGACGCCGCTCGCGTCTCCGGAGTGCACGCCCTCCGTGAGCACGTCCACCCGCAGGTCGCCGGCCACCATGCCGCGCAGCGACGTGGTCATCCACAGCTGCTCGTAGTTGGCGCAGCCGGAGTCCAGACACACCACCAGCGACGGCTTGCCGATGCGCGGCGCCAGCGCCTCGATGTAGGCCGGCAAGTCGTAGCTGCCGCTCTCCTCGCACGCCTCAATCAGCACCACGCAGCGCGCGTGCGGCAGGCCCTGCTCGCGCAGCAGGCGGATGGCCGTGAGCGACGCGAAGGCGGAGTAGCCGTCATCCGCGCCGCCGCGCCCGTAGAGCTTGTCGCCCTCGCGCACCGGCGTCCACGGCGTCAGGCCCTCGCGCCAGCCCGTCATCTCCGGCTGCTTGTCCAGGTGGCCGTACAAGAGGACGGTGTCGTCGCCCTTCGTCCCGGGCACCTCCATGTAGATGACCGGCGTGCGCTCGCGGCCCTGCTCGTCCTTGAGGCGCACCACCTCCAGCACCAGGCCGGGCAGGTGCTGGGCCTGCGCGAGGCACCAGTCCGCGACGAGCTGGACGGCGGCCTCCATGTGACCGGCGCGGACCCAGTCCGGGTCGAAGGCGGGCGACTTGTTGGGGATGCGGATGTAGCGCTCGAGCGCGGGGAGGATTTCCTGCTCCCAGATGCGGTCGGACGTGTCGGTGGCGGTCTGGACGTTCATGGCCATGTCGGACCGAATCCAGAACACGGGAGAGGGGCCCCTGTCGACAGGGGGAATCCACCACAGGCGCTGAAAACGCCCCGCCCCGGCGCTCCTGGGAGCACCGGGGCGGGCGTCAGCCGACGTCAGCGGCTCACTGCTCCGCGGGGATTTCGCGCACGGACAGCCACTTGAAGTCCACGTCGGTGGCGCTGTCCCAGCGGAACACCGCGATGGGGCCGCCCCAGCTGATGGGCATGGCGTTCACCGCGCCGCCGCAGTGGCTGGCGTCGCCACCCCAGCTGCCCGAGTCCACCATGTCGTAGACCTTCTTCCAGGTGACCTTGTCGGCGTTCTCGTTCAGGTACATCTCCAGGCGCACGGCGTCCTTGCCGTTGACCTTGGTGTTGCGCATCACCGACTTGAAGCCCACCCAGCGGCCGCGGAGCGCGGACGTGCCGGACTTGTACGACGCCTGGTCGTACGAGACGTGCCACGTCTCCTTCTGCCAGCGGACCCGGCCGTCATAGTGCAGCGAGCCCTTGTAGCTGCTGCCCTCGCAGCCGGAGTGGTTGTCGTTGTGCTTGCCGCCGCGCGCGTACCACGCGAAGTTGTCCGAGACGTCGGACACGGAGTTAACCTTGATGAAGCCGGTCATCTCGATGTTCCGCCAGTCGTTCGCCGCCTGCATGTAGCCGCGGCTGGCCAGCACGTCGCGGTCATACGTCGGAATCTTGGACGCGCTGTAGCCCGTGGAGGTGAACACGGACATGCGCACCTGGCTGTCCCTCATCTTCCAGGAGCCGTCCGAGTTGCGGGTGATGGTGTCCTGCGGGTCGAAGCGATTGTCGGACGTCGCGTTGTCCGCCAGGAACCACTGCTCGCCGCCCGACTTGGTCGGGTAGATCATCGTCACCCCGAACTTGTCCTGGGTGGGCTCCGGCTCCGGCTCGGGCTCCGGCTCCGGCTCGGGCTCCGGCTCCGGCTCCGGCTCCGGGACGGTGGCGCCGGAGAGGGCCGCCATGTCCGTGATGCTGCCCCAGGTCGTCTGGGTGCTGCCGTAGAAGGTGACGCGCACGTAGCGGGCGTTCACCGTGGGGAAGGTGACGCGCTCGAAGTCAATCGTCTTCCCGGAGGAGATGCCCACGAAGACGCGGGTGAACGTGGTCCCGTCCGTCGACGTGGAGATGTCGAAGAGGTTGATGCGCTCGTTGCCACGGAACCAGGAGATGTCCAGGCCGTTCAGCGGCTTCACCGAGCCCATGTCGGCGCGAAGCCACTGGCCCGCGCCCAAGGCGGACCAGCGCGTGGCGCTGTTGCCATCAACCGCCATGGCGGGTGGGGTGGGTCCGTCGTAGGAGCTGGCGGTGGCGGTGACGAAGCCTCCAGCGGCCAGCGCGGGCGTCGCGAACGCGCCGACGGCCAGCGAGAACGCGGTGACAGACGTGCGGAAGCGCTTCCATCCCCCCCGGGACGAAGTCGAGTGCTGTCGATTCAAGTGACTACCTCAAGTGAGGCCGCGAGCTCGCGCGGCACCTCGGAGCGGCCAAGAGCCCCTCCGGAGCGCCGCGTTCCCCCCGCGGCGCGTGGACTTCCATTCCCTGGCCGCCCGGGAGCAAGCACCCACACCGACGCGCGGGGGCTTCCTCCTGGAGCGGCCAGCGGTGTTACCGACTCAACGACGGACTGCGGGCCCCAATACCCTTTGAATCGATATGGAATTCCCAACGCATTTCTTGAGCATGTCTTCAGCCATGCCCGCTCGCTCTGCAGTGAAACACACGGCGAAACACCGCGCGTTTCTCAGTCTTTTGCGGGAAGTCTTATCACAGCCAGGACCGAACCCTTCAGCCGCACGGTGTCTGTCTTCAATGGCTGAAATTTTTCGGAGCCGCCGAAGCAAGCATCTTCGGTCCACAGCACCAGCGCCGAGCCGGCGGGCACCGGATGCGCCAGCGCGCCGCGCAGGTTGAGCACCACCTGCAGGCGCTGGCCGCCCCCACGCCGCTCGAGCACCAGGGCGTCCGGCCCCAGGGCCCGGGCCTCATAGGAGCCCCGGCCCGTCTCGCGCAGGGCGGGCTCCGACGCGCGCAGCCGGAGCAGCTCCCGGTAGAGCGCTCGCACGCCCGCATGCCCTGGCTTCGCCGCCTCCGCCCAGTCCAAGCGGGAGCGGGTGAAGGTGTCCTCCGCCTGCGGGTCTGGCACCTCCGCGCCCGCGAAACGCGCGAAGCCGGCGAACTCCTTGCGCCGCCCCTCCGTGACGAGCTTGCCCAGCTCCGCGTTGTGCTCGGTGAAGTAGAGGAAAGGCGTGCTGGCGTTCCACTCCTGCCCCATGAAGAGCAGGGGCGTGTAGGGAGACAGCAGCAGCAGGCCGCTCATGGCGCGGAAGGCCGCGGGGCTCACGTCGCGCCCCAGCCGCTCGCCGAAGGCACGGTTGCCCACCTGGTCGTGGTTCTGGATGCAGTGGACGAAGCGCCAGGGCGCAAGCCCGTCCGCCTTCGTGCCCCGCGCGTGGCCCAGGTTCTTCGACACCTGCCCTTCGTAGAACCAGCCCTGGTTCAGCGTGCGCGCCAGGTCCTCCGTGCTGCCCGTGTAGTCCTGGTAGTAGCCCTCGCTGTCGCCCGCGAAGGCGCGGCGCAGCTGGTGGTGGAAGTCATCCGCCCACACGCCGTCCAGCCCCAGGCCGCCCTCCGACGCGGGGCGCAGCAGGCGCCGCTCGTTGCGCTCGTCCTCGGCGATGACATGCACCTGCCGGCCCGGGGCGCAGGCCCGCGCCCGCTCGGCGATTTCGGTGAGCAGGTGTGGCGTGCCGTCGTCGATGATGGCGTGCGCGGCGTCCAGGCGCAGGCCGTCCAGGTGGTAGTCGGCAATCCACATCTCCACGTTGGCCAGCACCTGGGTCCGCGCGTGGGCGCTGCCTTCGCCGTCGTAGTTCACCGCGTCGCCCCACGGCGTGTGGTGGCGGCCGGTGAAGTAGTGCGGTGAGTACACCCGCAGGTAGTTCCCATCCGGTCCGAAGTGGTTGTAGACGGCGTCCATCAGCACCGCGAGCCCGTGCGCGTGCGCGGCGTCCACCAGCCGGCGCAGCCCCTCCGGACCGCCGTAGTCCCGCAGGGGCGCGAACAGGTTCACGCCGTCGTAGCCCCAGTTGCGCCGCCCCGGAAAGGACGCCACCGGCATCAGCTCCAGCGCGGTGATGCCCAGTTCCTTGAGGCCGGCCAGGCGCGGGATGAGCGCCTCGAAGGTGCCTTCGGGCGTGGCCGTGCCCACGTGCACCTCGTAGAGGACCAGCGCCTGGGGCGCCACGCCCTTCCAGCCCGCGTCCGTCCAGGCGAAGTCTGCCGCCACCACCTCGGACGGCCCATGCACGCCCTGGGGCTGCGAGCGCGACCACGGGTCCGGGAAGGGGCCCTCGCCGTCCACGCGCAGCTTGTAGCGAAGCCCGGCGCCCTGCCCCTCCAGCACCGCGCCGAAGCAGTCGCCGGGCTCCGGCGTCATCGGCAGGACGCGGCCGGGGGTGCCTCGCGCGTCGTGCAGCACCACCTCCACGCGCTGGTGGCCGGGCGCCCAGACCCGCCACCGCACCCGCCCGTCCGCCTCCACCCACGCCCCCAGGACAGGGGCTTTCGACCGCGCCGTCAAAGACTCATCCGCTGAACTCATGGGCGTGTCCCTGTACTGCGTCACCCCTGTCCTTGAGGAGCACTCCGTGCGGCCGGACGCACCCGCCTGGCGGCGGATGTTCACGGGTAGGCATGGCGCCCGGAAGGAATGGGAACCGGCCGACGGTGTTCGTGACGACACCTCGGGCCGGAAGACGACCGTGCGCGGGCGCGCGGCCCGCCTTGTCGGCCCCGCCCACCGCCAGGATGATGCGCCCTCCGG
>NZ_JAAIYB010000201.1 GCF_010894475.1 Myxococcus vastator
CTTCTCCGCCATGACGTCACTGCCGGCGAGCAGGAAGTGCTCGCGGGCGCGGCCGCACTCGCCCATCTGCGCCAGGGTGAGGCCCAGGTAGTTCTGGGCCTTCTGGTGCTCGGGGGACAGGTCGGTGGCCGTCTCGAACTCGCGCGCCGCGCGCTGGAGCGCGGACGTCTTCAGGTACACGAGGCCCAGGTTGACCCGCAGTGTCGGGTCCACCGGGTTGTCGCGCACCAGCATCTCGTACAGCTCGGCCGCCCTGTCGTACAGGCCGAGCTTGAAGTAGCAGAGGCCCAGCAGGTTCTGCGCCTTCTCCATGCGGGGCTGGAGCTCGTGGGCACGCTCCAGGAACGGCTGAGCCTCGTGGACCCGGCCTGCGGCCAACAGCTCGCCACCGCGGGAGAGCTGCTGGAGGAACTCTTCATCAGCGGGGCTCGTCTCCCCCCGCCCCTTCGCGCGCGTCGTCATTCTGGGATGTGGGCTCGCGGGGACCGCTCGAGACGGCCGCCTCGCGCTCCTTGTAGTGGTAGTAGAGCTTGAGCACCTTGCGAACGTACCCCTGCGTCTCCTGATAGGGGGGCACCTTGCCACCGTAGCGTTTCACCGCCTCGGGGCCGGCGTTGTACGCCGCAACCATCTTCACCATGTCGCCGTCGAACATGTTGGCGAGCACGCGCAGGTAGCGCACGCCGCCCTCGATGTTGTCGCGCTCGTTGAAGATGTCCTTCACGTACATGTCCGTCGCCGTGGCCGGCATGAGCTGCATCAGCCCGCTGGCGCCCTTGTGGCTGAGCGCGTTGGGGTTGAAGTTGCTCTCGGTGTGCATGATGGCGCGCACGAGCGCCGGCGGGATGCGGTAGCGCAGCGCCGCGGCGGTGATGTGCGGATCCAACTCCGGCGGGGTCCGCTTGCGGCCCACCACCGGCGTGTTCTTCGCGGGGGCCTTGGTGAACGTGCCCTTCAGCGTCTTGGCCCGCTTGCTGCCCGTGGGCTGCACGTTCGTATAGATGATGGTGCCGTCCTTCTCGACGTACCGGTAGATGGCATCCGCCCCCGCCGACAAGGGCAGGGCCAGCACGGCGACGGCGAGGAACGCGGAATAGGCACGCATATCGGCCCACGAACCTTAGACACCCGCGGGAAAGTCCTCAAGAAAACGCCTTGTTTCCAGCACTTACAGTCGTTAAGGCTGCTCACCATGCCCCATCGGTTCGATTTCCTCGTCCTGGGAGGCGGCGTGGCGGGCCTCTCGTTCGCCCTCCAGGCGGCCCGCCATGGCACGGTGGCCGTCCTCACCAAGCGTGAGCGTTCCGAAAGCAACACCGCCTATGCCCAGGGTGGCATCGCCAGCGTGCTCGCGCCGTCCGACACCTTCGAGGCGCACATCGAGGACACGCTGGTGGCGGGCGCGGGGCTGTGCCACCAGGACGCGGTGGAAGTCACGGTGAAGGAAGGCCCCGGCCGGGTGCGGGAGCTGGCGGACCTGGGCGCGGAGTTCAACCGCCGCGTCACCGGCGAGTTCGACCTCACCCGCGAGGGCGGCCACTCCGCGCGCCGCATCATCCATTCGGGCGACATCACCGGCCGCGAGGTGCAGCGCGCACTGCTCGCCGCGTGTGACGAGGTCCCCAACATCACCTTCTTCCCGCAGACGGCCGCCATCGACTTCATCCAGGAGCGGCGCGTCCCCTCCCCTGGGGTCAGCCGGTGTCTGGGCGTCTACGCCCTGCTGGAGGACGGCGTCATCGAGCGCTTCCTGGCCAAGGTGACGGTGCTGGCCACCGGCGGCGCCGGGAAGGTGTACCTGTACACGTCCAACCCGGACGTGGCCACCGGGGACGGCGTGGCCATGGCGTACCGGGCGGGCGCGAAGGTGGCGAACATGGAGTTCTACCAGTTCCACCCCACCTGCCTGTACCACCCGGAGGCCAAGAGCTTCCTCATCAGCGAGGCGCTGCGCGGCGAGGGCGGCAAGCTGAAGCTCAAGAGCGGCGCGTCCTTCATGGAGCGCTACCACCCCATGGGCGCGCTCGCGCCGCGTGACGTGGTGGCGCGCGCCATCGACGCGGAGATGAAGCGCACGGGCGACGACTGCGTCTACCTGGACATGACGCACCTGGGGCGCGCCTTCCTCGCCGAGCGCTTCCCCAACATCTACGCCACCTGCAAGGCCTTCAACATCGACATGGCGGTGCAGCCCATCCCCGTCGTCCCCGCGGCCCACTACATGTGCGGCGGCGTGGTGACGGACCTGGAGGGACGCACCAACGTGCCCGGCCTGTACGCCATCGGTGAAGTCACCTGCACGGGCCTGCACGGCGCCAACCGGCTCGCGTCCAACTCGCTGCTGGAGGGGCTCGTCTTCGGCCACCGCGCCGTGCAGGTGGCCGCGGACGAAGTGCGCGCCCAGCCCGCTCCCACCGAGGACCCGCCGCCCTGGGATTCGGGCAGCGCGGTGGAGTCGGATGAGAGCGTCGTCGTCACCCACAACTGGGACGAGATTCGCCGGCTGATGTGGAACTACGTCGGCATCGTCCGCACGGACAAGCGGCTGATGCGCGCGCGGCGCCGGCTGGAGCTGCTGCGCGAGGAGATTCGCGACTACTACTGGCGCTTCAAGGTGACTCGCGACGTCATCGAGCTGCGGAACATCGCCGACGTCGCCTACCTCATCGTCGACTGCGCCAGCCGCCGCAAGGAGAGCCGCGGCCTCCACTACACGCTGGACTACCCGCACCCGGACGACCACCGCTGGCTGCGAGACACCGTCGTGTCCAGGGAGCCGTGAGCCCGCATGTCCTCCCGTCCACGACGCATTCTCGATGCACCCTCCTCCGCCTCGGGCGGTGAAGGCCCCGGCGCGCAGCCCCCTGGCCCACCGGTGCCAGGCCCACCGCAGCCGCGGCCCTGGGTGTGCTACGCCCTCATCGCCTGCGCGGTGTCGCTCTTCGTGGCGGAGCAGGTCCTGCCCATCTCCCAGGTGGTCCGGAGCGAGCTCGGGCGGATGCAGATTCCGCCCCTGGGCCTGTACGGCCCCTTCGTGCAGGCGGGCCAGTACTGGCGGCTGCTGGGCGCGGTGCTGGAGCACGGCAGTCCCCTCCACCTCCTCTTCAACATGTCGGTGGTGGTGACGCTCGGCTTCACGCTGGAGCGGGGCATCGGCAGCCTGCGCTTCATCGGCCTGTCGCTCGTGACGGCGCTGGGGGCGTCCACCTTCTCGCTCATCTTCGACTTCGACGTGCCCACGGTGGGCGCGTCCGGAATGATTCTTGGCTGGGCGGGGGCCATGCTGCCCGTCGCCACGCGCGAGGGCCGCCGGGACTTGTTCATCTGGCTGGCGCAGGTGGCTGTCCTCAGCCTGCTCCCCTTCGTGAGCTGGGCGGGGCACCTGGGCGGCTTCCTCTTCGGCCTGCCCTGCGGACTGGCCCTGCGCATGGGGCGGCAAGTCTACGCGCGCGCCCTGCCCATCCTTCTTTTTCTCTCGGTGGTGGTGGCGCTCTACGCGGCCCACCCCGAGCGCCGTGGAGGCTTTTGACATGGAAGTGCGAAGTGTCTGTGTGTTCTGCGGCTCCCGGCCCGGCGCGCGTCCGGAGTACCTGGACGCCGCCACACGCATGGGCGCCGAGCTGGCGCGGCGAGGCCTGACGCTCGTCTACGGCGGCGCCAGCGTGGGGCTCATGGGCGCGGTGGCGGACGGCGCGCTGGCCGCCGGAGGCAAGGTGGTGGGCGTGCTGCCCGGCTTCCTCGGCGCCAAGGAGCTGGCCCACCGGGGCCTCACGGAGCTGCACTCCGTCGGCTCCATGCACGAGCGCAAGGCGCTGATGGCGGAGCGCTCGGACGCCTTCATCGCGCTGCCCGGGGGCTTTGGAACGCTCGATGAGCTCTTCGAAATCGTGACCTGGGCCCAGCTGGGCCTGCATCGCAAGCCCATGGGCCTGCTGGACACGCGCGGCTTCTTCCAGCCCTTGCTGGCCATGGCGCGGCACCACGCGGAGGAAGGCTTCGTCCCCGTGGAGCAGGCCGCGCCCTTCGCCGTGAGCGCTTCACCCACCGCCCTGATGGACCGGCTGCTGGCGGGCCCGACGATGCCGCCCGCGGAGAAGTGGCTGAAGCGCCCCAGCCAGACGTGAGCCGCGCTACTGCGCGCTCACCTGCATCTCCGCCTTGCCCAACGACGAGGCCATGCGGAACGTCACCGTCTCCGTGCCGGGCGGAATGACGGGGCTCCCGTCGGACATCTGCGTGGGGAACTGAATCTCCCACCCCACCCAGAAAATCGACGTGTACGGGTAGTACGCCCGCGTCTGCATGTTCACCCGGCCCAGCCGGCGGATACGCGAGGGCGTCACCTCCCCAGCGGGCGTCACCAGCGCCAGGCGCCAGATGGAGTGCTTGTAGTCGAAGTCGGCGTAGACGAAGTCGTTGAAGTGCACGCCCAGGAAGAACTCATGGACCTGCGCGGCCTTCGCCCGCTCCTCGGCGAGCATCTGCTCCACCTTCACCGTGGGCAGCTGCTGGAAGGCGGCCTGACGATGCACGCGCGCCTCGCGGAAGGGCTGCGTCTGCAGCGTCACGCCCGCGAACACACGCGTGTCGAAGCCGTCGTAGATTTCCTGCTGCCCCGTGTAGCGCGCGAGAATCTTCCGGTAGGAGTGCTCCGCGTGCTCGTCCGGCAGCGACGGCGGCGGATCACTGATGGCGGTGGGCGGCGTGGTGACACAGCCCGCGAGCAACCCCAGCAGCGCCGCGGTGAGGAACGGACGCCTCACGGAATGAAGTCCTTGCGGGTGAAGAGCGTGTGGAGCCGGTGGCCCGAGGCCTCCACGGCTTCACGTCCACCCTCCAACCGGTCCACCAGCGCGAAGGCCCCCAGCACCTTCAGGCCTTCCAGTTGGGCCCGCTCGATGGCCTTGAGCGTGGAGGCGCCCGTCGTGACGACGTCCTCCACGATGGCCACCGCCGCGCCCTGCCCCAGCCCGCTCAGGCCCTCAATCCATTGGCCCGTGCCGTGCCCCTTGGGCTCCTTGCGCACGATGAAGGCCGCCAGCGGCGTGCCGGACAGGTAGCCGGTGAGGCTCACCGCGGACGCCAGCGGGTCGGCGCCCAGCGTCAGCCCGCCCACGCCCACGGCCTCGGGGGCCTCGCGCCGGATGGCCTCCAGGAACAGCCGGCCAATGAGGAAGTGGCCTTCGGCCAGCAGCGCCGTGCGCTTGCAGTCGATGTAGAAGTCCGACTCCTTGCCGGACGAGAGCACCACGCGGCGCTGCTCGAAGGAGCGTTCGGTGAGCAGCTCCAACAGCCGGGCACGGTCGCGCACGAGCGGTTCCACCATGGCCTACAGCCCCTCCAGATACGTGACCAGCTCGGACGAATAGCGGAGCTGCATCAGGAGCTCCGCCTTGCGCGACTCATCCAGCGCGGCGAACACGTCCGCCAGCAGCGAGAGGTCCTGGTTGATGGCCCCCAGCCGCTGCGCCACTTCCTGCGCCAGCTCGTCGGCGTCAATCTCCTCCTCGACGCCCTCCGGCGCCAGCGTGTCCTCGGTGGCGAGCGCCTTCTCCAGCATGTCGCGGACGGCCGCGCTCAAGCGCCCCTGCGCCTCGAGCTCGTCGCGCTTCGCCTCCAGGACCTCCGGGCCCACCGGCGTGGCGTGAATCGCCTCCGCCAGCGACATCACCAGCGCGTCCTCGTCCGAGAGCCGCAGGTGGATCCGCGCCTGCACCGCGTCCCGTTTGAGGAAGCGCAGCGCGGCGACGCGCCGGAAGCCGCAGACGAGCTGGTAGCGGTCTTCCCCCGCCGGGCGGACATCCACCGGGAACAGCTGCCCCAGCCGCGCGATGTCCGTGGCCAGCCCCGACACGTCTCCTTCCGGGCGGAGCTTGAACGCGCTTTCGTCCTGCAGCTTCTCCAGCGGCAGGAGCACCGTCGTCACCCGGCCTGAGAGCCGCTGCTCGGGCTCGGGGAGGACGTCCTCCTGCGACTCCTCGCCGGAGTCGCTGGCTTTGTCACCGTCGGCATCTCCCGTCCAGAACGCGCCTTGGGGGCGCTCGTCCAGCCCGGGCGTGGCACGGGACTCGCCGTCGGAGGGGGCCTGCTCGGCGCGCGTCTCCGCGTTGGCGTCGGACCCGCCTCCTGATTCACTTCCGTCCTGCCCCTGGGACTCACTCACGGCCTGGTGCTCGCCCTGCGCATGAGACGCATCCTTGGCATGTGGCTCCCCCGGACCGTGGGACGTGGTGCCCTCGGCCTGAAGTCCACCTTCCCGCGAACCTGTCGGGTCCTTTGAAGCTTCGCTCCCAGAGGCGTCCGCGGAGCCCGGCGCTTCGCTGCCCCCATCGTGCGGCCGCGCGCCTTCGCCCTGCGTGTCGCCAGTGGCCGGGGACGCCTCCTGCGACGGAGGCGTTCCGTCAACGGGAGGCGCACCACCCTGCTCCTGCGCGGAGCCGGCGTTCTGGGGCTCGCCCTGCTCGGAAGGCGTGCCCTCGGCGCGCTGCTCCGAGCCTTCGGCGGGCGGCGTGCCCTCGGCGCGCTGCTCCGAACCTTCGGCGGGCGGCGTGCCCTCGGCGGCGCGCGGCTCGGAACTTTCGGCTGCCGGCGAGCCCTCGGCGCGGTGCTCACCACCGGACTCCGGTGACGCGCCCTCGCGCGGGTGTTCGCCCTGCTCCGAGGAGGCCCCCGAAGCGTGCGGCTCGGTGCTCACGGCACCACCCTGGCCGCCGTCCTGCCCGGACGGCGCCTGTGAGCCACCTTCGGGCCCAGCACCCGCCGTCCCATCCTGTCCATCAACCCTGTGCTCGGCGTCCATGGTGGCACCCCTGATAAGCCCACGCGCCCGCACCGCCAACGACTGACGGCGCGGGCGGTGCGCGCTAGCGGGTCTTCTTCTTCACCACGACCTTCTTCTTCGCGCCAGCACCCACCAGGACTGGCGTCGGCGGCTCGGCAGCGCCCGCCTGCTCAGCCTGCGACTCCGCCCGCTCCACGCGGGTCGGCGGAGGCGGCGGCAGCGGCTTGCTTCCCAGGCCACCCAACCCCGGACGGGTGATGGGCGCCGAGGGGCGCGTCGTCGCGGCAGGCGCCGAGGGGCGCGCGGGCGGCGGAGGAGGCGTGGGCCGCGACGGCGGCGGCGGAGGCGTGGGCCGCGCGGCGGGAATCGTCGGACGCGCGGGCGTCACCGAGGGACGGCTCACCGCCGTGGGGCGGACCACCGCGGGGCGCTCGGCCGGCAGACGTCCCGGCTCCACATCACCCATGTCCACGCGGCCGCGGAAGCTGGCCCCGTCCACGATGATGACGCGCGGGGCGCGGATGTCGCCCACCATGCGGCCTTCGCGGGTGAGCTCCACGCTCTCGGTGGCGTTGATGTTGCCCACCACCACGCCGCTGACGATGGCGTTCCTCACCGCCACGTTGGCCTTCACCACGCCCGAGGGCTCCACGATGAGGGTGCGGCTGAGCGTCAGCTCACCCTCGACGCGCCCTCGGACCGTGAGGTCCTCGTCGCCCGTCAACCGGCCGCTGATGAGGATGGAAGGCCCCACCACGGTGTTGTCGACGTTGTTGCTCGCTGAGAGCTCCTTCGCGGTGGCCACGAATCAGCGCTCCTTCATGTCCATGTCGACGTTGCCCTTGAAGGAGGCACCGTCGGCGATGAGGATTCGGGGCGCCTTGATGTCGCCCACCACGCGGCAGTCCGTCTTCAGCTCCACCTTGTCGCTGGCGACGATGTTGCCCGTGACGCGGCCGGCGATCTCCACGTTCTGCGTCTCGATGTCCGCCTCGACGACGCCGCTGCCCTCCACGTAGAGGCTTTCCTTGAGGGAAATCTTCCCCTTCACGGTGCCCTGGATGACCAGGTCCTCGTCGCCGGAGATCTCCCCGTCGATGACGATGCTCGAGCCAATGACCGTATTCGCCATGAGTGTTGTCCGCCTCTCGAAAGGTGTGTGCCGCGGCGCGCGCGGCGTGAAGCTCAAATGTCGTCAGGAAGCCGAACGTCCATCTCGATGGAGCCGTTGAACACGGCCCCGTCCTCGATGACGACGCGAGGTGCCTTGATGTCGCCGGCCACCTTGGCCGAGGCGTTGATGGCCACGCGAGACGAGGCGTCGATGTTGCCGCTGGCCTCGCCGTTGATGGTCAACTCCTCGGCGCGGATGTCCGCCTGCACCTTGCCGGTGCTCTCGATGGTGAGGTGGTTCTTCAGGGCAATCTGCCCCTCCACGCGTCCCTCGATCACCAGGTCCCCACCTCCCGTGAGGTTGCCCTTGATGACGATGCCCTTGCCGATGATGCCCGTTTCACCCGTTGCCATGCGGTGACCTCACCCAGCGCCAGCTCCTCCCTAGGAGCCGGGCGACCTGATTATGTCAGAGATGCGCGGAGATCCAGCCGGAGATATCCCGGAACACCTCCGCACGGCCCACCTCGTTGAGCGGCTCATGCCGCATTCCGGGGTACTCCTTGAACTTCTTGTCGGGCGACCCCGCCCGCTCGAAGTACTCCCGCGCCGCCGCCGGAGCGGCCACCCCATCCTCCGCACCACACAGGACGAACAGCGGCACTTGAATCTTCGGCGCCAGCAGCACGGCCTCGCCCTGCGCCCGGGTGGATTCGACGAACCACCGCGGCGTGGCGATGGCCTGGTGGAGCGGGTCCTCCCGGGTGGCCCGCTGCACGTCGGTGTCACGGGTGAGGTCCTCCACCTTGAGCCCGGAGGAGATGCTCAGCCACGGCACCAGCTTGCCCACCGCGCGCGCGGCCATCAGCTTCGAGGCCGGAGGGGTGATGGCCAGCTTGAGGTACGGCGCCGACAGCACCAGCCCCGTCAGCCCCTCCACCTGCCGGCTGGAGGCCCACGTCGCCGACATCAGGCCGCCGTGGCTGTGCGCCAGCACGAAGGCCTTCTTGCCCTCCGACACCGCGCGCACCCGCGCCCAGAAGACCTCCAGGTCCTCCAGGTACTCCGGCCACTTCTCGCAGTAGGCCCGCCGCCCGTCGGCCTTGCCATGGCCCCGGTAGTCGAAGCCGTGCACCGCGAAGCCGTCCGCCAGCAGCGCATCCGTCACGAAGCCATAGCGGCCAAAGTGGTCGCCATACCCATGCACCACCGCGACATGCGCGCGGGGCTCGGCATCAGGAAGGATGGACTTCCAGTACAGCCGTGTGCCGTCCCTGCCGGGAAAGAAGCCCTCGTCGCTACGCGCCATAGGCGCACCAACTTAGCGGTCTGGCGCACGCGTGGGTAGCGCCTTGAGCTTGCGCTCCAACGCGGCGCGCTGACCGGGGGGCTCGGCGGACTCGGGATCCAACGTCAGCACTTCCAGGGCGCGCCGCCAGGCCGCCGCGGCATCGTCCGTCCTCGCCACCCGCTGATAGGCGTCTCCCAGGTGTTCGAGGATGACGGGCTCGTCCGGAGCCAGCGTGGAGGCCCGCTCCAGCGCGTCCACGGCCCGGGCGTAGTCGCCTCGCCGGAAGTACACCCAGCCCAGTGAATCCAGGTAGGCCCCGGTGTCCGGCCGCAGCTCCAGGGCGCGCCGCACGCGCCGCTCGGCCTCGTCCAGGTTCTGTCCCGCCTGCGCCAGCAGGTAGCCCAGGAAGTTCAGCGCGGCGGTGTGGTCCGGAGACACGGCCAGCGCCGCCCGCATGCGGGCCAGCGCGCCCGTCACGTCGCCCTGCCGCTCGTGGGCCGCGCCCAGCACGTACAGCAGGTCCGCGTCCCGGGGAGCGCGCGCCACCGCCTCGCGCAGCAGCGTCAACGCTTCGTCGCCTCGGCCCTGCCGGTGGAGCGTGGCGGCCAGGGCGTCATACAGCGCCGCGGAGGGATGGGTGGCCAGGCCCTCGCGCAGGAGCCGCTCCGCGCGGTTCGGCGCGCCGCCGCGCTCCAGGGCTCGGGCGAACTGCATCCGGACCTCCACGTCCTCCGGCGACGCCTGCATGGCGGCCCGGTAGAGCGTGAGCGCCCGGGAGTGCTCGCCCAGGAGCGACAGGCTGCGGGCCCGGCGCAGGCGCGCGTCGGCATGGACATCCGACTCCGCGGGAACACCGGCGAA
Source organism: Myxococcus vastator (assembly GCF_010894475.1). GTDB lineage: Bacteria > Myxococcota > Myxococcia > Myxococcales > Myxococcaceae > Myxococcus > Myxococcus vastator. Next base: position 10,047 of record NZ_JAAIYB010000201.1, read on the forward strand.
GGCCTTCGCCGCGTCGGCGAAGCGGCGCATCCGCTCATGGACGAGCCCCGCGTAGTAGGCCAGCCGAGGATCCGCATGCTCCCCCCGGCGCGCCGCCTCCAGCACCTCCGCGGCCGCCCCGGGCTCGCGCGCGGCCAGGTAGCTGAAGGCCACCCGCACCGGCATCTCCGGCTCGGAGGAGAGCGACAACAGCCGGTCGAAGTACGCCCGAGCCCGTACGGCGGAGCCCGCCTTCAGCGCCGCGCGCCCGGCGCCCAGCAGCACCTCGCGGCTGTCCGGCTCCCGCTCCAGCGCCCGAGCCAGGGACTCCTCCGCCTGCACGGGCCGGCCCGTGTCCTCGTACAGCTGAGCCAGCGCCGTCAGCACCTCCACGTCGCCTGGGGCCCGGGTGGCGGCCTCCACCAGCAGGCGCTCGGCACGCGCCGTGTCACCCCGCTCCGCCAGGGCCAACCCCAGGCGCTGGTACCCGGAGGCCTCCCCCGGCAGCGCCAGCGCCAGCGCGTCCACCACCTTCACCGCCGCGTCCGTGGCCCCCGTCTCCAGGTGGAGCTGGGCCAGGACGAGGTAGGCCTCCGGCTCGCGCGGCTTGAGGGACACCGCGCGCCGCAGGTGCAGGCGGGCCCGGGCGAACCGCTTCGACTCCGTGAGGACGCGGCCCAGGAGCACGTGCGCGGGGTAGTAGGCGGGGGCACGCAGCACGGCCCGGCGCAGCTCACGCTCCGCGCGCGTCAAGTCGCCCAGGCGGGCGTACTGCTCGCCCAGCCGGGTGAGCAGCAGCGGGTTGCCGTCATCCGTGGCCAGGGCCAGCCGCAGCGCGTCCACCGCGCCCCGGTGGTCCCCGGCATGGTGCTTCAGCCGGGACTGGAGGTAGTTCGTGTAGCTGGCGGACGAGGCGTAGCGGCCTTCGTCCGCGGCGCCCGCGTCGATGGCCTCCCGCATGGCCTCCGGGTCCACGCGCGGCCGCCGTGACGGAGCGGCCGCGGACACACCCGGCGCAACGAGGACGGCCAGCAGGGCGGACACGAGGAGGCGAGAGGGGCGCACGCGAGCCTGAGTCTAGCGTGAGCCCGTCCCGCGTGCAGTCGCCTCAGGTCTCTTCCGGGGCCGGCGCGCCCAGTTTCTCCAGCAGCTTCTCCACCGAGTCGCTGTCCTGGCTCACATCCGCCACCGCCGACCGGTACTCCGTGTCCGTCGCCTTCTCCACATCCGGCAACATGCGGCTGATGACGGCGCGCGCGGCCTCCGCCTGGCACTCCGGCAGGACGACGGCGAACACGCCTCCGCCCAGGTGGGAGATGGCATCCGGGTGACGCACCCGCTTGCGCATGACGTCCGCGATGGTGGACGGCACGGGATCCACCGGCCGGTCGGGCCGGAGCACCGCGAGGCTGAGCGCGCGGTGGTAGCGCCTGCTGCGCGCCACCTCCTGCTCCAGCCGCAGCAGCAGCCCGCGCCGGTCGTGCAGACCCGTTGCGGGGTCGCTGCCGGTGCGCCGCTGCAGGGCGCTGGCCTTCTCCTTCTCCTGCTGCTCGCGCTCGCCCTGGCGCAGCTTGAGGGCGCGCTCGGTGCGGTTGAGGAGCTCCACCGCGTTGAACGGCTTGCTCATGTAGTCCACCGCGCCCAGGTTCAGCGAGCGGACCTTCTCCGCCACGCCCTGGTGGGCGGACAGCAGGATGACGGGGATGCGCGCGGTGTCCGTCGAGGACTTGAGCGCCATGGCCGCGTCCAGGCCGTCCAGCTTGGGCAGGAACACGTCCATGACCACCAGGTCCGGCCGCTGGGCCTTCGCCCGGGCCAGGCCCTCCGCGCCGTCGCGCGCCACCTCCACGCGGTACTTGGAGCGCAGCACCTCCGACAGCACCGCGGCGATCTCCGGCTCGTCCTCCACCACCAGCACGCGCGGCTGCTCCTGCGGCGACGGCGCGGCGGCGGGCGGCGGACGCGGGTTGCGCGGCGCTTCCTGCGCCAGCGGCAGCGTGAAGACGAAGATGCAGCCGGTGTCCGGCGGACTCTCCGCCCAGATTTCACCGCCGTGCAGCTCCACGAACTCCTTGCAGATGGCCAGCCCCAGCCCGGTGCCCTTGCCGCCGTGGCGGTAACGGTCGAAGACGAGGTGCAGCTCGTCCGGCGGAATGCCCACGCCGTCGTCCTGCACGCACACCTTGGCGGCGTCCCCGTCCGGACGCCCCAGCCGCTGGGTGCTCACCACCACCTCGCCGTCCTGGCGCGCGTGGTGGATGGCGTTGGTGATGAGGTTCTGCAGCACCTCGTGCAGCTTCACCTCGTCGCCGATGAGCATCAGGCTGTCCGGGCAGTCGGCGCGCAGTGACACGCCCCGCTCCGCGGCGAGAATCTCCAGCTCGTTGACGGCGTCGCGGCACAGCTGCGCCACGTCCAGGACTCGGGGTTCAATGGACAGCCGCGCCGCCTCGCCCTTGCCCTTCTCCAGCAGGGACTCCACCAGGCCGAGGATCTTCTTGCCCTGGCGGATCATCGCCTCGGAGGACTGGCGCTGCTGCGGCTCCAGCGGCCCTTCCTGCAACAGCCGGCCGTGCCCCAGGAGCACCTGGAGCGGCGCGCGCAGGTCGTGGCTGCACACCGCGATGATTTCGTCCTTGAGCCGGTTGAGTTCCTTGAGCCGGCGGTTGGCCTCGCTCAGCTCCTGGTAGCGCTGGACGTAGGCTTCCTCCAGGTCCTCGCGCTTCTTCTTCACCGCCGTGTGAAGGCGCGCGTTGCGGATGGAGTTGGCCAGCACGCCGGCCACCGCCTGGGCGAACTCCTGCTCGTCCCGGCCGAACGACGCGTCCGCGCGCGATACGCGGAGGAACAGCGCGCCCAGCAGGTCGCCCTGACAGATGAGGGGCTGGACCAGGATGGACTTCACGCCCAGCGGCAGGATGTTGGTGCGGACCTCCGCCATCAGCGGGTCGCGCTGCGCCTCCTCGATGACCACCGCCTCCCGCGTCTCCAGCGCGCGGCGCAGCTCCGGGTAGCGCATCACTTCGATGTCCAGCTGGACGAGGCTCGGGTCCTCCTGCGTGGCCACCACCTTCGCGGTGCGGGCATGGCTGCCCTCCACCAGCACCACCGAGCAGCGGTCTGTCCCGGTGACGCGGCCGACCTTGTCCACGGCGATGCGGAGAATCTCCTCCAGCTCCAGCGAGCTGGTGGCCGCCTGGGTGATTTCCAGGAGCATCCCCATCCGCAGGCGGATCCGCTCTTCCCGGTCGCGCAGCCGGCCCGCGCGCAGCGCGGCCTCCAGACGGGGCACCACCTCGTCGGCGCCGCGAATCCAATCATCCACGGCCAGCCGCTTGAAGGCCTCCGCCGAGCGCGCGCGGCCCAGGTCCACCAGCACCGGCAGGCGCTGGAGCCGGTCCACCTTGCGCAGCGACTCCAGCATCTCCGCGGCCCGCTTCGCCGTCACCGCCAGCAGGACGACCTCTGGCTGCAACGTGTCCGCGACCTGGGCCAGGCCGCTCTCCTTCTCCGCCGACGCACACTGGTAGCCGCTCGAGGTGAGCCGCTCCATGAGCGCGTCGCCCGCCTCCTTGGCGGCCACCACCAGCACGCGTCCCCGCTGATCAGCCTGCATCTCGACTCTCACGGTGAACCCCAGCCCCGGCGGCATGGCGCCGGGTAGAGAGGCTGCGAAAACGCGCTGCGTGCGAAAGAGTTCATGGTTCGGATCCCGATCATGCCGCTGAACACGCCCTGGGGCCAGAACGGCGGGCATGGGTGGGAGGATGTGGCCGCGTCGGTCCCCGCCGCCCCCAAGCCCTCCGGAGGCCGAGCGTACACGATGGACGCCACTTCCCTACCGCCCGCGGACCGCGCACGGCCGACCGCCCTGCCTACCACCCATCAGGCGCTAGCAGGGCGACAGCTGCAACACCCTGGCGCTTCCCTGGCGCTGTGACGCCTCCCACCGCGTGGGGTCCCAACGGCGCGGGCGGGACTACCACAGGCTGCGGCCCTTGGGGGACGTTCCGTACCCGGGTGGGCTGGGGTCGGTTCGGGCCCGCCTGACGGGAGGGCGTAGATGCCGGCGATGCCGCGTAC
>NZ_JAAIYB010000202.1 GCF_010894475.1 Myxococcus vastator
ACCCGATGACGCCTCCCCTCCCTTCCTCCTCCGATAACGCCCCGGCGCCCCGGCGACGCGGCAAGGTCCTGTGGGGTGGCGCGGGCGTCGGCGTGGCGGTGCTGGTCGGAGGGCTCTTCCTGTGGAACCCACGGCCTTCATCGCCCGGCTCCACCCCACGGGACACGCACGAGGCGCATGGCGAGTCCCACGCGGACCACTCGCATGAGACGCCCCGAGCGAAGTCCCAGGCCCCCATGGAGGTGCTGGTCCAGACGGACCGCGCCGCTCGGGCCGCCGCGACGGGACAGCGGGTCCAGGCGCACGAGGCGCTGTCGGCCGCGCTGAAGCTGGCGCCTCAGCACGCGCCGGCGCTCCTCGTGAAGGCCTGCCTCGCGCTGGAGGAAGGCCAGGACACCGAGGCCCGCGACGCGCTCCAGCGGTTGGACGCGGCCTCACCCGGCGCTCCGGAAGGAAAGCTGCTGGCGCGGCTGGACGCGCTGCGGCGCGGGGGCGGCATGGACTGGCAACAGGCGTTCCGCCAGGCCTGGATGGACGTGGGCCAGCCCGACTTCCAGCAGAGCGCGCTGCTCCCCGGCGCCACGCCGCTACCGCCCGACCCGGCCATCGCCGCCGCGGCGAAGGCCGCCTGGGAGCGCGCCGCGTCGGACGACGTGAGGCTGATGCTGGCCCTGGGCAGCCCGCGACTGGACGCGGACAAGGCGCTCTTCCTGCTGCGGCAGGTGCCTCGGCTGGAGGACCCGTCCCTCTTCGTGGCGGTGATGGACGTGCTCCGGGGCGAGGCCTTGCCGCAGGCCTCCCATGACGAAGCGCGCACGGAGTTCCGCCAGAAGCTGGAGGCGCTGGCGGCCGCGCACCCGCGCGCCATGCAGCTCCAGTTGCTGCTGCTCCTGGGAGACACGGAGCCGGGCTCGGAGATGAGCGCGGCGGAGATTGACCGCCTGGAGCAGGTGGCCGCCCTGCCCGTGTGGCGCGAGGGCGTCTTCACCCAGACGTATGAGGAGGCTCGGAAGCTGCTGGAGGGCTCGGGGGTGCCGGATGTCAGCGCCACGGCGATGGCGGTGGCGGCCCACAGCGTGACGGACCGGGGCTCGTGGGTGCTGCGCACGCGCAACGTGGGCACGCGCGGCTCGCTGTCCCCCGAGGACCGGAAGCGGCTGGGCCGCATCACCCGCGACATCGGCGCGCGCATGGCCGAACAACCCACCATGGTGGAGCGCATGGTGGGCCTGCAGCTCGTCCGCAGCGGCGCCCAGGACCTGGGCGATGAGGCCGGCCGTGAACAGGCGCTGGCGCGAATCGGCGCGCTGGAAGGCGCGGTGGCCCTCTTCCGCAAGGCGTCCATGGACCGCTGGCCCCTGCATGCGCTGACGGAGGAGCTGATACAGGCGAGCACGCGAGACGAGCCCGCCTACCTGCTGTCCTTCACGCGCGTGGAAGCGAACCAGGCGGCGGAGACACCCCAACCGTAGCGGTGGCTGGGACGAGGTCTCTCGGGCCCCGGGAGACTTCCACCCGGGGCCCGAGCGGGCCCCCCACGATGCCACGAAGCCGCCGCACGCCGGACCTCCAAGGTCGTCCGGGCAACCGCACTCCTTCCACGCGAGCGCCGGGAACAAGCGGGTTGCTTCCCGAGCGGCCTGCGCGTGGGCACCGTGGAATACCGTCCACGAACTCCAACGCTACGGTGGGCGAAGAATATCGGCTGCGCGTGGCCTGTCCACCCGTCGGGTCCTGACTCCCGCAAGCACCGTGACAGGCCGGGTGTGGTGAGGACGCATAGCAGTTGCGCATTCACGTCGAGTGTGAGCAGGCGCCGGGAAGACTGAATTCCTTTCAGGGTGCTCGGGAAGCAGCGGGGTATGCGGGAAACCGCTACGCCGGCGCGCGCGTCACGATGTCCAGTGCCCCCGCTCGTCAGGTAGCAGGAGCGCCGTTGCCGGTCAGGCTTCGTCGTCGGGGAGGAGCGTCCGGAGAAGCTCGTCGTCGGGACCGAGCGGGCGCCAGCCGGCGGGGGGAGGGTTGGCGAGAAGCGCATCGCCTGCCCGATCTACTCGTTCCTTGTGGGTTTCTGGGCTGTAGGCAGACCACGTCCCGAGCCCCAAGGCCACCTCTCCACGGGTGACGTTGTCCAGCGTGCCCGGCCAGCCATTTGGGAACCTCTCGGCCAACTCGCGAACGAGGACGTCACGAACCAAGCGCGTGACCTGCTTGCGCTGTTGCGCCTCGTACAACAAGCCGCTCAGGACCTGCACGGCAGCAACGTCGTTACCAAGCTCGTCGGCCAGGGCATACAGCGGAACGGCAGGGCGCGCTTCGGCAAAGGCGGTGAGTGAGCCGAAGCCCCGTTCACGAGCCCTCTCGTACAAGCGTGCCTTGATGTTGCCCCGCCAAGCTTCTCCGCCACTCATCTGCTTCTCCCGGACGTGAAGTTCATCGGGATTCTGTAGTCCCGCATACGCATCGCGACCTCCTTCAAGATCTCATTCCGCATCAGCATTCGGCCAGCCTTCATCTCGGCCTTGAACAGTATCTCCATGATCATCCGGTTCCACTCGCCGGGCCACATGCGTCCCAGCCTCCAGTTTCCTCCACCATGAATCGCCTCGTGGTGCGCCCTCTCCAGCCGGACGCAGAACTGGTCGATGTCCATGTCCCCCTTGAAGCCGCGCGCCTCGAACCACTCGCGGTGCTCCTTCGGCAGGACGTGGTGCTTCGGTGCGTCGGACATGCCCGCGCCCGCTCTGCCCGTCACCTGCATGCCGCGCACTTCGGGGCTGTCCCCCAGCGCGTCGCGCACGCCCTTGGGCAAGTCCTGGTGCGCCTGGGCCATCATCACCTGTCCGCCGTGAATGCGGATGGCCGCGCTGACGGCCGGGAGGGAGATGACGCCCGCCTGCACCAGCCTTCGCATCAGCTCCACCCACTCCGTGGAGACGACGATTCGCGAGCCCACCATGACGCCACCCGAGCTCATGACGAGCCCCACGCCGAGCGTCGCGGGTGCGGCCGGGGGCAGCCGGGGCAGCGACAGCTTCAGCGTGGAAACCATGGTGAGCATCTCCAGCACCTGCGCCGCCACCATGACCTTGCCGCCGAACTCCATGGCCGAGCGCGCATCCCGATGAATCGCGTCGAACTCACGGGTCAGCTCCCCCATCAGCGCGGGCATCGCGGTCGCCGCCGCCTCTACGCGCTCCGAGTCCCCCGAGGCGAGGTCTGCCAGCGTCGGAGCCATCAGGCTTTGAACTCGATGCAGGTCCACGAACAGCTTCTCGTAGCCGCACATGGGACAGTCGCGTACCACGGCGTCAGCGAGTTGGAGGAAGTCCACCCACGTGGCCAGCAGCAGGGCTCCGAACATCGCGGCCTGGAGTCGAGGTCCCGACATGCGGAGGACGCCCAACTCCATGTCGGAGTCCCCCACCTGCGACGCCACGCTCACCAGCGCGGTGGCGCTCCCAAGCGTTCGTCGGAGCCACGCCCGTTGCTCGGAGCCGTGGTTGAGATAGCGCGTGAACACCCCGGCGAGTCCCCGGCCACCGAGGGAGGGCGGACGCGACGCAAGTCGGGAGCGCGCGGCTTCGTTGCCCTCCAGGGAGCGCTTCACCTCGTCGATGGCGGCGAGGACGGCCTGACGCGTCGCTGCGGCACTCCGCTCCCTACCCCCGGCAGCTCCAGACACGGTGCCCGGCCCGGCTTCCGTGACGTCGCGACGTGGCCCCTTGCGGCGCAATCGCCGTGGGTGCACCTCGGGTCCTGAATCGCCTGGCGGTTCTACCCAGGCGGGGGACGCGGCCACGCGCGGCGCGTAGCGCAGCGGTCCGTCACGTTCGGGAGCATTCGGCGCCGAGGCACACCCCGTGGCAAGTACAGCCACCACCAACAGCAGCGCGTCAGCACGCATTGTCCACCTCCAGCCCCACCGAGTCGAAGGCTCCCGGCCGCAGCGCCCCTTCCGCCGCACCCAAGTAGCGGCCGACCCGATGGCCGAAGATTGGACATAGGCGGGAAGCTCCGAGCGCCCGCGCGAGAGGGATTCGCGCAAAGGCAAGCTCAAGGTACTGCCAGCCCATTCCAAGTTGAACGACGTGTCAGGTCTAGAAAGCCGGGAATCTCATCTGGGATTGCGAGCAGGCCGGGCCTGCCCCGGCGCTCGACTGGACCCGCCCACAAGTTCTCCACAGTGAAGCGCCGCGCCGCTCAGTGCACCGCGTTCTCATGGTGCCCGTGCCCCGGGCCGCCGAAGGTCCCAGGCCAGGGCGCGTTCGCGGGCAGCAACCCTGGCATGGGGAAGCGCATGAAGCGCGGCTGGCTGGTGGCGAAGGGCGGATCGCACTCGCCACAACCCAGGGCTCCGTCCATCAAGTAGAGGGCGCCGGGCCCCAGCTCCATCAACTGCGGCACCGTGCGCGGCGCGTAGTCGAGCGGACACTGGAAGGCCTCGCCCCCATCCCGCGCGCGCACGCCCACCAGCCACCGCTGGTGGTCAGCCGCCACCGCGTGCGTCAGCACCAGCGTCTCGGGCGGAAGGCCCGCGCCCCTGGGCCAGGTGCCCAGCCGGAGCTCCTTGGTCGTCAGGCGCTGGCCTTCCTTCAGCGAGTACAGCCACGCCAGCCCCAGGTCCGGAAGCCGGAAGCCCTTGAGCTGCGTCGCGGCCGGCGTGGCGCTCAGGCTGTCCGCGCCCGCGTTCACCGTGGTGCCCGGCGCGCTGGGCACCACCACCTCCCGAGTGGCCACCATGCGGCCGAGGTGCTGCGCGAGGGACGACCCCACGGGTGTCCCATCTCGGGTGCTCAACGCCTGGAAGCCCCATTCGGGCAGCAGCAGCCCGTCCACCACCGCGAGCTCACCCGCGCGCTGGGGCTCCGTCCTCCGCCAGCGCGGCACCCCCTCCGAGGAGAAGGCCATCAGCAATGTGGGCGTCCCCGACGCCAGCGGCGCCCCCGTGTTCAGCGTGGGCGCGAAGGCGACGTAGAGGTCCCCCACCACGTCCGAGGCGAGGCCATACGGATGCGGGTGGTTGCACTCGGCGAGCAGCGGGTCCGTCAGCTCGCGCGCGGACACCATGTGGCCGAAGGCATCCAGCACCACCAGGAAGTACAGGCGGCACGCGGTGTCGCGCCGCTGCTCCGTGGGGTAGGCCTCGAAGAGGGCCGCCAGCCGGTCCGGCGCCATCACCGCCAGCCGCGCCAGGAAGAGCGTCTGCGTCCTCTCCCGGAAGTCCGGCCGCGCGTCGGCCAGGGTGAAGGTCCACCGCGGCGCTCCCGTGTCGCGCTCCAGCAGCGACACCGTCCCGTCCATCGGCATGTCCATGCACAGGAGCCGGTCATTCCACAGCATGCAGCGCCGCGCCGGATGGGAAGCTCGCACCGGAGCCTCGCCCGCCGCGTCCAGCACGGGCGTGCCGTAGAAGCCCGACAGCGTCACGTCCCCTTCCGGCCCCACCAGCAGGTCCTGCAGCTGCGCTCCTTCCGTCCGGGCGTCGTGCTCCCAATCCACCTTCAGGGGCTGCGCCGCGGGCCGAGCACACACGCCGCCGCGGCAGTGCCCCGACGCCTGACACGGGCTGGCCGCTTCACACAGGAAGCCCTCCGGCAAATCGCGCTTCACGCAGGCCCCGTCCAGGCACACGTCCGCGTCCTCACAGGTGCCCTGGGCCGCGCCGCAGAGGGTGCCATCCGGCGCGGGGGCCGTGGCGCATCCCCCGAGCGGATCGCACGTCCCCACCTGACACGGCCCGGCCGCTGGACAGGGCGGCGCCGGCACGGACTGGCACCCGTCCAGCACGTGGCACACGTCCGTGGTGCAGGCGTCGCCGTCGTCACAGGCGCGCTCTTCACCCCGGCAGCGGCCCGCCTGGCAGGTGGCGCCGGTGATGCAGGCATTGCCCGGCGCACACGCGGTGCCGTCCGGCAACACCGACTCCACACACCGCTCCGTCACCAGGTCGAAGGTGGCCGCCGCGCACGTCACGGGCGTGAAGCACGCCGGCACCGGCTTCGCCTCGCCCGCCAGCACCAGCCGCACCTGGCCACCGTCCGACGCGGTGCCGGTGAGGATGACCTCGTAGCGCCCCTCGGCTTCGGGCGCGAAGCGCAGGCGCACCGGCACCTCGCCCGCCAGCACCCGGACCGGCAGCGCCTCCCCCAACGAGAAGGGTGCCGATACATCCGTCCACGTGACGTCCAACGGGGCCCGGCCGCCATTCACCACGCGGACCTCGGCCTCCCGCCGGGTGCCCGGGTAGGCGTGCGGGAAGTCCACGCGCTGCGCCGACAACCGCAGCCGCCCCACCGCCCCCGACAGGGACGGTGTGTCCCGACAAGCCGCCGCTCCCAGCCCCAGCATCAGCGCCAAGACAATGCCGCTGTACCGGGACGCCCGCGTTGCGTGCGCCATGGCGTCCTCCCCCCGTGCCTCCTGGCTATACCCGCACCGGAAGGCCCCGCGGACGCCTCGCCCCTGTCGGCGTCCCACCTCCCAACACTTCAGGGTCGGCGGGGAGGGGGGCAGTGTTTTTTACAGGCCGTTCCACTGCTACAGGCCGCAACCGCGCGAAATGGTTGGGTGCCGGAAGGGTATGGTTCTCGCACGCGGGGTACGTCATGACCTTTGTCGCCGCATCCTCCTCATGCGCCCCTTCGTCATCGCAGGCCTTCACCGTGCTCATCCCACGCGGCCTGCAGGCGACCGTGGAGGGGCTCGCGGCGGAGACCCGCCAGGAGCTGCTCGCCGAACTGTTCCGCCTGGCCGCGCTGGCCCGGCAGGAGGAAAGTCAGCTGCCCCCCGAGTTCCCGTACACGCTGAGGCTGGACGTCGCCGGCTGCCAGGTCAGCGTGGAGCTGGACCCGTCCCGCGCGCGCCTCACCCTGGTGGGCCTGCTGCGGCCCCAGTCGCTGGAATGAGCCCGGCGCTTCGCCTGGGCCAGGGGTGAGATGTCGCGCCGTGCTGGATATGCAGAATCCTGGGACCTCACGTACCTGGTGGAGCAGCTCCGGGAGCTGATCGGGCACGACCTGCGCCTGGGCGAGGTCCTCAGCGATGAGCTGGAGGACGTCCTGGGCAGCCTGGTGCAGCGCAATCAGCGCCTGAGGGTCCTGCAGCGCATGGTGAACGCGGAACGCGCCCCAGAGGACCTGGCGGCCCTCCGCGGGGCCCTGGAGGACATGGACCGGGAGCTGATGATGCGGCTGCCCACGTTGCTCGACCAGCTGCGCCTGGCGCTGCCTTGAGTTTCCACAGGCACTTCGTCCCCAGCGCCGCCTGCTTCTTCTAAAGGTTCATAGAGGTATTGATCTATTGGTAGTAGCGGTAGGGCGCCGGGACTTGGGGACAAGTCAGCAAGCGCCTGGGAATACTCACGAATTTCGGAAGTGCTACATGTGGGTAAGATGACGGTTATCCCCGGGAACCCACAGGGGGTGATCCACACCGGGGTTTCTCCACAGCCCCACCCCCGCTATCCACAGGCCATCCACAGCTTCCCGGTGGATGCGGGAGGCACCCGAGGTGGTGGCGTGTTCTCACCCCACGTCCGCCCCGCACAAGGCTGTTATCGTCTGGCGCGGGATGTGCCCCGACAGTGGGGTGCCGGCGGAGGGTTTCCCCATCGACTTCTATCGGGGCGAGCGCATCGGGAAGTACGAGGTCGTCACGCAGCTCTCCGTGGGCGGCATGGCGGAGCTGTTCCTGGGCTTCACTTCGGGTCCGGGTGGCTTCCGCAAGTACGTGGTCATCAAGCGGGTGCTGCCGGACGCGCGGGACAACGCGCAGTTCGAACGCATGTTCCTGGACGAGGCGCGCATCACCGCGGCCTTCAACCACCCCAACATCGCGCAGGTGTTCGACCTGGGGCGCGAGGATGACGGGCTCTACCTGGCCATGGAGTTCATCGCCGGGCAGAACCTGAACCAGATTACCGGCGCGTGCCTGCGCCGCCACGAGCAGCTCCCGCTGGGCTTCACGCTGTCGGTGGCGCGCGACGTCTGCATGGCGCTGCACTACGCGCACACGTACACGGCGCCGTCTGGCGCGCCCAGCCCCGTCATCCACCGCGACGTCGCCCAGAAGAACATCATGGTGACGTACGACGGCGTGGTGAAGCTGCTCGACTTCGGCATCGCCAAGGCGAAGGACAGCCTGGAGCGCACCAACGTCGGCACGGTGAAGGGCACCACCGGGTACATGTCCCCGGAGCAGGTGCGGGGCGAGGCGCTGGATGGGCGCAGTGACTTGTTCGCCGTCGGGGTGATGCTGCACGAGCTCATCACCGGCGCGCGCCTGTTCGCGGGGCAGAACGAGCGCGACGAGATGATGAAGATTCTGGAGGAGCCCGTCCCCTGGCCCTCGCACGTCGCGCCGCACGTGCCCGAAGCGGTGTCCAAGGTGGTGATGCGGGCGCTGGAGCGCAGCCGCGAGAAGCGCTTCGCCACCGGCCGGGACATGGCCCGGGCGATTGAGGCGGCGGCGGGCAAGCTGCTGCTGGACGCGCATGACCGGGCCGCGCTGATGCAAGACCTGTTCGCCGAGCGCATGTCCGCCACGCGCGTCATGCTGGAGTCCGCGGACGGCACCACCAACGGCGTCATGCTGGAGTCCGCGAAGCGAGCCCTGCGCGGTGATGACGGGCCCTACCTCCCCGAGCGCAAGGACCTCCCGACGCCGTCCAACGGCGTGGCGGGCATGCCGCGCAAGCCCTCGCGCAAGGTGCAAGCGGCGGCGGCGCCCCGGCAAGCCGCGGCGGCCGCGGCGGCGGGTCCGCGGCAGCCACCGGAGAGCAAGACCTCCAATGTGCTGTGGGGGCTGGTGCTGCTGGGCATCCTGGTGGGCGGCGGGTATGCCGCCTGGCACCTGTCGAAGGTGCTGAACGAGACGGTGGAGGAAGAGGACGCGAGCGCGCTGCGCACCCTCCCCCGCCATGATCCGAACCTGCCCGTCTACCCGGTGCCGGGCTATGACGCTCCCACCCCGGATGCCGGCACCCCGGAGGCCCCGGCCAGGGCGTTGGGCGCCGCGGTGGGCGGCGAGGACGTGGAAGAGAGCCGTCCCAAGGAGGCGGCGAGCCCCCGTCCGGCGAAGGGCCGGGGCAAGCTGACCTTGCTGGTGCTGCCGGAGGCGGAGGTCTTCCGAGGCAAGAAGCGGGTGGGCCGCACGCCGATGTTCAACGTGGTCATGCCCGCGGGGGAGCACGACCTGACGCTCGTGGGCCCGGACGGCAAGAAGCGCATGCTGTCGGTGCCGATTGCCGTCGGGGAGACGACCCAGTTCCGGCTGAAGCTGGCGGAAATCCCCGAGCGCTGAAACACAGCGCCGGGATTGAGGGGCACGTCCCGGGGCACCGGGTTATCTTCGCGCCCCTCTTCCTCTGATTCCGGACTGTATGGCTTCTCTGAACATCGGCTTCCTGATGGACCCGCTCGAGACGGTGCGGGTGGACCACGACTCCACGTTCGCGCTGATGCTCGAAGCGCAGCAGCGCGGCCACCAGGTGCGCTACTTCGAACAGGGCTGGTTGCGCTTCAACGGCACGTGCGCGGAGGCGCGCATGCGCCACGTCACCGTGCGCCGCGAGCCGGGACGGCACTTCGACCTGCTCGACGAGGCCCCGCGCCCGGTGTCCTCGCTGGACGTGCTCTTCATGCGCAAGGACCCGCCGGTGGATGCGGAGTTCCTGCACGCCACCCAGCTGGTGGAGCTGTGCGGCACGCAGCGCCCCCCTGTCTTCATCAACGAGCCGTCGGGCATCCGCGACGCGAACGAGAAGCTCTACTCCCTGCGCTACCCGGACCTGATGCCGGACACGCGCGTCACCAGCGAGCTGCCGGTGCTGCTGGACTTCATCGCGCGCAACGCGGCGGGCACCATCCTCAAGCCGGTGGATGGCTTCGCGGGCAAGGGCATCCTCTTCCTGTCCGCCACGGACCGGAACGCGCGCTCCGCGGTGGACATGCTCACCCGGGGTGGCCGGGAGGCCGTCGTCGCGCAGGCGTACATCCCGGAGAGCCGCCAGGGCGACAAGCGCATCCTCCTGGTGGACGGCGAGCCGGTGGGCGGCGTGCTGCGCGTCCCGTCCGAGGACGACCACCGCGGCAACATGGCGGCGGGTGGCGTGGCTCGCAAGGCCGTGCTCACCCCGCGGGATTTGGAGATTTGCGAGCGCCTGAAGCCGGAGCTGCGCCAGCGCGGGCTGCGGCTGGTGGGCATCGACGTGCTGGGCAGCTACCTCACCGAGGTCAACGTGACGAGCCCCACCGGCCTGGTGGAGGCGAACCACCTGGACGACGTGTGCGTGGAGGCCCGGGTGCTGGACGTGGCGGAGCGGCTCGTCGCCCAGCGCTGAGCCCCACCGGAGGACGCCGGGCGACAGGCGCAGGCTGCCCGGCGCCCGGTGGCTCTTCGTGAGCTGAAGGCTGACTCATGTTTCAGTGCACCACACGACGCGGCGCGTGATTTGAATCCTGGTTCATGTTTCAGCGCGATGCGACGCGACGCGCCTTGAATCAGGGGCTGTCGGAGGAGTCAGGTCTGTCCCCGTGGCCGCCCATTCCCCCCTGGTGGCGGCCTGGGAGACACCATGCACAAGCATCGTCGCAGCCGTTCCTGGCCGTGGTCGTGGTCCGCCGGAGTGCCCCTTGCCGCGTGGCTGTTCGCGGGCTGTGGCGGGCCGGCGGAGGACGCGCCGGAGGACGAGGTGGCGGAGCAGCAGCAGCCTCTGCTCACGCAGGTGACGAACTTCGGCAGCAACCCCGGCAACCTGCAGATGTTCCGCCACGTGCCGTCCGGCATGCCGGCCAACGCGCCGCTGGTGGTGGTGCTGCACGGCTGTACGCAGCGGGCCGCGGCGATGGAGGGCAGCGGCTGGTCCGCGGCGGCGGACGTCTACAAGTTCTACGCCGTCTATCCGCAGCAGCAGAGCGGCAACAACATGAGCAGTTGCTTCAACTGGTTCGAGCCCGGCGACATCGCGAGAGACCGGGGCGAGGCGCTGTCCATCAAGCAGATGGTGGACACGATGAAGGCGACGTACTCCATCGACCCGGCGCGGGTGTACGTGGCGGGGTTCTCGGCGGGTGGCTACATGGCGCCCGCGCTGCTGGCGGCCTATCCGGACGTCTTCTCCGCTGGCGCCATCCAGTCCGGAGGCCCGTACCGGTGCGCGGAGTCGATGAATGCGGGCTTCAGCTGCATGAGCCCGGGGGTGAACCGCACGCCCGCCGCGTGGGGAGACGTGGTCCGCAGCGCGTACCCGGGCTACTCGGGCCCGCGTCCGCGCGTCAGCATCTGGCACGGCACCAGCGACTACACGGTGAACGTGATGAACCTCACCGAGGCGATGGAGCAGTGGACGAACGTGCACGGCATCGACCAGACGCCGGACACGGTGGAGACGGTGTCCGGCTTCCCGCACAAGGTGCACCGGAACGGCGCGGGCACCGCGCTGGTGGAGACGTGGGAGCTCACCGGCATGGGCCACGCGGTGGCCATGGATGCGCAGTTCCAGTTCCCGGGCGGCACGGGCAGCGCGGCCTGTGGCGCGGTGGGGGCGTACCTGAGCGACGTGAATCTCTGCGCCGTCTACCACCAGGCGCGGTTCTTCGGGATTGTGGGAGGCGGAGGCGAGCCCACGGGTGACACCACGCCGCCCACCGTCAACGTGACGGCGCCAGCGAACGGGGCCACGGTGAGCGGCACGGTGAATGTCACCGCGAGCGCGGCGGACGCGGTGGGCGTCACCCGGGTGGAGTTCCTGGTGGATGGCGCGGTGGTGTCCATGGACACGCAGGCGCCGTATGCCTTCGCCTGGAACAGCGCGGCCGTGGGCAACGGGCAGCACCGGCTGGGCGCGCGGGCGTTCGACGCGGCGGGGAACCAGGCGACGGACGACGACACGGTGGTGACGGTGAGCAACTCCGGCTCCCCGGCGCCGGTGACGGTGCAGTTCACGGGCCTGGCGGCGGATGACGGCTACCTGAAGGCGAACGCGGATGGCAGCGCGGCGGCGCTGGGGTTCATGACGAACCTGGCGCTCGGCCGGGGGACGGATGGGAAGTACAACCGGTCCTTCCTCTCCTTCGACACGTCGAGCCTTCCGGACGGGGCCACCGTGACGCGGGCGTTCCTGACGGTGAGCTACTCGTCGGGCTCGGGAGACCCGTGGTCGACGCCGGCGGGGAACACGCTGGTGGTGGATGTGAAGTCGGGGACGTTCAACGCGGCGAACACGGAGCCGGCGGACTGGGCGGCGGCGGCCACGGCGAGCAGCGTCGCGGGCATCGACCGGTTCACCGCGGGCGCGAAGAGCTCCGGGGACTTCAGCGGCGCGGGCCTTTCCGCCATCAGCAAGACGGGGAAGACGCAGCTGCGGCTGCGCTTCACCCAGGCGCAGACGGCCACGCAGTACCTGTTCGTCCGGGATGGGGCGAACGCGGTGCTGACGGTCGTCTATTCGCCGTAGGAAGGCGGGGCGGACGCCGGCTCAGACCGGCGTCCGCTGCATCAGCGCCGCGAGTGCGTCCCGGTTTCGTGCGCAGTGGGCTCGGAACGCGTCGCTGAGCTCGGAGGTCTGCTCCAGCCGGGTCCAGTACGCCAAGGCATGACGGGCGGCATCGGACCAGACGTCGAGCGTCTCCGCGGTGGGCGGTCGGGGCTCGAAAATGCGCTCGACGATGCTCGTGCCCACGGGGGCGAACATCATCGGGAGCATGTCGTAGGCAGGGGCGAGCCGGAACCGCTGGGGTCCGTCCTCGAAGAAGGAGAGGTTGCCGAAGTGCCGGTCAGTGTTGCCGGTGAGCTGCCCGAAGGTATCGAGCCAGCGAATGCGCCGGGCGTCCTCGTCGCTGATGGACTGGCGCTCCAGGAGATACCGGGCCGCGCTGGTCCAGGTGCTCCCCTTCCCTTCGTGGCCGAGGTATTCGTTGTCGATGGCCATGAGTGAGAGCAGCGCCTTGCGGCCTCGCTCGCCGATTCGGTCGAAGCGCTCGACCTCGAGGAACTGGTAGCCCTCGACGCGGAGGGAGCGTGAGGCCGCGGCCGGAATCCCGGCGGCCTGGACGGCTTCGAGCGCGAGGCCTTCGCAGATGAGCAGCTCTCTCCAGCGCTGAGCGGCGACGCCGTCATCATTGGCCGCGAACTTCACCAGGACGTGGCGTCCTGCTGTGTACGCCGTGAACTTGGGCTGCTCGCCACCGGCGGAGGAGCCTGCCTCGCTCGACAGGGATGAGCGGGCGAGCTCCGGGTACTGGGCTTCGGTGACGGGTCGAAGCGGGCTGGCCAGGAAACGGTCCAGGGAGGCCGCGCCGATGATGTGGGCTCCGACGCAGTCCTCGCCTCGGAGCGCGAGCGCGATGAGCTGGTGGTCTTCCGTCCAGTCCGTGATGCGTGGGGGAAGTCCCAACTCGGGGTGGCGGGTCGTGAAGCCCCGGCCCAGGTAGCCCTGAGGGCTCATGTCGGCGGCGAAGGGTGGGAGGCCGGCGAACCGTTCCCCTCCCCCATCCTGTCGCGCAAGCCAGCAGCCTCCGTTCCAGAGTGGGTGCAGGATGCCTGCTTCGTGGGGACGGCCTGCCTCGTCGACGCGGTAGAGCCGTAGCTGCGCTCCCAGGGAGGCAACCGAACGCGTCCGCGCATAGCGGGTGGCGGGCCCCTGTCCCATCCGGCAGACGCTCGGACCCGCCGAGGCGAGCAGCCGCGACACCGTCGGGCGTGAGACGCGGAGCTGGGTGGCCAGCTCGCTCCCCTTCAGCTCGACCTGACGTCCGAGGAGGGTCAGCAGTTGTTCCAGAGTGGCCATGAACGGATTTCTGAGAGGATCCGTGAACAGATATCGATGACCGATATTGCCGCGCAACATACTGAAATAACATCTGAAATTTCCGATGTGACCCTGGCTGGTGAGCAGATTTGCCAGCGGGGATGCCGAGGCACAGTGCTGGGTTCTTGGGGCCGAAGCGGACGTTGGGTAGGAAGCCCCGCAGCCCATGCCTGAAC
>NZ_JAAIYB010000203.1 GCF_010894475.1 Myxococcus vastator
CTCCCGTAGACTGCCGGCCGAATGGATTCCCAACTCGCATTGAGCGAGGAGACGCCTGCCAACGACCTGCGCGCCCGGGTGCGGAAGGTCCTGGAGCGCCGCAAGCTGACGGACAGCGTGTCGGCGGAGCAGGCGACCGCCTCGTGGGAGCAGGACCGCTTCGTGGCCCGGGCCCGCGCGCTCTTCTACGCGCGGATGATGTTCCTCACGCTGGGCCTGCTCATCCTCGCGGTGCCGGCCTGGAGCGGCTACTTCGGCCTCACCGGGCCCTTCTCCTTCGTGGGCTACTTCGCGATGCTGCTCTACAGCGTCGCCAACCTCCTCGTCATCGACCACCCGAAGGCCGGCCGCTGGGTGACGTACATCACCCTCTGCCTGGACGTGGCCATCAGCGTGGTGCTCATCGTCAAGCCGCACGTCGGCGGCGGACTCCAGAGCCCGCTGCTGGCCACGCAGCTGCTCTTCACCACGCTCTTCGCCATCCTCTACCCCAAGCCGCTGGCGATTCTTCCGCCGCTGCTGGCGCTGCCCATCACCACCCGGCTGGATCTGCTCCTCAACCGCTCCGTGACGGCGGTGGAGCTGCTGACCCTGCTCTGGTACCTGGCGCTCAACTTCATCATCGTCTACGTGCTCGTGTACCTGAACGAGCGCGAGGCCGCCGCGCACCGCGAGGTCGTGTCGCTCCAGGGAGACCTCAAGGAGCTGGCCGTGGTGGAGGAGCGCAACCGGCTGGCGCGGGAGATCCACGACGGCCTGGGCGCGTCCCTGTCGTCGATGATCATCCAGTCCGAGTACATCCTGAACCTCGCGCGCGAGGAGGGCCTGCGCGAGGAGATCCGCGAGCTGAAGCTCACCGCGGAGGAGTCCATCGAGGAGCTGCGGCGCAACCTGCGGATGATGCGCGAGGACTTCGAGCTGGCGCAGGGCCTGGACGACTACGCGAAGACGTTCCGCGAGCGCACCGGCCTGGACATCCGCTTCGAGCGCACCGGGCTGCAGCGCAAGCTGAACCCGGACGCGCAGCTGGCGCTGTTCCGCATCCTCCAGGAGTCGCTGTCCAACGCGGTGAAGCACGCGGAGGCCAAGAGCGTCCAGGTGCAGCTCGACTTCAGCGAGGACCGCGTCCACCTCGTCGTGCGCGACGACGGCAAGGGCTTCGACCCCTCCCGGACGCCGCGCGGCCACTACGGCCTGTTGAACATGCGTGAGCGCGCCATGAAGCTCGGTGGCCAGCTCATCGTGGACTCGTCACCCGGCGCTGGCGCCCAGGTGGCATTCTCCCTTCCCTGTCGTCCGTCATGACCGGAGCTCCCGTGGACGCCCCGCAGCCTCCCGATTCGCCGCCCATTCGCGTCTTCGTGGTGGAGGATCAGACGAAGATCCTCAAGAACCAGCTCCGCCTCTTCGAGAGCCACCCGGAGATGGACATCATCGGCACCGCGCTCTCCGGTGAAGCCGCGCTGGAGGAAGTCCCCAAGCTGATGCCGGACGTGCTGCTGCTGGACCTGGGCCTGCCCCGCATGAGCGGCATCGACGTGACGCGCGAGGTGAAGGCGCGCTTCCCGCAGATTGAAATCCTCATCTTCACCATCTTCGACGAGGAGGACAAAGTGCTGGAGGCCGTGAAGGCGGGCGCCTCCGGCTACCTGCTCAAGGGCGCCCCGGTGGACAAGATCATCGAGGCCATCAAGGAGGTCCGCGCGGGCGGCACCGTCATCCAGCCCAACCTGGCCCGCCGGCTGCTCCGTCACTTCCGCGTGGAGCCCGACGCCAGCCCCGTGTCCTCGCCGCCCTCCGAGCCGGCGCAGCCCACCCCTGACGCGCTCCAGGAGCCCCTGCTCAAGCCGCTGTCGGACCGGGAGCGCGAAATCCTCCAGCTCATCGCCAAGGGTGTGTCCAACAGCGAGGCGGCGCGCCTGCTCGACCTCAGCAAGGCCACCATCCGCACGCACCTGGAGCACATCTACCGGAAGCTGGAGGTCACCAACCGCGTGGAGGCCGTCACCGAGGGCATCCGCAAGGGCCTCATCTCCGTCTGAGCCGGCGCCCCCGCGCTCAGCGCCCCGTGGAGACCGCCGCGCCCGGACGCTCCGCGGCGGCGGCCTCCATGACCAGGTCCGCGTACCGGTTGACCGGGTCGCCCGGCAGCGTGCCGTCCCGGTAGTAGAAGGTGTAGCCGTCCCAGCCGTCCGGCCGGGCGTCGTTGGCGAACATCCACAGCGCCCCCGCGCCCACGCCTTCCTTCCGCATGCACTCCAGCCAGCCGCGATAGAGCGCGCGCCGCTGCGACACGTCGAACACGCCTTCGTTGCGCAGCCCCAGCTCGCCCACGAACAAGGGCTTGCCCAGGCTCCGGGCGATGGCGGCGTGCTCCCGAATCCACCGGGCGCCGGCCTCGGCCGTGTCAATGCCGCCCAGGCCCCAGGACTCCGGATAGAAGTGCACCGACGCGAAGTCGATGTACGGGGACGCGGTGTTGCGCGTGAAGCTGGCCCCCGGGGTGCGCAGCACCTGCGAGCCGGACCGGGCCCAGAAGCCGGCGTCGTACCCCTCGGGCGACGGCTCGAAGCCCTCCTCGCCCGTGCCCACCAGGTGCCCGGGCGCGTGCGACTTGACCTCCCGCGCCACGTCATCAATCCACGCGCGCAGCCACGCCCCTTCCTTGTCCAGGCCCCGGCCCCGTGGCTCGTTGAGCAGCTCCCAGGCCAGGACGGCCGGGTGGTCGCCATAGCGGATGCCGTCCACGGTATTCACCCGGTTGAGCATCCGCGCCACGTGCGCCTTGAAGTGCGCCACCACCGCCGCGTCGGTGAAGAAGCGCGCGTCCCCTTCCACGGGCCGGGGGAGCCCCGCCCACGCCACGTACTGGCGCGCGCCCCCGTAGGCGTCCCAGTAGTTCCCCAGCGTCAGCACCAGGCGAACGCCATGGAAGCGGGCGCGGGCGAGCACCCGGTCCAGACCGACCAGCGCCACCTCGTCATACTCCAGCGGCGCCACCTGGATGGCGGTGTCCCCCACCTTCGACAGCGCGTCGTTGTGTCCGTTGGTGCGCAGCGCCCGCACGCCCAGCGCGGCGGCCTTGGCCAGCACCTCTTCCAGCACCGGGGACTCGGCCGCCCCCCGCCGCGCGTCCCGGGTGGCCTCTTCCTGCAGGAAGTAGGCATTGAGGACCATGGCGCCGGACGGCAACCGGTCCAGGTGCTGCGCCGGGCCGCCCGAGCAGCTCGCGGCCACCGCCTCCAGCATGACCGGGTCCCCCTCTCCGCAGGCCCCCAGGAGGACGGCGAGGGCCGCGGTGGCGGTGGAGGTCCGGGGAGGAAGGGGCATGCCTGCATGGTAACGACGCCGCGCGCGCCACGCATCGGTCCCGAGGACTGGGTTAGGTTCGCCACCATGGAGCTCAGACTGGAAGGCGTGTCGAAGACGTACCCCAACGGCACCCGTGCGTTGCAGGGTGTCAACCTCACCATTCCGCGCGGGATGTTCGGGCTGCTCGGGCCCAACGGCGCAGGCAAGTCCACGCTGATGCGCAGCATCGCCACGCTGCAGGACGTGGATGCGGGCACCATGACCTTCGACGGCATCGACCTGCG
Source organism: Myxococcus vastator (assembly GCF_010894475.1). Lineage (GTDB taxonomy): Bacteria > Myxococcota > Myxococcia > Myxococcales > Myxococcaceae > Myxococcus > Myxococcus vastator. The sequence continues at coordinate 3,597 of NZ_JAAIYB010000203.1, forward strand.
CCGGGACAAGGACCGGCTCCGCGAGGTGCTGGGCTACCTCCCACAGGACTTCGGCGTGTATCCCAAGGTGACGGCCTGGGACATGCTGGACCACCTGGCGCAGCTCAAGGGCCTGGCCCAGCGCGGCCCGCGCCATGACACGGTGAAGGCGCTCCTGCAGAAGACGAACCTCTGGGAGCACCGCGACCGCCGGCTCGGCGGCTTCTCCGGCGGCATGAAGCAGCGCTTCGGCATCGCCCAGGCGCTGCTCGGCAACCCCCGGCTGCTCATCGTGGACGAGCCCACCGCCGGGCTCGACCCCGCCGAGCGCTTCCGCTTCCACAACCTGCTGGCGGAGATCAGCACCGACGTGGTGGTGCTGCTGTCCACGCACATCGTCTCCGACGTGGCGGACCTCTGTCAGAACATGGCCATCCTCGCCCAGGGGAACGTCGTGGCCAGCGGCCACCCGCTGAAGCTGGTGGAGTCCCTGCACCAGCGCGTGTGGAAGCGCTTCGTCACCCACCAGGAGGAGTTGGACGCGCTCATGAAGGACCTGGAGGTCATCGCCGTGCGGCGCGTGGCCGGTCAGCGCCTGGTCCACGTCTACGCGGAGGCTCCGCCGGAGGGCTTCGAGCCGGCCAGCCCCGACCTCGAGGACGTCTACTTCCACGCGCTCGCCCGGGCGTCCAAGCAGTCCTGAGGGCCCGCCATGTTCACCGCCCTCCTGACCTTCGAATTGCGGCGCCGGATGAAGATGATTTCCACCTGGGTCTACGCCCTGGTGCTGGCCGCCGCCGCCGCGCTGATGACGCTGGCGATTGGCGCCGTGTTCAAGGGCTTCTCGGTGGCGTCGGGCCCGGAGCTGGTCCGCGTCAACAGCCCGCACACCATCTTCAACTTCACCACCAGCCTGGCCTACTTCGGCCTCTTCATGGTGGCCGCCGTCTTCGGCCAGGCCGCCTACCAGGACTTCGGCCACAACACCTGGATGCTCATCTTCACGAAGAACGTGAAGAAGGGCCCGTACCTGCTCGGCCGGTTCCTGGGCGCGTACCTCTTCAGCGCGGTGCTGATGCTGGCCATCATCCCCGGGTTGATGGTGGGCGCCGCGGGCGTGTGGCTGGTGGACGCCGAGCGGCTCACCTCGTTCCAGCTCGGCTCGTACCTCTGGCCCTACGTCGTCGGCGTCTGGCCCACGCTCTTCTTCTCCGGCGCCGTCTTCTTCTCGCTGGCCGCGCTGACGCGGCGCATGGCCGCCGTGTACGTGGGCGTCGTGGTGCTGGTGATGGGGTACCTGGTGCTCAGCGCCGCCATGTCCGACGTGCAGCACCAGGACCTGGCGTCCCTGCTGGACCCGTTCGGCTTCCTCACGTTCGAGAACGCGACCCGCTACTGGACCTCGGCCGAGCGCAACCGGGACCGCATCCCCTTCGCCGGGCTGCTGCTCGCCAACCGGCTGCTGTGGAGCGCGGTGGGCGCCGCGATTCTGAGCCTGGCCGTCCTGCGCTTCCGCACCACCGTGGAGGAGCAGCGGGGCCGCGGCGCGCGCAAGGAGGCGCAAGCCCCCGCCCCGGTCGCCATCCCCGCCACCGTGGCGGCGCCCACGACGGGCAGCTGGCTGCGCACGGCCGTCGCCACCGCCTGGCTGGCCTACCGCGACATCCTCCGCTCTCCGGTGTTCTGGTCCTTCGTCGTGGCGGGGCTGGCCATGGGCACCCTGGGCATGTCCCTCTCCAAGCAGATGTTCGGCACCGCCACCTGGCCGGTGACGTGGCAGGTGCTGGAGACGGCCACGAGCATGTTCCAGCCCTTCCTGCTCATCACCATCACCTTCTACGCGGGTGAGCTGGTGTGGAAGGAGCGCGACGCGGGGCTGGCCGACATCGTGGACGCCACGCGCGCGCCGTCCTGGGTCACCTATGGCGCGAAGCTGGGGGCGCTGCTGCTGGTGGCCTTCTCCCTCAAGGTCGTGGCGCTGCTGTCCGCGCTGCTCTCCCAGGTGCTCCGCGGCTACTTCGACATTGAATGGAACCTCTACGCCACGCAGCTCTTCCTGCTGGACTTCCCGCATGACGCGCTGCTGTGCGTGCTGGCCTTCTTCGCGCAGGTGCTCATCCACCAGAAGTACCTGGCCTACCTGGTGATGGTGCTCTACTTCGTCCTCCAGGCCGCGCTGGGCCTGATGGGCGTGGAAGATGCCCTGGTCCGCTACGGCTCCGAGCCCACGCTCCGCTACTCGGACCTGAACCGCTTCGGCGGCAGCCTCCCCGCGCTCGTGTGGCACCGCGTCTACTGGTACGGGCTGGCGGCGCTGCTCGTGGCGGCGGGCTACCTGCTCACCGTCCGAGGCCGGGAGGTCCGCTGGAAGCAGCGGTGGGCGGCGGCCAAGGCGCGGCGCACCCGCGCGTGGACCGTGGCCGCGGCGCTGTCGCTCTGCGTCTTCGTCGGGGCGGGCGCGTTCATCTACTACAACACCCACCTGCTCAACCCGTACGTCACCCGGAAGGACCGGGAGCGGCAGCAGGCCCGCTACGAAAAGGACTACGCGTCCTTCGCCGCCCTGCCCCACCCGCGCATCACCGCCGCGCAGGTCACCTTCCACATCCACCCGGAGGAGCTGCGCCTGGAGGCCCTGGGCAGCTACCGCATCCGCAACAAGACGGACGTGCCCATCTCCAAGGTGATGCTCGCCCTGCCGGACGACGCCCGGGTGCGCGGCCTGTCCCTGGCCGGCGTGACGAAGCCCGCGGTGCATGACGCCGAGCTCGGCATCTTCATCTACGAGCTGCCCACGCCGCTGGCGCCCGGCGCCGACGCCGCCATCGTGTTCGACCTGGAGTTCGGCACGAAGGGCTTCAAGCACGGCGGGGCGCGCACGGACATCGTGGGCAACGGCACCTTCTTCAACAACATGAACCTGCCGGTGCTGGGCTACCAGAAGGACGCGGAGTTGGAGGACGACCGGGACCGCAAGGACTACGACTTGCCGCCTCGCGAGCGCCTGCCGGACCGCGACGACCCGAAGGCGAAGCAGGACCACTACATCCGTCAGGACTCGGACTTCATCACCTTCGAGGCCACGGTGAGCACGGCGAAGGATCAGATCGCCATTGCCCCGGGCTACCTGGAGAAGGAGTGGACCGAGGGCGACCGCCGCTTCTTCCGCTACCGGATGGACCAGCCCATCCTCAACTTCTTCTCCGTCCTGTCCGCGCGCTACGCGGTGATGCGCGACTCGTGGCGCGACGTGAAGCTGGAGATCTACCACCACCCCACGCACACCTTCGCGCTGGACCGGATGATGCGCGGCATGAAGGACGCGCTGGCGTACTGCAGCGAGAACTTCGGGCCGTACCAGCACCGGCAGGCCCGCATCCTGGAGTTCCCCCGCTACGCGAGCTTCGCCCAGGCCTTCCCCAATACGATTCCGTATTCGGAGGCGCTGGGCTTCATCGCCCGCGTGGAGGACGGACGCGCCGACGACGTGGACTACCCGTACTACGTCACCGCGCACGAGATTGCCCACCAGTGGTGGGCGCACCAGGTGGTGGGCGCGCGCGCGCAGGGCGCCACGATGACGTCGGAGACGATGTCTCAGTACGCCGCGCTGATGGTGATGAAGCACCGCTTCGGGCCGACGAAGATGAAGCGCTTCCTCAAGTTCGAGCTGGACCGCTACCTCGCGGGCCGCGCATTCGAGTCGAAGAAGGAGGTGCCGCTGGCCCGGGTGGAGCAGCAGGCGTACATCCACTACCAGAAGGGCAGCCTCGTCATGTACGCGCTGCAGGACTTCATCGGGGAGGAGCGGGTGAACCGCGCCCTGCGCCGCTACGTGGAGAAGGTCCGCTTCCAGGGCCCGCCGTACACCGGCTCCACCGAGCTGCTGGGCTTCCTGCGGGAAGAGACGCCGCCGGAGTACCAGTACCTCATCGAGGACCTGTTCGAGCGCATCACCCTCTACGACAACCGCGCCGTCTCCGCGCAGGTGCGCCAGAATGACCAGGGCACCTGGGACGTCACGCTCAAGGTGGTGGCGAAGAAGTTCCGCGCCGACGAGAAGGGCGAACAGACGGAGGTGGACTTCAACGACTGGATGGACGTGGGCGCGCTCGACGAACGCGGCGAGGCCGTCTTCCTGGAGAAGCGCCGGGTTCCGAAGGGCGAATCGGAGCTCACCTTCACCGTCCCCGTGAAGCCCGCCCAGGTGGGCGTTGATCCGCTCAACGTGCTCATCGACCGCACGTCCACCGACAACGTGACGGAGCCCACCGTGGTGTCCGAGGTGGCGCTAGGGGGCCCGTCCTCCCCCTGACCTGAGCCATCCCCTCATATGAAGCCGAGCGTTTCTTGGAAAACCCGATGGCGATGATGAGGCGCAGGGCGCTGGCGCGGTCCGGGAATGCGCCGACGCCGCGGATGCGGCGCTTCACCTCGTGCACCAGCACGCCGCAATCCAGGTACCTGCGCAGGGTGCGCGCTCCGCCTCCTCCGGCTGTAAGGAGGACTACGCCACATGCGGGGAGGACTGCGCCATCGAGTACGGAGGCAGCGGGCGCACCGTCGCGAAGCTGACCCGGTGCATTGCCGCCTGCCAGGAGAACCGGGATCTGTGCGCCGACCGGCACTCGGCGCTGAGGGGTCTGCCGCCCGGTGAGGCCGACGACCCGCGGCCCACGCGAAAGTTCTCGGCTGAGCTGCGTTCTCCCCCGAAGGGGACGGGGCGAGTGAGGGTAGTGTCTCCTCATGACACCTCGCGCACTGCACCACGCCCGGCTCCCGGAGTTCGCGTCCGACTGGCCCGCGGAGCTCGCGGCCCTCATCGAGGCGCGCCTCGACAATGACGTCCCCGCCGAGGAGTTGCGCATCATCGTCCTCGCCCCCACGCCCGACCGGCTGCGCCTGGGCGTCTGGCTCGGCGTCGAGTGGGCGAGCTACCCCTACGCGGACGACCCCTCGGAGGCCGCCGGGTTCGTCTCGCTGACCCCCTGGCTCGACACGCTCGACACCCTCGCGCGAGGGGAGCGCTCGCTCCCGGCGCCCCGTGGCTGGACGCCGACTCCGCCGCTCCGCTTCGAGGACGCGACGCGCGACGCCTCGTTCCGGGCATGGTGGCTCGAACTCCACCGCGCCCTGGTGGCCAGCGCCATCGAGCTCGGCACGCAGCGGCTGGCCGGCCGCTTCCACCAGCCCGTCGGCGTCTTCGTCTCGACTGACGCCTCCGAGGCGCGGCTGGTCGCCTTCTGCCACCCGCGCGGCGCCCCGCTGTGGCCGCTGCGCGAGCACAGGAAGGAGCACGGCTACGGCAGCGCCTACCCGCACGCCTCGCTCGAAGGCGACCAGTTCGTCATCTTCTACCCGGAGGGCGAGGGCGCGGAGGAAGGGCCCCCCTCCATCCGCACCTGGACTCACGCCCAGGTCATCCGCGCCCACGAGGTTCGCGACGAGCACGAGCTGGCCGTGCGCTTCGAGGGCGAGGACTTCGATGTGATGTTCAGCCCCGGCCACACCCACCCCGAGGCGGGAGGCCCCGGACACCACGACACCCTCGCGGCCTTGAGCGCCTTCTTCGCGGCCAGCGGCAAGCTCGAGGTCGACGGCGGGGCCTCCACCCGGCTGCCCTCCGACGCCGCGGCGCTCGCGGCCTCCCTCGCCGAGCGCCCCCAGCCGCACGAGCAGCTCGACTTCGTCACCAGCCTCTCGCGAGCCCTGGGCTCCGAGCGCGTCTGGGCGCTCATCAGCGGGCTCGAGCTGCCCGCGCAGACGCGCGCCGCCATCCACCGCGAGCTCGCGACGGCCGCACTCGACGCCTCCGACTGGGCGTCCGCGCTGGCGCACGTCGGCCTGCTGTCGGGGAAGGACCGCTGGTCCTGGATTGAGACCCGCGCGCTCACCGGCCTCGGCCGCTGGGAAGACGTGCTGCGCGTGGCCAAGGAGGACGACGCGCACGCGGAGCGCGCGCTGGCGATGGGGAGCCTCGGGCGCGTCGGCGAGGCGCTGGCCCTCGTCGCCGACCGCACGGACGGAAACGCGCTGGCGGCCCGCGCGCTCCTCGAGCTGCGAAGCGACGCCCCGAAGGCCTCCGCCACGCTGCGCGAGGCGCTCGCCGCCGGGGTCCGCGGGCACCTGCTGGCCCACGTCGGGGCGGCGCGGGAGCTGCTGCCCGTGCTGCGGGCCCACCAGGCCTTCGAGGCGGCGGTGCGCGCCAGCCGCGAGGCCTGTCAGCGGCTCCCCGCCGAGGAGCTCGAGCTCGGGGAGGCCCGCGCGCTCCCGGTGGAGCCGGCGACGCGGGTGCTGGCCGCGCCGCTCGAAGGTGGTGACGAGGCGGAGGAGCCTCCGCGCCTGAGGACGGCCCTGGAGCGCCCCGACGGCTGGTGGGTGGCGGACGCGAAGGGAGCGCTCTTCGAGCACCCCGCCGGCGGCGACGCGCGGCGGCTGGCCACCTTCCCCTCCGAAATTGACGGCCTCGCCGCGGTGCCCGCCGGCGTCGTGGCCTCGGTGGGCTCGACGCTCGTGCTGCTCGACGCCGCGGGCCGGCCGCGCGCGACGGTCCACCGCCCCTCGGCGGGTGACGGGCCCATGGCCGCGCACGACACGCTGCTGGCCTGCGCCAGCGACGCCATCGTCAACCTCTACCGCGTCGACGGAGCCACGCTCGTGTGGCTCGCCCTGCTCGCCCTCCCCGGCAAGCGTCGCATCAGCCAGCTCGGCTTCACCGGCGCCGGGCGGCTGCTGGTGGCCGCCGGGGCGAACCTGGCGCTCTTCGACGTGAGCGAGCCGTCGCGCCCCGTGCCCCTGCGGCAGTGGAAGAACGCGCCCGAGCTGCTGCACACGGGCGAGGGCACCGCGGCGCTGACGGACGACGAGTGGGTCTGGCTGGTGGAGCTGGGCGACACGCCGCGGTGCACGCGGAAGGTGCACGTCGGCCCCTCGCCCTTGGTGGCCACCAGCGACGCGGCGCCGCTGGCCTTCGCCGCCCGCGGCCGCGTGGTGGAGGTGCTGGGCGAGACGGCGCGCGAGGTGATGACGCTGGGGCCCGACGGCTACCGGCTCGAACCCACCGCCATCTCCCTGCGGGCGGGGCATGCCACCGCCGTCACCCGGGAGCGGGTGCTGGAGCTGTCACCGCTGCCGTTCGACGCGGCGGCGCTCCGTGCGCGCGTCGAAGCCCACGTCCCGCGGCTGCGCGAGTGGCTGGACACCCGCCTGGACGCGCTGAGGCAGGAGGGCGTGCCGGCCGAGGATGGGACCCGGGCGCCGCTGGGCGGCGTGGTGCTGCAGTGGTTCGACGGCTGGGCCGGGCTGCGCGGCCAGCCGCCGTGCAGCGTGGTGTCCATCGGCTACGAGAACAACGAGCGGCTGGAATTCGAGGCGCCGGGTGAGCGCGCGGCGCCCCCGGGGGCCACGCCCCCCTCGGAGGCCGAGGAGCAGCAGGCCCGAGCCCTCGATGACGCGTGGACGCAGCTCGCCATGCAGGAGCGGCTCCGCGCCTGCCGGGCGTACCTCCATGACGCCGCCCGGGCCTTCGCGGGCCGCGCCTCCGCGCGCACCCTGATCTTCGCGCTCGACACCGACGTGCGTCTCGAAATCGTCGACATCGTCGCCGGGGGTGGGGACGCGGGGCCGATGCGCGCGGCGGGCTCCGCGCGGGCCGAGCGCTCCCTGCGGGAGGTGCTGAGCGCCCCGCGCTGGTACGCCGCGCTCCCGCACCTGGTGGCGCGCGCGCGGCGCGACACGGCCTTCCGCGCCGAGGTCCTTGCCTTGTTCGAGGAGGAAGGCCTCACCGCGGCGGGCAGAATCACGCGAGAGCTGCTCGACGTCGATCCGGAGGGCTGCGCGCGCGCGTGGCTCACCGTGGCCGCCCGAGACCTCGACGAGGGGCTCCCCGGGCTGAGAGCCCTGGCGAAGCGCGGCCATGCCGGGGCCCGCGCCCGGTTGGAGGCGCTCCTGGACTCCGAGAACGCCTACCACGCGCTCGCGGCGAGGGAGGCCCTGGGCCGCGTCGACGAGGACGCGGCGGTGCCGCAACTCGGCCGCTACCTCGGCTCGCTGGAGGCTCACGACGAAGTGCCGGTGAAGGTGCTGGCCGCCATGGGAGAGGCCCGACTCGAGCGCCTGCGCGGCGAGCTGCTGGCCGCGCTCGAGCGGCTGGAGGGCGACGAAGCGCTGCTGGTGCCCCTGGTCCGCAGCGGCTGGACTCCCGACGCGCAGGCGGTGGAGAAGGGCAACCGCGCGCGCGCCAGGGACGACGACTTCGCCGCGAGCCTCTTCGCCGACGAAGAGCAGGACGCGCCCGCGAGCGCGGTGAGGCTGTGGGTGGCACGGCGCATCGCCACCGCGCTGGAGGGTGACGGCCCCCTGTGGCCCGCCGACGTGCCTCTGGAGAAGAGCCGCGCCGGCTGGCAGCACTTCTTCACGCTCGCGTGGCCGCTGTGGGAGTCACGTGGGCTGCTGCCGCGGCTGCATGAGGTGCTGCCGGCGCGCTCACGGGCCGGCGACGCGGAGCTGGCGTTCCAGGTGCTGTACCAGAGCGTGCTGCGCGGCGACGCTCGGGCCCAGGCGCTGGGGAGCGCGCTCGCCACGGGCGAGTCCAGTGAGGGGCGACACGCCGAGGTGACGAGGCTGGCGAGGCTGGCGAGGCTGCAGTTCGGCTGGTCCCTGGTGAAGGCCACGCGGCTGGACGAGGCGCGCCGCGTGGCCGACGCCGCGCTGGACGAGGCGCCCGAGGATGGGCAGGTCCTCTTCTTTGACGCGCGCGTCGCGTGGCTCGAGCGGGGCGACCCGACGGCGGCGCTGGAGCGGCTCGAGCCGGCGCTTCGGGTCGCGTGCGACGAGGTGGGGCGGGCGCGGCTGCTCAACCTGAAGGGCGCGGCGCTCGAGGCGCTGGGCCGCACCGCCGAGGCGCTCGACTGGTTCCACAAGGCCTTCACCGCCAACGAGGCGGCGGTGGACACCGCCACGGGCAAGGCGGGCGACCCGGCGATGTCGCACGCGATTCTGTCGAACATCGCCGAAGCGCACTGGAAGCTGGGCCAACACGACGAGGCCCGGCGCTACGCCGAGCAGGCGGCTCGACGCGGATCCTCCACCGACATCGTCAACGAGATTCTCGCCGCGACGCGGGTGGGAGGCGCGGAGGCCCGCTGACCCGAGGGCCGGCGCCAGGGCTGGAGGGGGAGCGGAGCGCCTCGGCTTCCTGAGCCATCCCCTCATATGAAGCCGAGGCGCTCCTCCTTCATCATGGGAATGGGGGGTCATCGGCCCCCTGACGGGTCAGCTCCAGCGGATGCGCAGGTCGAAGCCGTCGGGCGGCTCGTAGCGCTCCACGTTCACCTGGGGCTCGGTGGCGCCGGCCTGCCGCAGCGCACCTTCACAGGTGCCCGCGGCGGCCTCCGCCGGGAAGGGGTAGCTCCGGAAGCGGACGCGCCAGTCCGCCGGGCCCAGGGACTCCACCTGGATGTCCACCGGGGAGAAGACGGAGCTGAAGCTCAGCGACACGCGCTTCATGGCGCGCTCGGGGCCGGCCACCTTGAGGGCCATGCCCACCACCTTGCCCACCAGGGTGTCGAAGTAGCTGCGCACCAGCTCCCGCCCCAGCGTCCGGTAGGCCGACTTGCGGTCCAGGCCCGCGTAGCGGTGACGCACCGTCGCCTCCTGACACCCCGCGAACACGGCCGCGGGATAGGTGGCGCGGGGCTTGTCCATGTCGAAGCCCGCGGCCAGGAACTCCGATTGGAGCTTCGCGTCGGGCCGCGCCAGGCGGACCAGGGATTCGAACAACGTTGATTGCACGGTGACGTCGGTCGGCATCGGTGGCGCGGCACCCTAGGGGAGTCAAGCGGCTCGGGGAAGCGGAGGCGCCCGCGGTGTTTGACTCGCCAACGTCCGCGCTCAGTCGCCGCGGAGGCCGCCGCGGTCCGGGAGCTGGAGCCGGACGTACTCCCGGGGCGTCAGCCCGGTGAACTGACGGAAGTCGCGGTTGAAGTGCGCCTGGTCGTAGTAGCCGTGCGCCAGCGCCAGCTCGGCCCAGGTGCCCGTGACGCCGCCCGCCCGCAGCCGCTGGATGACCTGGTCGAAGCGAAGCAGCCGGGCCAGCAGCTTGGGCGGCATCCCCAGCTCCTCGTTGAAGCGGGTGATGAGGTGCTTCTGGCTGTAGCCCAGCTCGCCGGCCAGCCCGCCAATCTCCACCCCGCCGCCGCTCGCCACCAGCCGCTCCCAGGCCCAGGGGACACACGCCGCGATGGCGCGCGCCTCGTGGATGCGCTTCAGCAGGAACCGGTCGAGCAACGCGAAGCGAGCCGCCCAGTCTCGCGACGCCTGGAGCTGCTCCGTCAGCAGTGAGGCCTGAGGCCCCAGGACGTCGCGCACCCCCACCACCCGCCGCGCCAGGACGCGC
>NZ_JAAIYB010000204.1 GCF_010894475.1 Myxococcus vastator
GACACACCCACGCCAGTCCCAGGCCGGTGAGAGCGCCCACCAGCCCCACCAGCGCGCCCTCCGCCAGCGCCGGCAAGCCCAGGCGCCACAGGGGGGCTCCCAGCGCGGAGCGCACCGCTCCGTCGTGACTCCGCGCCAGGGCGCGCAGCAGCATCAGGCTGGCGAGGTTGATCGCCGCGATCACCAGCACGCACGCGGCCGCCCCCAGGAACAGCCACAGCGTGTCTCCGGAGCGGCGCGAGAACACGCTCGTCGCGAGCGGCAGCGCCGACGGCGGATTCTTCCGCAGATACTCCTGCTGACGCTCCGTCGCGCCCCCGCTGTCTTCCAGCATGGCGCTCAGCACGACGCGCGTCTCCGCGGCCGCGCCCGCGACCGTGGCGTCCGGCTTGATCCTCGCCACCACGATCTGGTTCGTGGAGAGGTCGCGACTGACCGGGTCCGGCTGGAGTGACTGGATGAGGTCGAAGCGATCCGGCCAACGGAACGCTTCGGGGAGTACGCCGACGACCTGGACGGCCCGGCCTTCAATCTGCAGACTCCGGCCCACGACCGACGCATCCGCGCCGAAGCGCGTGCGCCAGAATTCGTGGCCGAGGATCACCGCCTCTGGCCCGTTGGGCCGATCCTCTTCGCTGTTGAAGTTGCGCCCGACCGCGAGTGGCAGCCCCAACGTCTCGACGAAGCCGCGATCTGCCCGCAGCGCGGTCACCACTTCGGCCTGGTCGCCAAACGCGATGTTCGTATTGGTCGTCCAGCCCATCATGATTCCGGCCGACTCCACGCTTCGCATCGCATTGAGCCGCGGGTAGTACCGCGGCGCGGCGATGTTCTGGTTCTGCTCGACGATGATGCCGAGCGTGACCAGCCGATCCGGATTCGGGAACGGCAACGGCTTCAGCAGCGCCTGATGCAGCAGCGAGAACGCGATGGTGACCGTGGCGACGCCCAGCGCCAGCGTCGCGACCGCGAGGACAAGATAACCGGGGCGGCGCAGCAATCCGCGCCAGGACTGACGCGCCTCTTCGAGCATGACGCCGATCGAGTTCATAGGGCCGTCATCGTAGCCGAAGGGGGTCGCTGCCACTCACTGGAGTGACGCCGGAAATCGGGCCATCGGCGGCGCAATCGGTGCGCTCCAGACACTGCTCGAGGTGGGCGAGGTAGAGGCGCCGGATGCGCGCCACCTCGGAGTCGTCGTGCGCCTTCACCGCCGCGCGCAGCACCTCGGCCATGCTGCGTCGCCCCAGCTCGACCGAGGAGAGCCGGTCGAACTCGGCCAGCGGCGCACCCCCGCTGAGCTTCTGCCGCACGGCCTCCGGGCTGGACTTGATTCGCTTGCCGAACACCTCCGCCCACCCCGCCGAGACGGCATAGTCCGGCAGGTTGCTCTGGTCGATGAAGTCGAAGCTGACTGAGATGGACGTGTCCAGCGTCTGCACATGGTGGGCCCAGCGCGTGCCGACGAAGAGCACCTGGCCCACCTCCAGGTCGCCGCTCCATTTGACCGCCTCGCGCCACGTCGGGAAGTCAGCCTCGTCCGGCTGTTCGGGGTCCATGTAGCCAACGTCGGGATTGTAGACGTGGCGGAGATCGTCCGGCGAATACAGCGTCGCCCGCTTGCGGCCCTTGAGCTGCGCGATCAGCGCGATGGTCCCGTTGTTGTCGATGTGCAGCGGCGTCAGCGCCCCGGGCAGGCTGACCAGCAGCCAGAAGTGGTTGAACAGGGAGTAGTAGTAGGGAAGCGCGTGGTTCCAGGGCACCAGCGGCGCCGGGACCAGCGGACTGACCTCGGCGAAGACCGGGTCGTCGGCCTTGTGGACGATCCTCAGCGTGCCGCAATACAACGGCAGGTTCTGGGCGAGAAACTGCTCGTAGTCGCCCTCCATCCAGCGCCCGGCGTAGATTTCCCGCGCTCGCTCGGGATGGCGGATGTAGTCCAGGTAGCGGCTGAACTCAGTCTCGACGCTGACCAGGCTCGACTTGCGATTGGTGATGAAGTTCGGCGCTTTGGCGAAGGCGCTGAGCTGCCCGAAGCGGGACTCGAGGTAATCCAGGCGCTGCCAGGCTTCGTAACCCGGCCAGGCCTGGATGTAGTCCTCGACGATCCACGGGTTGTCATGGAGCAACCTCGGGTTGCTCTCCGCCATGCGGCGGAACTCCTCGCTGGACACCACCGGTATCTGCTGGGTCTGCATGGCTCAGCTCATTCTGAAGGAGGAAACGGGGCGAGGTGGGGCGCGACCGCGGCGAGCATCCTCGCGGCGAGCGCGCTGGTGGTGTCCCGATGGTCGAGAAGAGGATTGACCTCCATGACGTCGAGGCCCACGACGCGACGCCGGGACGCGATGAGGCTGGCCATCTGCTCAATCAACTCCCCGCTCACCCCACCCGGCACCGGATGGCCGGTCCCCGGCGCCAGGCGCGGATCGATCGCATCGACGTCGACCGAGATGTAGACCGGCTCGCCTTCGGGCAACGGCTCCAGCACGCTCTCCAGCGGCGCGCTTCGTGCGGCGTTCGCCGACATCACGGTCATCTTGTTGGAGCGGGCGCTCTCGTCGAAATAGGTGATGCCGCGGTGGCCGATCTGCAGAATCCGGCCGACGTGGCCCAAGCCCGCGATCCGCCGCAGGACCTGCTTGTGGTCGTGCCAACGGCCGCCTGACCAGGCGCAGAAGTCGGTATGCGCGTCGAACCAGACGATGTTGAGCGTTGGATGACGCCGCAGCGCGGCGACCGCCGCGTACGAGATGGAGTGGTCGCCGCCGAGCACGATCGGGATCGCGTCGCCCTCGACGATGCGCTCAATCTCATGCTGCGCGCTGACCAGGACCTCGGCCCAGTCGTGGCCATGCACGCCCTCCACGTCGCCTCGGTCGACGCCGGCGACCTCCAGCCGGAAACTCTGACTGGCGCGCCGGATCGCCTCTGGACCGAAGCGCGCGCCGGAGGCGCCGCCGTTCCCGCAGTCGCTCGGGACGCCGATCACCTCGATGCGGGCGCGCGGCGAACCTTCCTCTGCGCGCGGCCAGCCGAACAGCGATTGGGACGTGTCGTCGCCGGAGCTCGTCGTCGCCTCATTCCGCCATTCCATTATCGATCTTTCGCCGCGCTCATGGCGGTCAAGAGCACATGCAGGGCCGTCATCGAGGTGACGCCCCAGCAGCGCGCCATCGGGGTGCAGCCGACCAGGTCCATGCCAACAATCTGGCATTGGGCGCCAATCTGGCCAAGCAGCCGGTGCAGCTCGGTGTATTCGAAATGAGCGCTCGGCGCGACGCCGTCGTCGCGCCCTCCCGGCGGCGCCAGCGCGCGAATGTCCATGCTCACATACACCCGTGGACAGTCCGCCAGACAGCGGGCCAGCGCCTCCTCGCCCCCCGCTTCTCGCAGCTCCGGAGCGGAGAGGACGGCGAGGCCCGCCAGGTCGGGGGCCGCCGAGCCGACGGCGCCCAGATGCACATAGCGCGTCACGCCGGGAAGGCTCAGCGCGTGCGCCGGCAAGGTGACCGGTGAAACAAATGAGGGATGGACGGCGCCACGACTGCGCGCGTCGGCCGCGATCCGGATGACCGCAATCGATTGCCGCCCCTGCAGACAGCGAATGGCCGGATAGGTGATGGCCGCGTCGCCACCGAGCAGCACGGGCAGGCTGCCGGCGCCCGTCACCTTGCCCAACACCTCTTCGACGCGGGCGAACAATGCCGCCTGTTCCTCCCCGCGCGCCACGAACACGTCGCCGCAATCGGAGATCGTCGCTCCGCGCAGGATCGGGCGCCGACGGTCGCTGTCGTACCAGCCCAGCGGCTTGCCGTCATGGCGGTCCACGCCGTAGAGGATCTGCAGCGACGACTCCCGGAGCGCGGCGGGCGCTTCGCGGGCGCCGGCGGCCGAGCGGTCGCTGAGATCGTAGGCAACGCCGAGCACGACGAAGTCCGAACGCGAGGGCTCCAGCTTCTGCGCGGGCGCGTCGAAGATCCGCACGGGCGCGTCCGTGAGCAGCCTGCGGTTTGTCGCGATCGCGGTCGCGTCCTCGCGGACCAGGAACCCCTTCGCGCGCAGGCTCTCGAGCGCGGCGCCCGCCTTGGCGCCGTACCGCCCGTCGCCGAGGACGACGCTCACGCTGCGGGGCGTCTCGAACTCGAGGAGGAGCCTGTGCAACGCGATAGGGATGCGGATCCGCGTGCCATCCAACTGCAGATAGATGGTAGCGAACCTGGCGTCGAGCGCTTCGACCTGCATCGCGGGCGAGACGACCAGCCGCTCGTCGTGCGCGCCGCCAGCCGCCTCACCCGGAATCGTCGGAGACAGAGCGTCCGCCATCACATCGCTCCAGGCGCTGCCATCTTGAGCGCTGACGGCGCGTCTTCCTCGAGCGCCGCCAGCAACTCACGCCGGACCCGCGCCGACTTCTCCGACTGCGGTGCGGCCAGCGCGCTGCGCAGGACACAGATCATCAGCTCGCGACCGAGCTCCGGGTGGCTGGCGTCCGTCAGCGCGTCATGCATGCGGCGGTCCGGGATCCGGGTGCGAATCATCTCCGCGTTCTTCTTCGCGAACCGACCCAGCTCATCTCTCCAGTCGACCGACTTCGCGTACGCGCGCAGGTTGAGGTCGTTGATGAAGTCGAAGCTGACGGTGGTCGAGTCCGACAACGTCACGACGTGATGCGCCCAGTTCGGTCCCCAGATGAGCAGCTCGCCGGGATTGAGCAACGCGGTCCACGGACGGGCTTCGCGCCAGGTCGGGAACTCGTCGTCGTTGGGATTCAGGGGATCCAGATAGCCGACGTCGGGGTTGTAGAAGTGGCGCTTGTCCTCGGCGCTGTAGAGGATCGCCCGCTTCTGTCCCCGCAGCTGCGCCAGGTAGGCGATGACCGCGTTGTTGTCCTGGTGCAGCGGCGTGAGCGCGCCCGTCAGGCTCACGTACAGCCAGACGTGGTTGCCCGACTGGTAGTAGTACGGAATCTCGTTGTTGAAGTGCGCCAGCGGCTCCGGGAGGATCGGATCGAGCTGCGAGAAGACCTCCTCCTTGGAGTGGCGAACCAGCCGGAGGTTTCCGCAGTACAGGGGCAGGCCGAGCTCACGCAGCAACTCCGCGCTGCCCTTCGACCATTTCCCGTCGAAGAGCGCGTCGATGCGCTCCGGCGCCTTGACGTACTCCAGGTAGGTGCCGAAGTCGGTCATGACCTGACACATCTTCGCCTGCTTGTGCGTCACGAACTGCGGCGCGCCGGCCGTCACGGGCAGGTGACCGAACGTCTCGCTGAGCGCGTCCAGGTCCCCCCACCGCTTGCTGGCGAGCCACTTCTCAGTGAAGCCCCGGACCACGCAGGGCTGCCGGGTGAGCACGTCCGGCGATTTCTCCACCAGTTGGCGGAACCCTTCGAGGTCATAGGCAGGAATTGGTGTGGCTTCCATTCGACGGTTCCTCGTGCCTGACACGGATGATGGGAAGTGAAGCTAGCTCGCGAGCTGAAAACCCCAGTGGTCCGCGGCGTCGCGAATGAGCTCCGCGGCGATCGCGCTCGTCGACGCCTGGACGTCAAGGACGGGGTTGACCTCGACCATGTCGAGCCCTGCGAGCCTGCGGCTGCGCACCAGCGCCCTCAGTATCCGGCGCAGGTGCAGCGGGTGCAGGCCGTCCGGCACCGGGGCGCCGGTACCGGGCGCGTGGAGCGGGTCGACGGCGTCGATGTCGATGGAGACGTAACACGGCAGGTCCTCCGGGACGAGCGCCAGAAGCTCTACGTCGGTCAGGCCACGCGCGCGCGACGACGTGACGACGACGGCGCCGTCGCCCAGCGAGCGCTCATCACCCACCGTGATTCCCCGGTAGCCGATCTGCACGATTCTGCGCACGCCATGCAGCTTGGACAGCCTGCGCAGCACCTGCTTGTGGTCGTGGAACGCCGCTCCCTGCCATGGGCTGAAGTCCGTGTGCGCGTCGATCCAGACCAGGCACAGGTCCCCGGCGGACTGCAGCACCGAGACGGGCGCGTAGCTGATGGAGTGGTCGCCGCCGAGGAACAAGGGGCGCAGGCCCCGCTCCACAATCTCCTTCGTCGTCTCCGCCAACCGCTCCAGGTAGCGCGCGAGATTCGCCGGCCCTTCAACGTCACCCCAATCGCAGCCCGGGACACGGGGGGGCGTCAGGAGCCGGCTCGCCTCGCGAATCGCCGCAGGTCCCTTCGCCGCGCCGCGAGCAATCGGGTTGCCGAGGTTCGTCGGCGCTCCCACGACGCAGAGCATCCCCGGCTCGGTCGGCGCGAGGTTCCGGTCCGGCCAACCGAAGAGCGACGCTCGCGGGCCAGCTCCGCTCATCGCTTGGCCCCATCATGCCCTCGGGAGGCATCCATCGCGGTCAGCGCGAGATCGCAGGCGACCGCGGCGGACAGGTGCGCGAACCCTGACCGCGTGTCCAGGCCAACGAGGTCGATGCCCACGAGCCGGTGCCTCCGGCCCAGCGCGGTGATGATGCTCCTGAGCTCGGACTGGGACAGCCCGGCCGAGGCGCCGTGTTCATCCGTCCGCAGGTACTCCGGCTTCGTGACCCCGAGGTCGATTGAAAGATGGACGGCGGCCTTCCCGCCCCAGTCACACGCCAACGTGTCCAAGGGTGCTCGGCGAAGCGTCGGCACGTCGTACAGCATCACGCGGTCGCCCAGGCTCGCGGAGGATGTCGTCGGCGCGCCCAGGCTCACGAAACGCTCGATCCCCTCGAGTTGCAGGAGACGGGCCGCGACTTCGTCTGTTCCGAAGACTTCGGACGCCGACGCAGGAGCCGTCACCGGCTCGGCGGAGAGCTGGACGACGGTCAGCGGACCGCGGCGACGCAGCGCCGCGGCAACGGCGTACGTCACCGAGCTGTCCCCGCCGAGGACGACCGGCACCGCTCCCTCGCCAAGCTCTTCGAGGGCCGAGGAGATCCTTCCAAACAGCTCGGACTGGTCCTCTCCGTATTCGACGTAGACGTCGCCGGCGTCCGCCAGCGTGGCGCCCCGCAGGATCCAGGTCTCCCGGTTCGCGTCGAACCAGCCGTTTGGCCGGCCGTCGGTGATGCGCATCCGGTAGAGATAGTCGAGCGACTTCTGCCGGATCGCCGTCGGCGCCCCACGGCAGTCGACGGTGCCCGCCAGATCGTAGGGCACGCCCAGCACCACGAAGTCGCTGGCCGCGGTGTAGGCCGGCGCGTTGCAGAACCGGTAGGGCACCGTCGTGCGCAGGCGGAGCGCGCGGTCCGCGCGAGGAGCGTCGGCGTCGAGGAGGAGCTGCTTCTCCAGCAGCTTCCCGACCTGCGCGCGAGCGCCAGCCATGGCTCCGGGCGAAACGACCTCATCCAATCTGCGCGGCTTCGCGAACGCCTTCAGGAACTGGTAGGCGGCAGTGGACAACTTCATGCGCGCCGCCGTGGCCGTGTTGGCGACCGTGACGTGGGTTTCGTCCTGGCTCTCCAGGATCCAATCGTCAGACAGCACCAGCCGGAGCGCGGACGGGTCGCCCCGCTCCGCGGATGAAACAGACGCGTCGACTGGGAAATCCGGGTTGCGCATGCTCGCCCTCGCCCAGGCCGCTCAAGCCCCGCTGTGCCGGACCTGGGCCCGGAACGCCCTGAGCTTGCCGAGCAGACTGAAGGTGCGTGTCACCAGACTCCACAGCGTGACGGCCGCGCCCGCGAGCATCAACGAGCGCCAGAAAACCTCCAGGAACGCCTTGAGGAGCTCGATCAACGGCGCTCCCTCTCCAGCCGCCTGGACAAAGGCACGCAACAACGCGGGATACTCCTTGGCGATGCTCAGAATCACGAACTGGAAGATCACCTTCAGGATGTAGCCCAGGAACAGCGTGCCCAAGGCCGTATAGATCCCAAGCACCCACTTCGCCTTGGGGGTCAGGTCGATCTTCGGCCCCGACTCCTTGACGCCGAAGAGCTTTCCTCCCAGGTGTTGCAGCCACAGCATCTGCTGCTTGCGCAGGTTCACGATGCCGAAGAAGTCGCTCATCAGCCAATAGCCGTCCATGCGGAGGAACGGGTTGAAGGTCGTCGCGATCGAGAGATCGATGATGACAAAGGCGACGAGGAAGACGATGTCTCCGGTCCGCAGGAACAGCGCCAGGGTCAAGAGCAGGAAGATCGACTCGAAGTAGACCCCGCCGATATCGACGACCGCGCGCTGCCGGCGTGGAAGCTTCCAGGCGTCTGATACGTTCGTCCAGAGGACCGTATAGATGATGTAGACGCCCCACCCGATGGTCATCCGCCGGCAGCCGTAATAGGAGGCGGCGCTGGCATGCCCGAACTCGTGACAGAGGGTTCCCAGAGTGGAGAGCAGCATCACGGCCAGGACGCCGGTGGCGTCGAGCTGGCTGAGGTCGACGCGCTGAGCCGTGAGCAACACGCCATATACGTAGGCGTGCGAGAGAACAGCCAGAATCAAGCCGAGCACCAGCGCCGGGGTCTTGAACATGAAACCCAGCCGCCGCGCTATCGGTTCGACGACGCTCGGCGGGATGATGGGAAGCTTGATGAACAGGAACGCGCGCTTGGGCTGCGAGCTGACGCCCGCACGCGAGGCGTCCTGGTCCGCGTGGATGAGAATGCCCTTGGGGAGCAGGGACTTCTCGACCAGGCGTCGGAGCCAATCCCGCTCGAAGTTCCCCTGCCCGCGCTGCAGAAACGCGTCAATGGCTTCGTCGATGGTGCGGACGCCGTCGAACTCCCGCACCAGGTCCATGTAGGCCACGGGCAGCGCGAAGCGCACCGCGTCGTTACCGTCCGGGACGGCGCACATCACCATCGGCTTCGACGCATCCGAGTCAAAATCGGAGACCTCGATGAGGGGATTGGCCAACGGCCGGGCGGGTTGCGTCATGGTCCGAGCTTCCTGAACTCGCCTTCCAGGCAGACCTTTCGGGCGCTTCGAGCGATCTGCGACCGGATCGGGCCCAAGCCCGATCCGGCCTAGAGACTATCGGCAGGCGCCGAAAGTCGTACTGCTTACTCCACCGAGCGCTCGACCTGGGAGTCGCAGCGGCCGTTGCAGCGGCCGGCCAGCTCCAGGCGGTCCTCAAGCTCGATGATCTCGAACTCGTCAACCAGCAGGCTCTCGTTCTTCTCAACCGTCACGGCGCTCTTGTCGTTGTTCATTTGATGTTCCTCTGGGGAGATGCACTGTCTTTTTTACTGCATTACCAATCCCCGTGCATCGGAGGGTGGCAACCCCTGTTCGCCGGTGAGACAAGGCACGGCAAGCCGCGCTCCGGCCAGATTCAAATCGTGTTCAGCGCGTTGCTTCCGCGCTCCCGTGACACCGAACGGCGTCCCGCGACGCGAGCTGGCATATCAAGCTCCACATCCGCGAGCGTTCGTCGCTCGGGTGCCGATCAAGCCACTGCAGGTCCACGCCTTGGCTTTCGTCCGCGAGGCGCGTCGCCAAGTCTACACTGGCGAACGGAAACTTGTAGCAGCGCCCGGTCATGGCGTCGGTCCAGACAATGTCGTTATCACCCGGGAGCTCGATGATGCGCCGCGTGTCCATCGCCACCCAACCGCCTGTCCTCAGGTGCTCGGTCAGGCTCCGTTCGATCTCCTCGACCGGATGCTTGGTGGAGGGAACCGGGAGCCGCCACTGGTGGAACAAGTCGCCGCCGCACCACTCGTCGGCATACGCGTTCAGCGCTTCGCCCAGGAACGTGTAGGCGCTCTGCACTGCTTCCTCTACGAAGCGCTCAGCGTCCGCGCCGCGCAGCGGCCCGCCTGGATCGTGGACCGGCCCCACCCTGCACACCCGCTGGCCGTCCAGGTTGTGGGCCACCATCGGGATGACCGGCGAACCGAACCGTGCCGCCATGGCGAACAACCCGTTCTTGACCCGGCACTCGCGCCCGAGCAGCGTCACCGTCGAGCGCCGTGCGTCGCCCCGCGTACCGTCACTGCCCGTGTTTCCATCGATGGTGGAGAAGACCAGCTCGCCCCTGGCGAGCCCCTTGGCCAGTCCAATCGCGCCAGCGCGCGCCTCGACGTCGACAAAGTTGAGGCGTTTCCAGAGCGCCGCGTCCGGATTGCTAGCCCGCGCGGTCCAGTAGTCATTGTACGAATCGCTCGCGAGCGGCAGGTGCGTCGCGATCCCCGCATGCGCGAAATCGGAGATGAGGTAACGCATGTGACCGAAGTGGAAAGACACGCTCACCACCCCACGGCCGCGCTCCAGCAGCGCGCGCACCTGCTCCAGGTGCGCCCCGCTGACTTGCAGCGCGTCCGGCACCGGCGTCAACTTCGGCAGGTAATGTTGGTGGTACTCCCACCCACCAAGAATCTTGCTGATCGCGGCGGCACGCGCGGCTCGTGCAATCCGGTCCTGCGGCCAATCCCGGCCGAACAGCGACAAGAGGTTGAGACGGTAGGCGCGCAGCCCGAACGGAAGGAGCTCGTCGTCGCTGAGCGACTGGACCAGGTCGAACACCTCACTCCTGCTCGCGTCGCTTCGAGCGAGCAGGTGATTGACCCGATCGAGCCTGGTCGATGAGGAGGTGGCGGCGTTCTCGGGGGCCGTTCCCTGGGTCATCGTCATGGCGCGCTCTGCTTGGCGTCGGGCAGCGTCGGCGACTCCCGCTCCTCGCTCCCGTTGAGTGACTCAGCAGGCACGGCCTCCGCGGAGACAGGAGCGCTCGTCGCGCCGTTCTGGGTGGCCTTGAAGTAGTCCACCATCTCCCGCTTGGCGGTGAAGCGGATGGTCGGACAGGGACGCTGGTTGTAGTCCATGCGGATCTGCGGACAATGCACGCCCTGGCAAGCCGGCAGATTGTGGCAGCTCTGGCAGCCGGTATCCCGCTCGAAGGCCGGCTCGGTCCACAGGGCCATCTTGTCCGTGTTCAAATCGAGCGTGCCGTCGGGCTGGATCTTCCCGACGATGTTTCGATCCTTCTTGTTGAGATCGATCGTGCACTTCATCAGGTCGCCGTGGGCGCCCACGATGAAGTTGTAGGGCCTGACCGCGTAGCACACGTCCGTCCCTACCCTGGCGCCGGGCCGCCACCCGCTGGTGACGCGCAGGCCCAACGAACGGGCCGCGGCCTTCAGCCGCATGTGCGCGGAGTGAGACTCGTCCTTGCCGCAGACGTCCAGATTGGCGTCATTGCTCCCGCCCCACCTTCCCACCGCGTGGAACGAAACGGTGAAGCGGTCGTCGCCGCTGAACTTCTCCTTGAGGGACTGCAGGAACTCTTCCAGTCCGTCGACATTCGTCTTGGCGAAGTTGACTCGAACGACGACGGAGAAGTCGTCGTCGCGCTCGCTCAGCTTCACCAGGTTGTCGTAGATCGTCTGGTACGTGCCGCCGCCGTCGCGCGCCGGCCTGTGCTGGTTGTGGTGCTCCGGCAGGCCATCCAGGGTGATCTGGAAGTCGGTGATGCCCCACGAGAGGAGGCGACCGGCCACGTCCTCCGTCAGCAGGTAGCCATTCGTGGTCATGTGGCTGGAGAACCGAATCCCCTCGCGCTTCGCTGTCTCAGCGAAGAACGGCGCCAGGTCTTCAATGGCTTCCATCCCGTACAGCGGCTCGCCCCCGAACCAGGAGACGTTGAACTCGCGCAGGGTCCGGACACGGCTCTCCACGAGCTTCTTGATGCTCGCGCGCACATCGGGACGCATCGTGCCGCGCTTGAAGTCCTCGTAGCAGTACGTGCACCGGAAGTTGCAATCCTCGGAGGCCAGCAGGATCAGCTCGAGGATGTCATTGCGGTGATTCGCCTGGCCGAACGCGTACTGGACCCGACGCACCTCGTCGGCCTCCTTCGCGATCAGGAAGCCTCTCTTGGAGAGATAGCCGACGATACCGTCGCCGTTGGAGCTGAGCCCCTTCTGGCTGATCAGCTCGAGCACCGACTCGCGTTGCGCCGGGCGAAACGCGTTCAGCGACCCCGTATAGGTGTTCCACAGCAGCAGCCAACCATCGTCCGTGAGCGCCTGGACATTGAAGCGCGAAGGCTTCCAGTCCCGCTTCGCGGCGACCGGCGTGAGAGGTGCGCTCGCGGATGATTCACCGACCGAAGCACGCGGAATTCGATCGAGAGGGGACTTGAAGAGGATGTCCTTGCCCGTTGCCACGCGACCTCCTTGATACCGGACCGAATCGAGCCCCATACAGGCGAAACAGCGCGAGGCGCGACTTCAAATACATTCCCGCTTTATCTTGCTACCACGCTTAAATTTGAGTTGCAACAGGCCCACTGCTTAAAACACGGATTCCAACTTATTGGGCGCTGCGTCATGATTGCACCAGGCCTGGGTCAAAAAGGTCGCGGACGGGTGGCCCCCACGGTCCACCACCCGCACCGCTGCGGATAGGCGGCACTACCGCGTCCGGCTCTAGCATTGGGCTCTGACGTTGAATCGCTCCGCGAGCCATGGATGCGGCTTCTTCGCGCGTGGGAGCAAGCGTCGGACCAGGCGACGCATCCGCGTCCAGCGAGTCCGGTCTCGGTGCCCGCGACACCGTGGCGCCCGGTGCCAGTGTCAGATGACCTGGGAGTGGAATTCGGACAGCGTCCGCATCGCGCGGCGCAGGAGCTCAACGATGAGGGCGTCGGCCCAGCGCGTGACCTGGCTTGACGAACTCCGCGGCGCCCTCCTTCTTTCACCGCAGCGCCCTGCGCGGCCAAGCCGCCAGCGTCGGCTCGAAAATGTCAGCGCGCTGCGCTCGCCCCCCTCCGAACCAACCACACAAGCTTCGGGAATTGACGGCTTGGTGAGATCGCTCTACGAAAAGCCTCTACTCCACGCTACGCAACGATCTCAAATGTATCAACTGAGATACAGCGCATTCGGACGGAAGGCGGCCGTGCGTATAGGGGCAGCTCTCGCCAATTTCCTTCAGCGATATCCCGCCCCCTCATCTAGAGGACAGACTTCACGGAACAGGAAGCCCTGCGTCTCAGAAACAAACGGGGAACTGCTCACAGAAGCAACGAGGGCCCACCTGATAGCACTGATAGACACAGGTACAGCTCTCATCGGCACACTGGTTCTGACACCAATCCGCGCTGGCTTGAGCCTCTACCGGACGGACCGTGCCCAGCACGCCTCCGAATACAACGCCCACGACAAAGACCCACTTCTGGATTCCCTTGCGCATGACAAATCCTCTCAATGGGACTGCACGGAAAATCATAGCACAAGACTGAATCTGGAAGAGGCCACCTGTCTCCCGCCTAACCAACGCACCATGGGTTTTCGTACCCAAAGGAAAATCTGCTACGCCAGTGGAATCACAGTGTCCACGATCTTGGCGGAACACAGCACGGCGGGAAGCCCCGCTCCAGGGTGTGTCCCCGCTCCAACCATATAGAGACGGTCCACGTCTTCACTCCGGGCCTGCGCCCTGAGGAACGTCGTCTGCATCAACGTGGGCGCGAAGCTGAACGCGGCCCCACGGAATGACCGCAGCTCGTCACGGAAGTACTCCGGCGTTGCCATCCGCGACGTCACCAACTCCTCCCCCAGACCCGGCAACACGGTCCGCGACAGGCGCTCCTCCAACTCGCGTCGGAATGCATCGGCCCGTTGCTTCCACTCCGAGCCCGTCCCCAGGTGTGGCACCGGAGCCAACACGTAGAAGGCATCATGACCAGCCGGAGCCAGCGCCGCGTCCGTCGCGGTGGGCCTGTGCAGATAGAGCAACGGGTCCGCCGACGGCTGCCCAGGCCCCTCCAGCCCCGAGAACATCCCCCGGAAGTCCTTGCCGAACAGCAGCGTGTGGTGCGCGACCTCCGGGTACTGA
Source organism: Myxococcus vastator (assembly GCF_010894475.1). Classification (GTDB taxonomy): domain Bacteria; phylum Myxococcota; class Myxococcia; order Myxococcales; family Myxococcaceae; genus Myxococcus; species Myxococcus vastator. The sequence goes on from NZ_JAAIYB010000204.1 coordinate 13,781, forward strand.
CGCCGTGTCCCGAAGTACCAGAGGAACGCGCTCATCGAGTACCGCGCCCGGTTGATGCGCTCGTCCGTCCAGTGCTTCCGGACATGCCCCGGCAGCAGGTACCGGTACGTCCACGCCGCGTCCGCGTTTGACACCACCACGTCCGCCGCCAGCCCCGAGCCGTCCCCGAGCCTCACCCCCG
>NZ_JAAIYB010000205.1 GCF_010894475.1 Myxococcus vastator
ATCCAGAGCCGCCGCCCCCCGAGCCGGAGCCCGAGCCCCAACCGGAGCCCGAGCCTCCGCCCCAGTACTCGCGCATCCTCTGGGTGGCGCCCAACGGCAGTGACAGCGCCTCCGCCACGGAGACGGCGCCGCTGCGCACGGTGACGCGCGCGCTGGAGTTGGTGCGACCGGGCGAGGCCATCTACCTGAAGACGGGCACCTACTCCGAGCGCCTCAAGCTGGAAGAGAAGGGCGGCTCCGCGTCCAACCTGCTCACGCTGCGGGCCGCGCCGGGCGCGAAGCCGGTGCTGAAGCCGTCCGGCAGCGGCTCCTCCATGGTGGACGTGCGCGGTGCGTACTGGAGCATCGAGGGGCTCACCCTCGACGCGGGGGGCCATGCCTCCTTCGCGGTGATGTTCCGCGGCGTGGGTTCCCACCACGGCGTGCTGCGCGGCTCCACGCTGAAGAACGGCACCGCGGGCGCGGGCGTCAACGTGTGCGAGAAGGCCAGCGACGTCCTCATCGAGGGCAACACCATCTCCCACTTCAACCGCAACGGGGACGACAGCCACGGCGTCATCGTCCAGACGACGGCGCGCAACGTGGTGGTGCGTGGCAACGACATCCACCACAACTCCGGAGACGCGGTGCAGTGCATCGGCCCCGAGGGCGGCGCCACCATCTCCGGCACGCCCTTCGACAACCTGCTGGTGGAGGACAACGAGCTGCACGAGAACCGGGAGAACGGCGTCGACGTGAAGACGTGCACCCGCGTCACGCTGCGCGGCAACATCATCTGGGGCCACAAGATGTCGTCCACCTCGCGCGGCGAGGGCGTGGTGGTGCACCTGTCCGCGAAGGACGTCACCCTGGAGGACAACGTCTTCTACAACAACGGCCGCGCCATCAGCATCGGCGGGGTGCGCCAGGGCGCGCCGCCCACCAACGTCGTCATCCGCCGCAACCTGGTGCGCGACGGCCTGGGCGGCGCGGAGGAAGGCAGCGGCATCCGCGTGGACACGTCCTCGAACGTGAAGGTGCACCACAACACCCTCTGGAACATGCCCGGTCCGTGCCTCACCTTCGGCCAGGGGGACTCGGGGGCCAGCGCCAGCCTGGATGTGCGCAACAACGTCTTCTCCGGCTGTGGGGTGGCGGTGCGCGGCGGCCCCGGGCGCTCGGGGGCGGTGGTGGATGCCAACCTCTACTTCCGCAACGCGGGCGCGGCCGTCTACCGCCTCAACGGCGTGGACATGGGCTTCTCGCAGTGGCGCTCGCAGAGCGGGCTGGACGGCCGCTCCCAGGAGAAGGCCCCTGGCTTCGTCAACATCGACACCGGGGACTTCCGCCTGGGGTCGGGTTCGCCCGCCCTCAACGCGGGGCTGTCGCTGGGGCTGACCTGGTGCGGGCCAGGCCCGGACCAGGGCGCTTTCGAGTCGGACTGCCCCTGAGCCGTCAGGGCGTGTAGAGTGGGGGCCCCTTCTGCCCTGGACCCCACTCCCCACGTGCCGTCCTCGCTGGAATTCGTATCAGGCATCTCGCTGGTGCCCTCGGACTCCCCCGCGCGGGAGCTGCTGGCCGCGGCCGCCGCGCGTGCGGGTCTGCGCGTGGTGGACGGCCTCGAAGAGGCCTCCCTGGCGCTGGTGGACCTCACCGCGCCGGGAGGGCTCGCCGCGGGGCAGGCCCTGCTGGACGCCGCCCTCGCCGCCCACCTCACGCTGGTGGTGCTGGTGGCCCCGGGCGAAAGCCACTTCGCCACGGCGCAGTCCCTCAAGCCCGCGGACGTCCTCACCGCGCCGGTGGCCATGCACGAGCTGGCCTGGCGGCTCCAGTGCGCCGCCGAGCGCCACGTGGAGCGCGAGGAGCAGGCGCGCAGCCAGGAGGACCTGGCGCTCCTGCTGGAGCTGACGGCGGACTACGCGGAGACGTCCGACGTGGAGGTGCTGCTCCACGGCGTCACCCGGCGGCTGGCGGAGAAGCTGGACATCGCGCGCGCCACGCTGGTGATGCTGGGGCGCAGCGCGGATGAGGGCGTCATCGTCGCCGCCAGTGACGACCCCGCGCTCAAGGATTTGCGCATCGACCTGTCGCGCTACCCCGAGATTCGCGAGGTGATGCGGACGGGCAAGCCGGTGGTGATGCAGGAGGCCTCCACCCACCCGCTGCTGGGGGACGTGGAGCGGCGCGCGGTGGCCGCCCGGGGCATCCACGCCATCGCCGCGCTGCCGCTGCCCATCCGCGGGCAGGTGCGCGGCGTGCTGCTGCTGCGCGCGGCGGGGCGGCGGCGCACCTTCACGCCTCGGGAAATCGACTTCCTCACCACCGTGGCGCACGCCACCGCGGTGGCCCTGCGCAACGCGTCCGTGCTCCAGTCGGTGCGAGGGCAGACGGAGGCGGAGAAGACGGCCCGCCTGGCCGCGGAGGAGCAGGCGGCCTCGTTCAAGCCGTACCAGCTCTTCTTCGCGCACGTCAGTGAAGGCGTGGCCATCCTCGACGACAAGGCCTGCGTGCTGTCGCTGAATCCGTCCGGCGCGGCCATGCTGGACGTGGACGCCGCCGACGTGCGGGGCCGCCACCTGCACCAGGTGACTCAGCCGGTGGATGAGAACGTGCTGATGGAGCTGGTGACCACGGCCGCGCGTGGCGAGGCCCGCTCCGGCACGGACGTGGAGGTGTGCACGCGCACGGGCCGCCGCCTGACGCTGTCCATGTCCGCCGCGCCGCTGCGCGACGAGGAGGCGGCCACCATCCTCTCCTTCCGCGACGTCACGGACGCGCGGAGGCTGGAGGACGAGCTGCTCCAGACGAAGGACTTCCTGGAGCGGCTCATCGACTCGTCGGTGGACGGCATCATCGCGGCCGACCTGAAGGGGCGCATCATCCTTTTCAACAAAGGAGCGGAGGCGCTGTGCGGCTACACCGCGCAGGAGGCCCTGGGCGGCGGCTTCTCCGTCCACCAGCTCTATCCACCGGGCGTGGCGAAGCGGGTGATGGCCATGATTCGGGCGCCCGAGCACGGCGGCAAGGGCCGGCTGTCCCTCGTCCGGGAGGAGCTGATGCACCGCTCCGGTGAGCGGGTGCCGGTGAACATGACGGCCTCCATCGTCTACGAAGGGGGCCGTGAGGTGTTCAGCGTGGGCATCTTCACGGACATGCGCGCGCGCATGCAGCTGGAGCGCAAGCTGTCCGACGTGGAGACGCGGCTGGAGGAGAGCGAGAAGAGCGCGGTCATCGTCGCGCTCGCCGGCACCGCCGCCCACGAGCTGAACCAGCCGCTCACCTCGGTGATGGGCTACGCCGAGCTGCTGAAGCGGAAGCTGAAGGAAGACGACTTCGCCTGGAAGCCGGTGGACATCATCTACCGCGAGGCGGAGCGCATGGCGGAAATCGTCCGGAAGATTGGCAAGATTACCCGCTACGAGACGAAGTCCTACATGGGGGCGCAACAGATTCTCGACCTGGACAAGGCCACCTCCCATGAAGACTGAGACCCGCGCCGTGCGCATCGCCGGCGGCCCTGCCCCCGAGTCCTTCCAGGCCCTGTTCGAGGCGCTCGACGCCCCCGCGGCAATGTGTGACCCGGCCCTGCGGCTGGTGGCCGTCAACGCCGCCTTCCGCCGCTTCTGCGCCGAACAGCGCGCGTCCGTGGAGGAAGTGGCGCGCACCCTGGCCGGCGCCAGCGTGCCGGCGGATGGCGCCAGCTGCGACGTGGAGCTCTTGCCCGACCTGCCCGGCGTGGTGCTGACGCTGTCCCGCCGGGGCGACGTGGTGGCCGTCCGCGCGCGCAACGAACCGGAGCTGTCTCGCAACCGGCTGGTGGTGGCGGAGCGGGCCCTGCTGGAGCAGGCGCGCACCGAAGGCGTGCTGCTGGATTTGGGCCGCAGCGTGGCCGAGGCCGGCGGCGAGGAGGAACTGGTCGCCGCGGTGGCGCGCGGCGTGAAGGAGCTGTTCCCCGGGCGCTCGTTCTGCATCCGCATCACCGACTCGCGGACGGGCGGCCTCACGTCGCTCTACGCGGAGGGGCGGCTGAAGGAAGGCGCCCACGAGCCGCTGGTGCTGATGGAGCGCGCGGTGGACAAGACGAGCCTGGACCGCGCGTCCCTGCCCGGAAGCCGCGTGGTGGTGCTGGGCGACGTCCCCCTGCTGTTCCAGGACAGCACCCATGGCGTGAGCGCGCCGCTGGTGGCCAGCGGGCAGCTCTTCGGCGCCATCAACATGGAGTACCCGGCGGGCTTCGTCTCCGACGTGCCGCATGACGAGCGCGTGCTGCTCCAGCTCGCCAACCAGGTGGCGGTGGCGGTGAAGAACGCGAAGCTCATTGACGAGCTGACGTTCGTCCGCAAGTACCTGGAGGACCTGCTGGAGAAGGCCAACGCCCTCATCCTGGTGGCGAACCGGGAGAAGCAGGTCGTCGTCTTCAACCAGGCGCTCAGCGCGCTCACCGGCTTCGGCAAGGAAGAGGTGCTGGGCCGCGACTTCTTCTCCCTCATCCCGGAGAGCGAGCACCTGCGGCTCAACCAGCTCATCGCCGCGGCCATTCGCGGCGAGCCGGTGAACAGCTTCGAGACGCGGCTGCTGACGAGCAGCGGCGCGGAGGTGCGCGTCTCCTTCGCGACCTCCTCCAAGCTCTCCCAGCACGGGGAGGTGGAGGGCGTCATCGCCATCGGTCAGGACATCACGGTGGTGAAGGAGCTGGAGAAGCGCATCATCCACGCGGAGAAGCTGGCCTCCATCGGGCAGCTCGCCGCCAGCGTGGTGCACGAAATCAACAACCCGATGACGGCGGTGGCCACGTACGCGGACGCGCTGCTCCAGCGCTCGCGCATGACGCCGGGGGCCAACCCGGCGGACCAGGAGAAGCTGCGCAAAATCCTGGAGAGCAGCCACCGCATCCTCCGCTTCACGCGAGACCTGGTCAGCTACGCGCGCCCGGCGCAGGACCGGCCGGAGCGGGTGCAGCTCAACGCCGTCGTGGACATGGCGGTGGGCTTCTGCGAGCACGTGGTGGCCCAGGCGCGCGTCAGCATCCAGCGCGAGTACACAGAGCTGCCGCCCCTGTCCGCCGTGCGCGCCAACCTGGTGCAGGTGTTCGTCAACCTCATCACCAACGCGTGCCACGCGATGCCGCCGGGCGGCTCCGTCATCCTGGCCACGGGCCGTGACGGGCAGGACGCGGTGGTGAAGGTGCGCGACACGGGGACGGGCATCGAACCCAAGCACCTGCAGCGCATCTTCGAGCCCTTCTTCACCACCAAGCCGGAAGGGAGGGGCACCGGCCTGGGCCTCTCCATCTGCCAGGGCATCGTGGAGAACCACGGTGGCCGGCTGACGGTGGAGAGCACCCTGGGCCAGGGGACCACCTTCATCGTGCGCCTGCCGCTGCAGCACGCCTGAGCCCGCGGCTCAGTCCCGCAGGTAGTGGCAGGTGTAGCCGCCCGGGTTCTTCACCAGGTAGTCCTGGTGATAGTCCTCGGCGGGGGTGAACGCGCTGGCGGGCACAATCTGCGTGACGACGGGCCGGGGCCACTTCCTGGAGGCCTCCACCCGCGCCTTCACTTGCTCGGCCACGCGCTTCTGGGCGTCGGACAGGTAGAAGATGGCGGAGCGGTACTGCGTGCCCACGTCGTTGCCCTGACGGTTGAGCGTCGTCGGGTCATGCATGCGGAAGAACCACTGCTCCAGCAGCGTCTCGTACGTGAGCCGGGTGGGGTCGAACACGACGCGCACGGCTTCGGCGTGGCCCGTCCTGCCCGAGCTCACGTCGCGATACGTGGGCTTGCGAGAAGCGCTGGAGCCGCCCGTGTAGCCCACCTCCGTCTGGACGACGCCGGGAATCTTCCGCAGCAGGTCCTCCATGCCCCAGAAGCACCCGCCCGCCAGCAGCGCCGTCTCCGTGAAGGGCGAGGCGTCCTGGCGCTTCGTGGCGGCGGCCGGGACGGGGCGGCCGAAGAGCGGCAGCCAGGCGCCATAGCCCTCCTTCGCCAAGTCGTTCACCGCGACGAAGCGCAGGGCCGCGGAGTTGATGCAGTAGCGCGTCTTCGCGGGCGCGGGCCCGTCCCCGAAGACGTGGCCCAGGTGTGAGCCCGCGGCCTTCGAGCGCACCTCCACGCGCTCCATTCCCTGCGTGCCGTCGCGCTTCTCGACGACGCGAGCACCGTCCACCGGGCGGGTGAAGCTGGGCCAGCCCGTGCCGGAGTCGAACTTGTCGCGCGAGGAGAAGAGGGGCTCGCCGCTCACCACATCGACGTAGAGGCCCTCTTCGTGGTGGTTCCACAGGGGGTTGCGGAAGGCGGGCTCCGTGGCTCCCTGCTGCGTCACCTCGTAGGCGAGCGGGGACAAGGTGCGCCGCACCTCGGCGTCCGAGGGCTTCTCGTAGCGGCGGGGGTCCTGGATGGTGGGGCCTGGCGCGGTGGGCGCGGCCCCGTGGGCCTCGGTGCACGCGGACAGCACGGCGAGCGCGGCAAGGGCCAGCGGCATGAGCCGACGGGCCAGGGATGAGCATGTGGATGCGGTGGGCATGGACGCGGTCTCCGGGCTTTCTGCGGGTACGCGCGAGGCCCCGAAGTGGTTTCCACCGTCACGACTCGCCGCGGGCCTTGTCCTCGTCGTCCAGCTCCCGGGTGAACTCCTCGTTCGTGAGCAGGCCCTTGCGCGCCATGATGCGCATCAGCGCCCAGAACTTCCGCTCCAGCTCCTCGACGCGGTCCGGGTCTTCTCGCGCCTGTCCGAAGAGGTAGTCCAGGTCGTCCAGCACGCCGGCCGCGTTCTCCACGGTGGCCTTGGGCTTCGCGGCGCCGCCCTGTCCGCGCTTCTGCTTGCTCTGCGCCTCGCGGGCGCGAATCAGCTCCGCCAGGGACGTGCGCTGCGTCGCCTCGCCGGGCGGCAGCTCCTCACCGATGATGACCTCCTCGTCGTCCTCTTCGGGCGCAGGCGCCGCGGGGCGTGTCACGGGCGGCGCGGCCTTCGCCGGCTTCGCCGCGGGCCTCACGGGCGCGGGGCGGCTGGCGGTGGGCGAGGCCACCGGCACCTTGTGGTAGTAGCGGAGGATGGCGCCGCGCACGGTGGACAGCGGCGCCACGCGCGGGCTGACCTTGAGCCCGGTGGTGAACTCAATCTCCTCCACCGCCGTCACGTTGAGCGGATCACTCATCGCCACCACGAGCTGCTTGCGCCCGCCCACGCTCTCCAGCGCGATGGGGAACAGGTCATGCTGTTCACAGAAGCGCGCGCGCAGCATGTGCACCGCCGCCCACTCCGGCGTGGTGGCCGCGAGGTCCACTCGCGGCAGCCCCAGGGCCTGGCTCAGCGCGTCCGCGAGCGTGGCCTCCGTGATCGCACCCTGCGCGATGAGGGTGGCCCCCAGCCGCTGTCCTGATTTCCGGTGCGCCGCGAGCCCCGCCTCGAGCTGGGCGACGCTGATCGCCCGCTGCTCCAACAGGAGCTCGCCAATGCGCTTCCTCGCCATGACTCCGGCCTTAACACGCGCGACGAAACCCAGGAAGCAAGCGCGGTGTCACATCCGGAGGCACTTGGGAATACCCCCCAAAATGCCCGCAATGCTGCTTGGCGTCCGAGCTGGCAAGAGGGGGCTGAGCGCAAAATTCCTGTGAGATTTCAGCACTTAACGCCGCTGGGCCTGCCTTGACACCCCAGACGCCCATTCCTAAAGTCGGCACACCGTTTTCAACATCCATTCCTGCCGCCCAACCGGGTGGACCGTCCGCTCGGGGGGACGTCAGGTCTGGAAGGTCCGCTACTGAAACGGGCCAAAGCTGCCTGTGGAGGCAACACTCGATGAACCTGGCGTCTGTGACGAACCTGACCGTGCTGGCGAATGTCGGCGGCCCTCAGCGGGGCTTCTTCGAAGAAGTCGCCATGCGCTGGGAGGCCGGCCAGTGGGGTATGTACCCCATTGCCGCCTGCCTCATCGTGGCACTCGCCATCATGGTCGAGCGAAGCATCATCCTTTTCGGCAAGGCCTCCATCAACAAGGAGGCCTTCCTGCGTGGCCTGAAGAAGCACATCTACGCGGGTGACCTGGACAAGGCCATCAACTACGTGGCCGGCCAGAAGTCCACGCCGCTGACCAACGTCATCAAGGCCGGCCTGATGAACGTCCCCAAGGGCAACGACGAGGTCCAGGCCGCGCTCGACGAGGCCAGCCTCCGCGAGACGCCGAAGATTGAAGCCCGCACCGGCTACCTCGCCATGCTCGGCAACGCGGCGATGCTCGCCGGTCTGCTCGGGACGGTGTCCGGTCTCATCGCCTGCTTCGAGGCCGTGGCCAACGTGAACCCGGCCGACAAGGCGACGATTCTCGCCAACGGTATCTCCGAGGCCATGAACTGCACCGGCTTCGGGCTGCTCACGGCCATCCCGGCGCTCATCTCCTTCTCCGTGCTGACGGGCCGCACGCAGAGCCTCATCAACGACATCAACGAGACCAGCGTCTCCGTCCTCAACCTCATCGTGGCCAACAAGGACAAGTTCAAGAACCTGAACGTCCCCACGTCGGCCCGCGACGAGGAGTAGGAAGTCCTTCGGGAACCCGGAGTCCGGGCGCGCTGTCATGTCCCCACGGGTGTGGGGACGCGCGGCGCGCTCCCAGCAGTCTCACCGGCGCTCACTGAGCGCGGCCGAAGGAGAAGAACGCCATGGCCGGCGGAATGGACACAGGTGGAGGTAAAGGCGGCAAGAAGTCGCTCGACACCTCTATCAACCTCACGGCTTTCATCGACCTGATGGCGGTGACCATCAGCTTCCTCATCATGACGGCGGTCTGGACCCAGATTGGCCGGCTCCAGGTTTCGCAGGCGGGTGGCCCCTCCACGGAGGAGGAGCAGCAGCAGGAAGAGCAGACCAAGACGGTCCAGCTCAACCTGCTCATCACGCCCACGGAGCTGCGGCTGACCGCGGACCAGAGCGCCTTCGAGCCGATTCCCCTCACCAAGGATGCGAAGGGCAAGACGGACCTGTCCAAGCTGGTGGCGCGCTTCAAGGAACTGAAGGCGCAGCTGCCGGACCAGTCCGCCATCACCCTGCAGCCTGAAGACAAGGTCCGCTACGAGGACCTGGTCCGTATCATCGACGAGTGCATCGGCTCTGGGCTGCCCCAGGTGTCGGTGTCCGCGGCGATGGGCTAGCCGCTCACGGAGCTCACGACACCTCATGGCCATCCAGGTTCCAGGCAAGCGATACGGCAAGCGGCTCCAGCACTCCAAGGTGTTCGGGCACGGCGTGGCCGCGAAGAAGAGCGGTTACTCCGACCTCCTCATCACCCCGCTGGTCGACATGTTCATCATCATCGTGCTCTTCCTCATCGCGAACTTCTCCGCGACGGGCGAGGTGCTGATGATGACCAAGGACATCGAGCTTCCCGAGGCGGTCAACGTCCAGGAAGTGGAGATGCACCCGGTGGTGATGGTCTCCGGTGACCAGATCAGCGTCTCCGGCACCATCATTGGCCGCGTGGAGGACTTCACCAAGGACGAGTACCTCAACATCCCGTCCTTGGAAGAGAAGCTCCGCGACATGAAGAAGCAGTACGAGGACCTCCACTCCATGGCGCAGGACACGGCCAACACCTTCAAGGGCGACATCAACATCCAGGCTCACAAGGACGTGGAGTACTCCATCATCAAGCGGGTGATGTTCAGCTGCGCCACGGCGGGCTACAACAACATCAACTTCGCGGTGATTACGGCTGGCGGTGGCGACGCGGAGAAGGAAGCGAGCGCCAAGGCCACCCCGTAGCTTCCAGGTGATGGGGCCTCTGGCCCCCCAGGCGCCCTGGTCCTCGTGGCCAGGGCGTTTTCGTTTTTTGAAGAAGGACTCGAGTTCATGCCGCTTCGCGCCGTCATCTTCGACCTGGATGGAACCCTGGTGGACTCGCTGGGGGACATCGCCGACGCGACGAACCACGCGCTGGCCCACCACGGCCTGCCCACCCACCCGGAGCCCGCCTACCTGCGCTTCGTGGGCAGCGGGGTCAGGGAGTTGATTCGCCGGGCGGTGCCTCCGGGGCAGGACGCGCTCATCGAGCCGGTGCTGGCCACCTACAAGGCCTACTACGACGACCACCTCTTCGACCGCACCGCGCACTACCCGGGCATCCCGGAGCTGCTGACGGCGCTGGCCGCGCAGGGCACGAAGCTGGCGGTGCTCAGCAACAAGTCAGACGACTTCGTGAAGCGCCTGGTCACACGCCTGCTGCCGCGGGTGCCCTTCGCGGCCGTGTACGGTGAGCGGCCGGAGCTGCCGCGCAAGCCGGACCCGGCGGCGGCGCTGGCGCTGGCCTCGGAGCTGGGCGTACCGCCCGCGGCCTGCGGCTTCGTGGGGGACACGTCCATCGACATGGACACGGCGCGCGCGGCGGGGATGTACGGCGTGGGTGTGGCCTGGGGCTTCCGCGAGGTGGACGAACTGCACGCCCACGGCGCGCGCGCGGTGGCCGCCACCGCGGCGGAGTTGCTGGCGGCGCTGCGGGATGCCAGGCCTTGAACAGGAGGAGTACCCATGGACGTTGATGTCTCGCGCCGCGGGCCCCGGGCGCTCGTCTGGCGGCGGTTGCTGTCTCCCGGCAGTGAGTACTTCGAGCTGCGAGCGCGCCCGGAAGGGTGGGAGCTCGCGGGCTCGGTGGTGCTCGTGGACAACGGGCTGCCGCACTTCGTGGAGTACACCGTCACCACCAACGCGGCGTGGGAGACCCAGGCGGTCCACGTCCTGCGCAGGAGCGGGGAGGGCGAGGCACGACTCCAGCTCCGCGTGGATGCGGAGCGGTGCTGGTGGAAGGGCGACGAGGAGGTGGTCCACCTCCGAGGCTGCCTGGACATCGACGTGGCGTGCACGCCCTCGACCAACACCTTGCCCATCCGCCGGCTTGGGTTGGAGGTGGGACAGGCGGCGGACGTGCGCGCCGCGTGGCTTCGCATCCCCAGCCTCGCGCTGGAGGTGCTGCCCCAGCGCTACACGCGGCTCACCCAGACGCGCTATCGGTACGAGAGCAACGCCGGCCGCTTCGTCGCCGAGGTGGACGTCGACGCGCATGGGTTGGTGACGAACTATCCCCCTGGCTGGGAGCGCATCGCCGTCACCGGGGACTGACGCCGACGGGCGCACTCCAGTCCCGCTTCGCTGTTGAGTGGAGGGCGGCGGCCCCGGGCGGTGTGTCGCGCCGGCGACCCATGTCCCCGGACGGCCGCCATTCGAAGCGCCGCTGCGTACAGTGCGGAGCCCATGCGAGCTCCAATGTGCCGCCGCTCTTCCGCCGCGAGACGCGCCGTGGTCCTGGCCACGGTGTGCGTGCTCGGCTGTGGGCGCTCGCCTTCCTCGGGGGAGCGCGAGCCCTTCATCCCCCAGGACACCGCGGAGGTGCTGGCGCGCGTGCCGGCCGTCGGTGTGGATGCGCGCGCCCGCGAGCGCGCCGCGCTCCGCGAGGCCCTGGCCGGGCACGCCGGACAGCTGGACATGGCGCTGCGCCTGGCGCGTTTGGAAATCGAGTTGAGCCGCGTGCTGGGTGACCCGCGCTACCTGGGCCGCGCGCAGGCGGCGCTGCGTCCGTGGTGGGACCTGGCCACGCCGCCGCCCGGCGTGCGGTGGGTGCGCGCCACCCTCCATCATGCGCGGCGCGACCTCCAGGCGGCCTTGGAAGACCTGGACGCGGTGGTGAAGGAGGACCCCGGCAATGTCGACGCGTGGCTGCTGCGCGCGGAGGTGCTGGGGACTCAAGGCGAGCATGCCGAGGCGGCCCGCAGCTGCGAGTGGCTCACCGCGCTGACGTCGCCGTTGACAATCGCGGTGTGCGAGGCCCGGGTGCGAAGCCTCGCGGGGCATTCGCGCAAGGCGCACGCGCTCCTGTCGGAGGCATTGAGGCGCAGTGGGCGCAGTCAGGAGACGCGGACGCGCGCGCTGGCCACGCTGGCGGAGGCCGCCGCGCTGGCGGGGGACTCCGGCCTGGCGGAGCGCTACTTCCTCCGGGTGCTCTCGCTGGAGCCGAAGGACTCCGCCGCGCGCGCGGCCTTCGCGGACCTGCTGCTGGACGCGGGCCGTGCGCGTGAGGCGGTCGCCGTGGTGATGGACCACACGCAGGATGACCGGCTGCTCCTGCGCCACGTGCTGGCGGAGAACGCGCTCGGCTCTTCGCGCGCGCCCGAAGTCACCCAGGCCTTGTCCCGCCGCTTCGAGGCGAGCCGCCTGCGGGGGGACAATCTCCTCGCACGCGAGGAGGCCCGCTTCGCGCTCCAGGTGGAGAAGGCGCCGGAGAAGGCGCTCCGGCTGGCGCAGGCCGCGTGGGCGTCACGGCGTGAGCCGTGGGATGTGCGGTTGTTGCTCGAAGCCGCGCTGGCCGCGAACAGACCGGAGGCGGCCCGGCCCGCGCTGGACTTCCTTCAGGCTTCGGGCTGCGAGGACCCGGGGCTCGTCTACCTGGCCGAGCGCGTGCGGAGTCTGCTGCCATGAGCCGCGTCGCCGCGCTGGCGCTCTTGTGGGTCTCCCTGGCCGCCCAGGCGCACAAGCCGAGCGACAGCTACCTGCACCTGACCGAGGCGGACGGCCCCGGCATCTCCGGCCGGTGGGACGTGTCGCTCCAGGACCTGGACGACGTCCTCGGGTTGGACGCGGGCGGAGACGGCGCCATCACCTGGGGCGAGGTGCTGGCGCGCGAGGCGGACATCCGGCGCTACGTGCTCGGCCGGCTGGTGCTCGGGGTGGAAGGTGGACCCTGCGCGCTCGTCTCCCGGGACGGGCTGCGCATCCGGCGGCACTCGGACGGGGCCTACGCGGTGCTGGACTTCGACGCGCGCTGCGCGGGCCCCGCCGCGCGGCTGGACGTGGACTACACGCTGCTGTTCGACCGTGACCCGCTGCACCGGGGCATCGTGCACGTGGGCGCGCGCGAGCCGCTCATCTTCTCCGCGTCCCAGCACTTCGCGCGGGTGCGCCTGCGGGACGAGTCTGCCTGGCGCACCGCGGAGCGCATGACGGTGGAGGGGGCGCTGCACGTCGTGAGCCGGGCCGACCACCTGCTCTTCCTCTTCGCGCTGTTGCTGCCCTCCGTGCTGCGCCGGGACGCGGACGGGCGGTGGGTGGCCGTCGCGGACTTCGCCGCGGCGCTGTGGGACGTGGTGAAGGTGGTGTCCGCCTTCACCGTGGCGCACGCGCTGACGTTGGTGGCCGCCACGCTGGGCTGGGTGTCGCTGCCGCCGCGCTTCGTGTCGGTCGCCATCGCGCTGGGCATCCTGGTGGCGGCGCTCGACAACGTCCGCCCGCTGGGGCGGGGGACTCGCTGGGCGGTGGCCTTCGTGCTGGGGCTGCTGCACGGCTTTGGCTTCGCGTCGGTGCTGGCGGGAATGGGGCTGTCCGCGGGGCGCCTCACGCTCGCCCTGTTGGGCTTCAACCTGGGCGTGGAGCTGGGACAGGTGGCCTTCGTGGCCGCGCTGCTGCCCCTGGCCTTCCTCCTGCGCGAGGCGCCGCTCTACCGCCGCGCCGTCGTGGTGGGCGGCTCGGTGGCCATCGCGCTGCTGACGTGCCTGTGGTTGGCGGAGCGCGCCCTGGGCCTGGGCGTGTCGGCTACCTGACACGCGGGCGCGTCACACGACCGTGACTCTGTACTTGTCCTTGTCCTCCGCCCGGTTGTGGGCGGTGACAGCGGCGATGATGTGGCACACCCAGCCCAGGCACCCACCGGTGCCAATCCAGAAGCCTGGGGTGATGATGAGCCAGAACAGGCCCCGGAGCAGGTCCCCGTTGTAGATCTGCCCCACGCCAGGGATGAGAAAAGACAGCAGGGCTGCGATTGCGGGACGCGACATGGTTCGGGTGACCTCCTTGTCTTCCCCTACGGGCGAGTTCCGGAGCCATTGCATTTCGCCTATCGGCTCCTGGACGGTTGCCTTCCCGTCAGCCGGGGGGCAGGTGCAATGGCGGCGGTGCCCCGGCTAGCATGGCGCTCATGGATACCTGCCGGGTCGGCGGGCGGGTGTCG
>NZ_JAAIYB010000206.1 GCF_010894475.1 Myxococcus vastator
GAAGTGCAATGGGCTCGTGTGGGGCGAGCGACACCACGGGGCTCGCGACGCTCTCCGCCTGCGGCGCGAGAGCGCGTGGCTCCTTGCGAAGCAACGAGCGCAGCCGCAACCCGAACAGGGCGGACGCCACCTTCGTCATGAACTGGAACCCCTTGAGCCCCGTCAGGCTTGAGGTCCCCGTGGTGCGTGGGCGCATCGCGACCGCGACCTCTTCGATTCGAAGTCCCGCGAGCGCGACGAGCGCGATGGACTCTGGCTCCGGATACTCATCCGGCATGAGGCGCAACAACGTGGCCACGGCGCGAGGCGAGTACACCCTGAAGCCCGACGTCGGGTCTGTCACCCGTGCCCTCTGACCAAACAGCCCCAGCAGCACGCTCACCACGCGCCCTCCCACCCAGCGCAGGGGCGTCGTGCTGGCCAGCGTGTCCACGCCTCCCGTCGCGGCATCGCAGAAACGAGAGCCAATGAGCAGATCGGTCTGCCCGTCCCGCGCCGAGCGGACCAGGTCAGGGATGGACTCGACGGGATGTTGTCCGTCGGAGTCACACTGCACGACGTAGCTGACCTCCAACCGCTGGGCCAGGAGGAACCCTGTCCGCAGCGCCCCGGACACGCCGATGTTGGTGTGATGCGTGACGTGGTTTCGCGGAGCCAGCCGCCGAAGAACCCCGGCCGTACCGTCCACTGACCCATCATTGACGATGCAGAAATCCAGCTCCCAGTCCGGCGTGGCGCGAGTCAGCGCCGTGAGACGCGGCAGGAGCGCTGGAAGGCCTTCCGACTCATTGAAGCAAGGGAGGACCACCAGCACGCGGGGACGCCCCCTCTCGGGGGCCGCTGGCGCGTCGGGGAACGTCTGGGCGGCAAGCGATGACACGACCTGCCCCAGTTGCCGCTGCACGCGAGTGCTCTCCGCGTAGTGCGCCAGCATCTGAACGAACAGGAACATGGTGAGCCCAGCCAGGACCATGTTGCTCACCAGGCTGATGCCCATCAGTCGAGCCACGGGCACCAACCAATCCGGACGGATGGCCGCCACGAGCACGAAGCCACTGGCAAGGAACCACGTCACGGAATGGCGTGCCGCGAGCCGCGCGCCGAACTGGGAAATGACCACGAAGAAAAAGCCCACCACCACGGTAATGAATGGCAGCGACATTCCGGAGTCCCCCACAGCCATGGCCTGACCGTTCGAACACCCAGAGAAGCACGCACACTTCTCAGGTTTGCATTGCCCCCCCCTCCGTACGGTACTCACGCCATCAATGCAATCCCCTGAAGCACAGGTGCCAGTCCCTGACGTACGCCCCGCCCCACGGCGCTGGCCTTGCGCCACGATGAGCATGCTGCTCGCGCTCAGTACCGCGGGGGTATTGACGCTGGGGGCATGGGCTCCCCCCTTTCAGTCCCTGGGCTCCCGCCTCCTGCTCGTCCTCGGGTGCCTGACTTTGGGCGCGGTGCTGTACCGCTTTCTCCTTCCGTGGCTGCACAGACAACTGACGCGCTACTCGTCCGCTCAGCAGCGGACCTGGCTGGGAGTCGTCACCCTGGTCGCCGTCATCCTGATGGTGGCTGCTCCCCTCCACGTCATGATGCCCGCGGAGCGACTTCCCGTGACGGTCCACGCCACGGGCGAGCGAAACCCCCGCTCACAGGGCAGCGAGGTGTGGGTCCTCGGACTGCTCGACGCCTACGGTGACCCGCTGCCTCCCGATGGCTGGCGCCCCGAAGGAAACTGGGAACGCCGAGCTGGAGGCGCCTGGGTTTCACACCTCGGTCCGCCAGCGCGGCTGCATTGGGAAGGCGGAGGTCACAAGCCCAGGGTCCTCCAATTGTTGACGCACGGGTTCTCCGGCATCGCGGAGTACACCGTGAACGGTCGAACCGAGCGGCTCGACCTCTATGCGCCACCCGGGACGGACGCGCGCCGGGACCTGGTCCTCCACCATCCCGCCAGCGCATCGACCCCCACCGCCTGGATTCGAATCACCGTCACGTTGGCGGCCCACGCGCTGGTCCTGGGCACCCTCCTGCTCATGATGGGGCTCTGGCTCACGAGCCGTCCGCCTCCCTCCAACACGCCTCTGTCGCGGCCGTGGGTGGGACTGCTGGCCCCCATGCCAACCGTGGTGGTTGCTGGCATCTGGCTGCTGGCCGTCTACCCGGGGATGCTGAGTCCAGACTCGACGTCACAATGGCGTGATGCCCTCTCCGGGAACATGGATGATGCGCATCCGCTGTTCCACACGACCTCCATCCGATTCCTCCAGAAGCTCTGGGAATCCCCCGCGATGGTGGCGCTCGCGCAGATTGCCGGCCTGGGGGCGCTGGTGGGTTGGGGCTGCGCATCGCTCGCGCGGGCAGGAGTCTCCCGAGGCATCATCGCGCTCACCGCGACGGTGTTCGCGCTGGCACCCGTGAACGGGACGATGGCCGTCACCCTCTGGAAGGACGTCCCGTTCAGCCTCTGCATCCTCGCGCTGTGTATCTGGGTGTTCCGCTCCGCCACTGACACCCGCACGCGCTGGGACGTCCCGTTCTGGGTGAGCCTGGTGGTGCTGGGCGCAATGGCCATGTTGTTCCGCCACAACGGTCTGCCCGCGGTGGTCGGAACCTTCCTGGCGCTGGGGCTCCTCCGGAGGGAGCGCTACAAAGCAGTGGCGCTCGCGCTCGTGGCCACGTTCGTCGTCGCCTCGGGTACCCGCTGGGTGCTGAGCCAGACGTACACCATCAAGCCCTTCGCCAAGGGGATGACGCTGGTCGGCTTCCTGGGCGCCCACGTGGCGGCGGGAACACCTCTGGAGCCCGGGGAACGCGCCCTCCTCGAGGAGCTCCACCCGCTTGATGACAAGTGGAACTACCGCTGTTTCAGCAACGTGTTCACCATCTGGGACGGGCGCTTCGACATGGACGCGCTGATGCGGCACAACGAGGCGTTGCTTCCACTCCTCGTCCGCCTGACCCAACGAGACGCAGCGCCGGTGCTCTCACACGTGCTGTGCAGCAGCTCGGTGCTCTGGAAGCTTTCGCAAGGCTCCGACCACCTCAATGGCCCTCCCATCTGGGTGGGGCCCGACGGGGCGCTGGGCACCATCGAGCCCGAGGAGCGGCACCTTCGGACCACCTCACACCTTCCAGCCCTGCGTGAGCCCCTGCTCCGGTGGACCCTCCGGACGCTTCGGTCAGACCTGGCCTGGCTGCTCTGGCGCCCCGCGCTGCCGCTCTACCTGCTGCTGCTCGCCTGCGCGGTGGCATGCATCCGCCACCGGACCTGGCGGCTTGCCACCGTGGCGCTCCCCATCGTCTTGCATACGGCGGCGCTCGCCGCGCTCATCCCGTCACCCGACGTGCGCTACCAGTACCCCGTGTTCCTCGTGGCCCTGATGTTCGTTCCCGCGTGGCTCGCGGGGATGCGACTGGATGCGGCGCCGTCGGCCGAAGCGCCGCGGCGCGCGCCTTCCGTCGCGCACGACACGTCAACGCTCAGGTCAGCCGGTTGACGGTGCTTCGAATCGCGCGGTGAATGACGGGCACCCGCTTGAAGAGCGTGTTCGCGCGGTCCACGAGCACGTAACGAAGCGGAGGCGTCTCCACGGGGCTCCCGCTCCCCGGCGCTCCGCTGACGGGAGCGGGTTTGCCCGCGACGGCCTGCTTGAGCAAGGGGTGCACGAGGGGCAGGCGCTTCAAGGCCGCGTTCATCAAATCCACGACGTCATAGCGCAGCGGGCGCACGGCCTCGGCCAGCACATGGGCGGACTCCAGGGCCGCGGACGCCGCGGAGGACGGCCGACGCTCCTGCGTGTCGAGCGCGCCATAGGGGTCGACCATGGCCTCGCGGGAGTGCGCGAGCAGGGCGAAGAGCCGCGTCGACGGGTGCAGTGGCGCGGGCACGCCTTCGAAGAGCCGCACCAGCCAGCGGAAGTGCTGGCGCTTCTGGGACGCGGACGGAGTGATGTCATGCCCCCGCCGCGAGAAGAAGTGGACCTGGTTCGTCACCAGGAAGCGGTGTCCCCCCTGCGCAAGCCGCAGGAAGAAATCCCAGTCCGCATAGCCGGACAGGGTTTCATTGAAGGCGTGCTGCTCCAGGACGGTGCGGCGCAGCAGCGCCGTGGGCGCGGAGACCTGGTTCGCGGCCAGCGCGTACGTCGGACAGTCCCCCAGGTACGTCATGAACCCCTTGAACTGGCGGTTGGCCAGCTCTTCGCTGGAGTGGAAGCGGCCCCCGGTGGGGACCACGCCCGCGTACGCCTGTCGCGCTTCCAGCGCGGCGACGGCGTGCTGGATGAAGTCCGGGGACAGGCTGTCGTCCGACTCCAGGAACACGACATACGCCCCGCGCGCGGCGCGGACACCCAGGTTGCGAGCCCCCGCGAAACCACGGTGGACCGGGGAGCGAACGACACGAAGCCCCTCCCCTTCAGCCGCGGACCGCTCCAGGCGCTGCAGAACCTGCATGTCGAAGGCGCTCGTGGACCCATCATCCACGATGACGACTTCCACCTCCGGGTACGTGCTGGCGGCGACACCTTGCAGCGCGATGGGCAGGAAGATGCCCTGGTCATGATTGATGATGACCACGCTGACCAGCGGGGCCTGCGGGGCCCGCGTGGGCGGCGTCTCCGGCGCGTGGCGCTCCCAGTAGGGACGGTCCACCGTCCAGCGGACGGGGGCCAACTCCGGCCCTTCCAGCGCCTTGCGCATGGCCACCACCAGCGCATCCAGGCTGCCGTCATACTTGTGGCAGTGGACCCCGTCGACGAAGGGGCTGTCGTCACCGAAGGCCAGACAGGCCGAGTTGAGCACCAGCCGGGTGCCCGCGACGGAAGCCTCGTAGGCCGTGAGATTCAGTGACTCATAGCTGGAGGTGATGACCACCACCCCCGCGCGCATGTGGGCTTCCCGGTCAGGACCTGGCTTGATGAAGACGAAGCGGTCCGTCAGGTCCGAAGGGATGAGCGCCTGGACCTCGGCGAGGAAATCCGGGTCGAAGGCATGGCACGCCAGGATGGCCTTGCCCTGGTACTCCGGCCACCTGCGCATCAACAGCACGGCGCCCCGGACGAAGACATCCGGCTGCTTGAAGTGCTGAATCTTGGTGACGAACACCAGGTTGCGCTGGGCCGCGGGAGCGTCGAACGGCCGGGGCGCCGCCGCCGGAGACTCCATGACCACCGGGGGAAACTCCACCCGCACCTTGCGCATCCACGCGTCATCGAAGCCGTAGAAGCGCCGGTTGAACTCGGCGATGCAGGGAAGGTGCCCCACCACGAGGTCCGCATCGAGCAAGGCCTTCCGCTCGAGTTCGAACCGCCCCAGGTTCTCGACCTCGAGCGTGTTGGGCTCGTGGTGCATGATGGTGCCGTAGCTCGAGTGCAGCCGCACCGAGAGGGTGGTCTGCGCGAAAGCCAGCCCCAGGTGCTTCTCCTGCAGCGCGGCGAAGGCCCAGCCGCGGAAGTCCGCGAACTCGATGACGTCGAAGCGCAGGCCCTCCGCTTCGCGCGCCTTCAGGTAGCGCATCACCTCCAACGATTCGCCGTGCCAACGTGAATCCCGGAAGGCTTCCGTGGGCGGATAGAGGCCATGCGCATCCGCGACGGTCTGTTGCGGGTCGCGGAAGTCGCACAGATGCGCCTTCACCCGCCCCCCGAAGAAGAGCTCCACCTGGGCCGTCTGCACGGCAACGGTGGGCGGGAACAGGACATGGAACTCCACGTTCGCGCCGTGGCGGTGCGAGTCCATGATGAGGTTGTGCGCGACGCGGCCAATGCCCCCTGGGGTGAAGGGGTAGAGCTCATCGGTGACGAGGCAGACGCGGGTCGGGCTCATGGCTGTGCGAACTCAAGATAGTGGTTGAGCGCTTGGGCACAGAGCATCTGGGTGTAGTCCTCCAGCATCTGCGCGTACTCCTCCGGCGAACGCTCCCGGAGGCCGACGACCCGCTCCAGCGCCGAGCGAATCTGTCCGAGCGAGCCGGTGCCCGCGACCTGAACCAATCGCTGAAAGGGGTGTTCATCCAGTGTCCCCAGGGTCAGCGGCCCTGTCAGGCACGCCACACCGTGAGTCAGCCCCTCCAGGGCGGTCATCGGCTGGCACTCGGCGAGCGTCACGTTGAGGACGACGTCCGTCTCCCGGATGAGGTTGAACAGCTCCGAACGGTTCAACGGCCCCACGTTGATGACGGAGGCCTTGAGGGGCAGCTCCGGACGGGCCGTGAAGGGACTGGTGACGAAGACGCGCTCCATCCCTGGCAGTGACGCGGCGACGAAGACGTTGGAGTAGAAGTTCTTCCACCAGTTGTTGGGCGTGGGAACGAAGGCGGCCCGCGTCGGCGGAGCGCGGTGACGTTGGTCCGCCGGTGCGACCCGAGGAGGAAGGTTGAGCAGGACCTTCTGGAAGAGCAGCGGCGACATCAAGTGCATCTCTGGCTTGACGCACGCCACGGAATCAAGAAGCCCCTGCTCCCGGAGCGCCAGCACGCGGCTGAAGGTCTCCAATTCGAAGTCGAAGTGGAACTGCGCCGTGGAGCCGTGCCACACGCAGCACAGCTTGAGCGTGCTGCCGAACACGCGACGAAGCATGTGCATGACTTCCAGGGCATTGGGCGAAAACCCCTGGAAGATGATGGACCGCGCGCCCAGCCGCTCACACGTTTCGGCGATGCGCTGGTGGTCCGCCGCGGTCAACGGGCGATTCGCGGTAATGCCAATCTTGTGACCCGGCGCATAGCCAGACGCAGCACGAATGCCGTACCACTCCTGGTGGAAGAGGTGCACCACGCGGGAGAGCCGCGGGTCCACGTGCGCCCACGTCGTATCCAGCGGGGCATCGACAACGACGGCCTCCGCCACGGCGTCATGCCCATAACGCGGCGCGGGCGCGTTGACCGGCGCACGAGCAGGCTCCACCGGCGCGGCGCGAAGGCGGACCAGCTCATCCGAAAGCGACAACAAGCGCTGCCGCCGCTCCGAGCGCTTCAGCTCGACCGTCAGGCGCTCCGTCAGCTCGGAAGCCCGCATCCCCGTGAGTCCGTCCCCGGCCCGGAGCACCTCGCCGGCGTGCTCCGTCCACGCCCGCAGCCGCGGCAGGGACTGGACGCTCAGCGACTCCAACGTCACCTCCCGGCGCTCGTCCCGCGCCTGCTCGACGGACTGGAGCTGGAAGAAGCGGCGGCCCTGGGACGCGTTGCGCTTGAGGACGTAGACGTCATGCGTGGCCAGGAGGCCACCGCCGTGGTGCATGTCCCAGCCAGCGGGAGTCAGTTCCGCGTAGGGGTGCAGCCAGCAGCCCTGGTGCCAGGCGTTCTCCCAGATGCCGAAGGGAACAAGCTGGTTTTCGACCAGGCACAGCAATCCGCCGGGACGCACGAGCTTGCCCAGCGACTCCATCAGGCCCGGCAGACGCTCCGGCGGGTTGTGGATGAGGACGGACACGGTGAACACCACGTCGAACGTCCTGTCCCCCACCGCCTCCAGGGCATCCGGCCCACTGAAGAGCCGCGCGTCCAGCGGCTCCAACCCCACTGGCGGCGCATGCCGCAGGGGCTCCATCATCGCCTCGGAGAAGTCGTAGCCGTGGTAGCGAACGCCTTCGAGCGACGCAAGATAGGAGGCATGCCGCCCGAAGCCGCAACCAAACTCCAGGACGTCCAGCGGCCTCCCCAGGGCGCGTTGCTCGGCCTGCATCAGCTTCGTGAGCAGCGCCTCTTGTTGGCCATACCCGGGGTTGCCCGCCTCCTGACGCGTGCGGATCATCTCCCGGTAGGTGTAGCCGCTCGTGGCCTTCCAATACTGGCTGCTTGCCGCTTCTTCCGCCTGCGGCTGCCGCGGGGCGCTCGGCTCCGGCGACGACGCGATTTGAAGTTGGGTGTCATCCCGCATGGTGGAAATTCCTTCTGCCGCGGCCCCCAGGGCCAATGTTCAACCGCCAGCGCCCCTGTGTTCAGCTGGCGTGTTCCTAGGATGAAGCTGAAGCCCGGTCGTCCCGCGTCGTCGCTGGGTGCGCCCCTGTGTTCAGCAAGCCCTTCATGACCCGGTCTACCTCGGCCTCCCATGTCGTCCGGCTGACCCGCTCCGCGGCCTTCGCGCCGAGCCGGGCCCGGAGCGCGCCGTCCGAGACTGCGTCGCGAAGCCGGGCCAGTACGCCACTCGGGGTCGGCTCGGCAAGCAGGCAGTTGTCACCAGGCGTCAGCAACCACCGATTGGTGGGATTGTCGTTCGTGACGACAGTGACACCGCAAGCCATCATCTCCAGCGGCAGATACGACGGATGCCGGGTGAACATGAAACACAACCCGACATCACACTCGCGGTAGAGCGCCCCTGTCCGTTCCGCCGGCAACATTCCCAGGTTGGTGACGAGCCCCCGAACGCCGTAGGCCTCGGGGTCCCACTCCGCGCCCGCCGCGAGCACCTCGACGGCGGGGCCCAGCTCGCGCTTGAGCTGCGCCAACGCGGCCAGCCCCAGCTCGAAGCCATTGCGCTCATTGCCCGGGCGTCCATAGAAGAACACGCGCACGGGCCCCTGGCGTGGGGGCCGGCGCGGATGAAACACAGCCCCATCCACCGCGGGCTCGAACCACGCGCCCTCCATCCCGTGCAGGCTCACGACGTGTTCGTGGAGTCCGGGCGTGTTGAAGATGCCGTAGAAGCCCAGGCCATACGTCTGCTCGGCCAGCGCGGAGGGGGTGCCCGCCGCGTGGAACAGCGGCTCATAGTCCTGGACGAAGTAGCCGCGAACGCCGGCACGCGGGTGATGCAGCACGCGATAGGCGGAGGTCCACGCGGTGGCCAGCGCCAGGTCGCACGCGGGCAGTGACGCCACGTCCTCGGGCCGTTGCAGCACGCGCACCGCGCCCACCGCGGCCGGGCAGATGGCCGCGACACGCGCCTCGATGTCCCCGGGCCTCACGTTCGGCTGGTCGTAGATGACGAAGTCGCTGCGCACGCCGTGGCGGCGCTGCATCAGGTCCGCGAAGCGGAAGATGGTGTGGATGCCCGCGTAGACATGGCCGAAGGCGGGAACGAACCAGGTCGCCGTCTCCACCCGGCCCTTCGCGCGCAACGCCGCCAGCGCCCCCGGCGCGGACTGGCGCGCGGCCTGGGCCTGTTCGGGCGTGTAGTCCCAGGCCTCCAGGTGCTCGATGAGGTGCCGCTGCGCTCGCGCCCGCTGCTCGCCCCGGACATCCCGCGCGCTCGGAACGTCGCGCCCCAGCGTCCGAACCGCCAGCTGCTCGCCATCCTCCGGATGTCGGCGGAGGCCGCAGTCCGTGGCCGTCAGCGTGAGGTGCGGGTTGTAGTAGGGGTCGCCCTTCGGCCCCAGCCACGGCCGGTAAGCGGCATATGACAGCCAGTAGTCCGCTTCGGGGATGGCGTCCGCACGCCGGCTGGCCGACTCATGATGAATGAGCCGCGTCTGCGCCGTGCAGACCACGCGGAGGCCCTGGGCATTCAGCCGCAGGCCCAGCTCCACGTCGCTGCCGCACACCTGGAAGCGCTCGTCGAAGCCCCCCAGCGACTCGAAGACCTCGCGGCGGAGGATGACGCAGGCACTGGTGACGGACAGCCAGTTCCGCGTCCACTCGGTGTGCCCGAACGGGGTGGAGATGGGCCCCTCCGGCAGCCGCCAGAAAGGATGCCCCGCGAAGCCCGTCATCCCCACCACGACGCCCGCATGCTGCACGGTGCCCTCGGGGAAGAGCAGCTTGCACCCCACCGCGCCCACCTCGGGCCGCTGGGCCTGGGAGACCAGTTCATCCAGCCAGGAGGGGTCCACCACCTCCATGTCGTTGTTGAGGAAGAGCAGCAGCTCCCCGGAGGCCTGCTTCGCGGCCCAGTTGTTGATGGCCGGGTAGTTGAAGGGGTGATTCCACGTCAGCTTCACCAGCCGAGGGTCCACCCATTGCTCCAGCAGCGCGAACGTCTCTGGCCGGGTGCTGTTGTTGGAGACGAGCAGCACCTCGAAGTGAGGATAGCGGGTGTGCGCCAGGAGGCTGTCCACCAGCGTGCGCAGCAGGTCCGGGCGGTCCTTGAAAGGGACGATGATGGAGACCTTCGGCGTGCCTCGCACCGGATAGCGGACCCGGTACTGCATGGGCGCCGGGCTCGTCACCTCCGCCGACTCCCCCTGGCGCTGCAGGTGCTCCGACAGCGCCCGCACGCCCGCCTTCGTGGCCGCGTCCAGCCCAGCACCCCGGTGACCCGAAGCCGCCGACCCCACACGCGCGTGGTACAGCGGCTCCGTGACGTGGCCAATGGACGAGGTGGCCTCACTCAGCCGCAGCACCAGGTCATGGCCCTGAGCGCCATCGAAGCCCTCTCGCACGCCGCCCACCTGCGCCAGCGTCTCGCGACGGACCACCAGGAAGTGACGGACGTAATCCACGGAGCGCAACAGGTCGGGTGACCAGTCCGGCTTGAAGAAGGGCGCGGCGCGGTGGCCCTGCGCGTCCAGACAGTCCTCGTCCGTGTAGAGGAGCGCAAGCTCGGGCTGCGCCAGGAACGCCAGCGCCACCTCGGCCAGGGCATGCGGTGCGAGCGTGTCCTCGGCGCCCAGGAACCCCACGAAGTCCCCACGGCACGCCGCGAGCCCCTCGTTGGTGGCACGGGCCATGTCCCCATGGGACGACGCGGTGAGGACGCGAATGCGAGGCTCCCGCGCCGCCGCATCCTGAAGGATGCGCGCCAGGTGCGGCGCGGTGCTGGCGTCATCGACCAGGAGCCACTCCCAGTCGGCGTACACCTGCGCGGCCACCGAGGCGAGGCACTCACGGAGGAAGGCTTCCGAGGCGTCGTGGACCGGCGTGACGAGCGAGATGAGCGGGCGCCGAGCCAGCCGCGCGACGGCCTCATGTGCCGCGGTGACACGCGCCGGCTCCCGCGCCGCGCACCAGGCGGGGTAGTCCTCCAGCGACGGCGGCCGCGGCGGCGCCGTCCGCGTGCCCAGGAGGTTGGCGAGCGCGAGCACCGACTCCGCATTGAAGCGGGACTGGCGCCTCAGCACCTCGCCCCACAGCGGCTGGGTGACGCGGAGGGCGCCGGGAAGGGTCCGGCCCGCCAGCGGCTCGCGCAGCGCTTCGACGTCCGCCACATGGCGGCGGGCCTCGGCTTCTCCTGGAGCCCGCGCACCCGCCGCCGCGCGGATGGCCTCCACCATGGCCAGGTTCCACCGGGCCTGTCCCTGAAGCACGGCCTCCAGCACGGGCCCCAACGTGTAGAGGTAGCCCCGCTTGGCGAAGCCCACCAGCGCGCCCGCCACGCGCCCGCGATGCGACCCCACCGCCCACCGGGTGGGCACCGCCAGCGGCTCCAACTGCGAGACGGCCCAGGAGGACACGTCATCACGCAGGCCCAGGGCCCGGTGCACCGTCAGGTACTCCAGCACCCGCACCAGCGCGCGGTTGAAGTTCCCCTGGGGCCGAAGCATCTCGATGTGGAAGGGCTCCAGCCCGTTGACGAAGGCACGTTTGGCGGACGTCACCAGCGCCCCCCCACGCGCCCGATGCGACGCCGGGATGGAGAACGCAGCCGGGTCCGCCAGCCTCGCGGCCTCCTGGAGCGAGGACAGGCCCTGGCCGCCCTCGGGGAGCGCGCGGTGGAGGTGCTCCGTCGCCAGGCGCAGCGCGCCTTCCAGGGCGCTGCGCTCGTCGCACTGCTCGGGCGCGCACGGCTGACGCTCCTCCAGCACCTTCCGGAGGACAGCCACCATCTGCGCGAAATCCCCCGGTCCCGGCGCCGCCACGTGCCCCTGCGTCACATCAGCCCACTTCTGCCACATGACTCACCCTTCCCCCTGGGTAGCGGCGCGCTCCTGAACCCTCATCCCACCTCCACACGTGGAGACGTGCCTGGCTCGAATGGGACGCCCGGCTGGGACTCCGTCCCCGGATCCACAAACCACCGGTGAGGAGGACGAAACACCCCTTCGTCCTCGGTCGTCGACACCACCCGGAACGCACAGCGCCCGGACGACTCACCCTTCGAGGACCGAGCCGACACCACCAGGGAGTAGTCGCCCCCCAGCGCCCCCAGGCGCTCGACCACGAAGCGAAGCACCCCCTGGGTCGGCATCCGCGAGAGCACCACCGCCTCCCGGCGGGTGCTCGTCTCATACAGGGTGCGTCCGTCCGCGGCCTGCAGCCGCACGTGGAAGTCCACGTCCTCGTCCTCGCACGGACCTTCCACGGAGAAATCCGCACGGACCTCCAGGCCCTGCTCCGGAGACAGGACGTCCAGGGACTCGCCCCGAGCGTCCAACAACCGCACCCGGTGGATACGGACAGGTCCTTCGGAGGGCAGCGTCGCGACCGGCACCTGTGGCAGCGCACCGCCGCCCTCAGTGAGCGCCGGAGGCGTGAAGGCAGCGGACTGCGCCTCCGCCAGGGAGATGGCCTCGCGGTACTCGGCGGTGACCTCCGAGGGCTTGCCCACGCGGCGGACGTAGCCGCCATCAATCCACGCAGCCAGGTCGCACCAACGCTCCACGGTGCCCAGCTCATGCGTCACCAGGACGATGGTCTTCCCCTGCCGCTTGAAGTCCATCATCTTCGCCAGGCTCTTCTTGCTGAAGTGCTCGTCGCCCACGGCGAGGATTTCGTCGATGATGAGGATGTCCGGATCCACGTGCGTGGCCACCGCGAACGCCAGGCGCATGTACATGCCGCTGGAGTAGGTGCGCACCGGCTCGTCGATGAACTCGCCCAGCTCGCTGAAGGCGATGATTTCATCCATCCGGGCCCGGACCTCGGCGCGCGTCATGCCCAGGATGATGCCGTTGATGAGGATGTTCTCCCGGCCAGAGAAGTCCGGATGGAAACCAGCGCCCAGGTCCAGCAAGGCGGAGATGCGCCCGTTGATTTGCAGGTCGCCAGAGGTGGGCGTGTAGATGCCGGTGATGAGCTTGAGCAGCGTGCTCTTCCCCGAGCCGTTCCGCCCGATGATGCCCACCGTCTTCCCCTTGGGGATGGTGAGGTTGATGCCGCGCAGCGCGGTGATGAGGCTCGCATCACGCGACTGGCGCTTGCCGCGCAACCAGCGAAGCAGCTCGGACTTGAAGGTCGTGTACTCGCCCCGGATGGTCCGCTTCCGGAAGCTCTTCACGACGTCCTTCAGGATGATGGCGTCCATGGATTCAGTCATACCGACGCTCAGATGGACTCCGCGAACTCTTCGCGGCGGGCTTCGAAGATGGACGAGGCGCCCCACAGCAGCACCACGGAGATGGCCGCCAGCGCCATCAACGGCCCTGCGTCCGGCAGCCGGTGCTCGTAGAAGATGGCCTGGTACGACGTCATCAGACTGACCATGGGGTTGAGCGCCCGCATCAACGAGCGGGCGCTCTCATCCTGGATGGTGGAGAGCGGATACAACACGGGCGTGGCGAAGAACCACAGCGTCAGCAGGTTGCTGACGATGTGCTGCAGGTCCCGGAACGTCACGTTGATGGCGGCCAGGATGAAGGTCAGCGCCAGCGTGAAGGTGAGCTGGATGAGCACCACCACCGGGAACAACACCACGTGCCACGTCGGCCACTGTCCGTAGGCCATGCCCAGCCCCAGCATCAGCGGAAGCGACAAGACGAAGTTGCAGAGGTTCGTCACCACCACCGCGGTGGGCAGCACCTGGGCCGGAAAGCGGACCTTGGTCAGCAAGTCCCGCCGGTCGCTGATCGCGCTGGCGCCACCGCCGACCGACGTGGAGAACCAGATCCACGGCAGCAGCCCCACGAACATGAAGAACGGGAAGTTGGGGATGTTCTGCCGCATCACCACGGTGAACAGCAGCACGTACACCAGCATGTGGAGCGTCGGATTCAGGAACGTCCACAGGAAGCCGAGGAACGAGCCGCGATAGCGCGCCTTCAGTTCCCGCTGGACGAGGCTGATGAGCAAGCCCCGGTACTGATACAATTCACGGACGAGCCGAATCATGAGAGGGCCTTCTATAGCAG
>NZ_JAAIYB010000207.1 GCF_010894475.1 Myxococcus vastator
AGGCCCCCCAGGCCCCCACCGGGACGGATGCGGGCGGTGTGGTTCCAACCCCTCCGTAGGGCCCTTTCTGACCGTCCACGGTGGATTCCAGGAGGCCCACACTCCACGTTCCTGGGAGGGGTCACGCACTGTTCACCGAATGACTGCGAGATCGGCTCGGAGATCGATCATAGATTGCACGGTCCATGCCGGGCCGAGCACTAGATCTCGCGTTGACAGGCTGGATACCCCCCCATAGCTTGTGTCTGGTCGATGGCGCCCCACCAGCCGATGTGGCTGGGCGCGGGGAAGAGGAGGGATTGTGGGTTTCTTGCTTACAACATCGGTCTGGCCGATAAATCCCCCCAGACACGCCGTCGATTCCAGCCGCTAGTCCCGTCCCGCCGGAACGGGACCTACCTGAACAATTTTCCAGTAACGTGGTGGGGAAACCCGCTTCCCTGGACAGGCCTCGTGTCTGTCCGAAGCGCCCTGCTTTTGTCTGGAGTGAGCCGCTCGTGAACTTCGATACGCCCGTGAAGCCTTCCGCCAACATGTCTGTCCCGCCCGTCTCCTCCGGTCCGTCCACGCCGGCGACGACGACAGCGCCGACGGGCGCCGCTGCCTCGGGCGCGGTTGCTTCCGAGCCCACGGCGGGCGACTTCAGCGCGACCTCCATGCGGGTGCGCAAGCGCAACGGCGGCACGGAGACCGTGGACCTCAACAAGATTGTCCGCGCCGTGGGCCGCTCCTGCGTGGGCCTGCCCCGCGTGGACGCGATGCGCGTGGCCACGAAGACGATCTCCGGCCTGTATGACGGCGCGACGACGCGCGAGCTGGACAGCCTCTCCATCCAGACGGCCGCCGCCCTCATCGTGGAGGAGCCCGAGTACGGCCGCCTCTCCGCGCGCCTGCTGGCCACCTTCATCCAGAAGGAGGTCAGCAACCAGGACATCCACTCCTTCAGCCAGTCCGTCGCGGCGGGCCACAAGCACGGCCTCATCGCGGACCGGCTGCTCCAGTTCGTCCAGGCCAACGCGCGCAAGCTCAACGCGGCCATCGACCCGTCGCGCAACGACCTCTTCGAGTACTTCGGCCTGCGCACCGTCTACGACAGGTACCTGCTGAAGAACCCGCAGACGCGCGAGGTGCTGGAGACGCCGCAGGAGTTCTTCCTCCGCGTGGCCAGCGCGCTCAGCGGCGACAACGTGAACGAGGCCATCGAGCTGTACCGGCTGTTCAGCTCGCTGGAGTACCTGCCCAGCTCCCCCACCCTGTTCAACTCGGGGACGCGTCACGAGCAGCTGTCGAGCTGCTTCCTGCTGGACTCGCCCGCGGACGAGCTGGACGCCATCTACAAGAAGTACTCGGACATCGCGATGCTGTCGAAGTTCTCCGGCGGCATCGGCGTGGCGTACCACCGGGTGCGCGCGCGTGGCTCGCTCATCAAGTCCACCAACGGGCACTCCAACGGCATCGTCCCCTGGCTGAAGACGCTGGACGCCTCCGTGGCGGCGGTGAACCAGGGTGGCAAGCGCAAGGGCGCGTGCTGCGTGTACCTGGAGACGTGGCACGCGGACATCGAGGACTTCCTGGAGCTGCGTGAGAACACCGGCGACGACGCGCGCCGCACGCACAACCTGAACCTGGCCAACTGGGTGCCGGACCTCTTCATGAAGCGCGTGGAGGCGGACGGCGACTGGAGCCTGTTCGACCCCAAGCGCGTCCCCCACCTCACGGACCTGTACGGCGACGCCTTCGAGCAGGCCTACGCGAAGGCCGAAGCCGACGGCCTGGCCATGCGCAAGGTGAAGGCGCGTGACCTCTACGCCCGGATGATGAAGTGCCTGGCGCAGACGGGGAACGGTTGGATGACCTTCAAGGACATCAGCAACCGCAAGAGCAACCAGACGGGCAAGGCCGGCAACGTCATCCACCTGTCCAACCTGTGCACCGAAATCCTGGAGGTGACGAGCCAGGGTGAGACGGCGGTGTGCAACCTGGGCTCGCTGAACCTGAGCCGGATGCTGGTGGACGGGAAGTTCGACTTCGACCGGCTGCGCGTCAACGCCCAGCTCGCGATGCGGCAGCTCGACCGCGTCATCGACCTGAACTACTACCCCATCCCCGCGGCGGCCTCGTCCAACAAGCGCTGGCGCCCGGTGGGCCTGGGCCTGATGGGCCTGCAGGACGTCTTCTTCCAGCTCAAGCTGGCCTTCGACTCGGCGGAGGCGCGCGCGCTGTCGAAGAAGATTTCGGAGGAGATCTACTTCGCGGCGCTGACCACGTCGTGCGAGCTGGCCGAGCAGTACGGCGCGCACGAGTCCTTCCCGGAGACGCGGGCGGCCAAGGGCGAGCTCCAGTTCGACCACTGGGGCGTGGTGCCCGAGGACACGGCGCGCTGGGACGCGCTGCGCCAGCGCATCATGAAGCACGGCCTGCGCAACTCGCTGATGATTGCCATCGCCCCCACGGCGACGATTGCGTCCATCGTCGGCTGCTACGAGTGCATCGAGCCGCAGGTGTCGAACCTGTTCAAGCGCGAGACGCTGTCGGGGGACTTCCTCCAGGTGAACCGCTACCTGGTGCGGGACCTCCAGGCGCTGGGGCTGTGGAACGAGAACGTCCGCAACCGCATCAAGATGGCGGAAGGCAGCGTGCAGGACATCACCGAGCTGCCGGAGAACCTCCGCGCGGTGTACCGCACGGCGTGGGAGCTGCCGATGCGCGCGCTGCTGGACATGGGCGCGGACCGCGGGGCGTTCATCGACCAGAGCCAGTCGCTCAACCTCTTCGTGGAGACGCCGAACATCGGGAAGCTGTCCTCGATGTACTTCTACGCGTGGCAGAAGGGCCTGAAGACCACGTACTACCTGCGCTCGCGTCCGGCGACGCGGATCGCCAAGGCGACGGTGGGCACGGGGGGTGGCGCCAGCATGGCGTCGGCGGCCCCTGCTCCGGTGGCGAAGGCGACCGAGGCCGAGGCGGTGGCCTGCTCGCTGGAGAACCCCGAGGCGTGCGAGGCCTGCCAGTAGGCCTGGGGACGCTGACGGTTTGGCTTGAAGAAGAACGTCTGAGACACCGCGCCGCAGCGCGAGGAGCACGGAAGCAATGCTGTTGAACCCTGGCCTGAATCTCACGCTGCGCCCGATGGCGTATCCGCAGTTCTTCGAGATGTACCGGAACGCCATCAAGAACACCTGGACCGTGGAGGAGGTGGACTTCTCCACGGACCTGGTGGACCTGCGCTCGAAGATGACGGACGCGGAGCGCCACCTCATCCACCGGCTGGTGGCGTTCTTCGCGACGGGAGACAGCATCGTCGGCAACAACCTGGTGCTGAACCTGTACAAGCACCTGAACGCGCCCGAGGCGCGGATGTACCTGTCGCGCCAACTCTACGAGGAGGCGCTGCACGTCCAGTTCTACCTGACGCTGCTGGACACCTACGTGCCGGACCAGGCCGAGCGGGCGAGGGCCTTCGCCGCCATCGACAACATCCCCTCCATCCAGCGCAAGGCGCGCTTCTGCATGAAGTGGATGGACAGCATCCAGGGGATGGACACGTTGCAGACGAAGCAGGACCGGCGTCAGTTCCTGCTGAACCTCATCTGCTTCGCGGGCTGCATTGAAGGCCTCTTCTTCTTCGCGGCCTTCGCCTACGTGTACTTCCTGCGCAGCAAGGGCCTGCTGAACGGCCTGGCGGCGGGCACCAACTGGGTGTTCCGGGACGAGAGCGCGCACATGGCCTTTGCTTACGAGGCCATCCAGGTGGCGCGCAAGGAGGAGCCGGACCTCTTCGACGCGCAGATGGAGCGCGACGTGGTGGCGATGCTCCGCGAAGCCGTGGAGTGCGAGCTCCAGTTCGCCCAGGACCTGCTGAGCGGCGGCGTCATGGGCCTGTCCGTGCAGGACATGCGCGGCTACCTGGAGTACGTGGCGGACCAGCGGCTCCAGATGCTGGGCATGACGCCGATTTTCGGCACGAAGAACCCGCTGCACTTCATGGACCTGCAGGACGTGCAGGAGCTCACGAACTTCTTCGAGCGCCGCGTGTCGTCGTACCAGGTGGCCGTGGGGGTTGGCGCGGCGACTGACGTGGTCCTCGACGCGGCGTTCTGAGTCGCTGTGCGCTGTGTCCCGGGGCGCGGCTTCAGGCGCCCCGGTTGAGGGCGGCGCGCGGACGGGTCACCAGCACTTCCACCACGGGCTTTTCGGAGGCTCGGGAGTCCCCTCCTCCAGCGCCTGGACGGGCGGAGTCGCAGGGGCGCGAGCCGCGACTTCTTGATTCATCGCCTGCATTCCTTCCGGGGAGAGCCCGACGAGCAGCGGGGTGAACTTCACGTCATTGGGGATAGCGCCGTCATGCAGGAACTTGTTGAGTGCGTTCAGCACGGCACTCCGTCCCGCGACGGCCATGAGCTGGCCGCGCGTCAGCGTCTCTCCCGCGGCCGCCAGCTCGCCCAGCCGGACTGACTCCCGCCAGAGCGGCTCTTGCGCCAGCAAGGCTTCGTGCCGCCAGGGCGAGCGCCCCTCCATGTACTGCGCCGCCATGGGGGGCGTCGCGCCCAGCTTCATGGCGATGACGGATCCAAAGGCCTCGGGGATGAAGGACACCAGCTTGTCCGACTCGAGGACCGATGCCCCCTGTTCGCGGAGCTTTTTTCGGATCTCTTCGATGTCCCGATCGGGGGGTTCGATGAACGCCGCAACCGCGCGGCTCACGTCAACGCCCCCCTCGAGGACCAGGAACAAGCGGTGGCTGAGGAATCCCTGCGCCTTGGGCCATGGAACGTTCGCGAGGGCCGCCTGCAGTTCTGGCCACTCTTCGTTGTCGAGGAGAACCTCCAGCTTCATGACCTCCTCGTCGCTCTGAGCGAAGTAGATGCGAAGCCAGTGCGTTCCTGTCGTGAGCGGGAGCGACTCCAGTGCCCCCTTGAGTGAATCGGTCCATTCAGGCGGAGGCGCGTCCGACTCGCCCATGCGGCGCGTCACGATTTGCCCGAGGAACACACGGCGGGGAATGCCGCCGACGTTCCACTCCTCCACCGTGATGTGCTCGCATGGCGCACTGAGCAAGGCGCCCAGAAGCACGTGCAGCGAGCCTGCGGCAAAGCTCTGGTAGGCGCTCTGCCGGGCTTCTGTCGGAGACGCCCCGATGCCGACGACCGACTCCCCCAGGATCCGGCCCGCCCACAGCTCGACTGCCACATCCAGTTGTACGAACTGCTCCGGGTTCGTTCCAGACGGCTGCACATACCAAGCACGGGCGCGGGGCCCGGTCTGCCCAAGGCGCAGCCACTCCCCTTCCTCATGGCACTGGACACCGTGAGCTTCGATCAAGTCGCGCAGTGGTTCAGAGGCAGGGATGGCGTCCATATCGGGTCCTGGGAGCATAACGCACACGCACAGGCAGACCCAGACGCGCCCGACGCGGTCAAAGAAGCCCCACCTCTGGCTTGACGCATGCGTTTGCACCAGGCGCAACCCTTACTCCCAGAGGAGTATTGCCTGCCGATACGCGATAGGAGGGATACTGGGGACGAGACGCCACCTGTCCGGGAGGTCGCCTATGAAGCTCTATTTCTTTCAGCAGTCCCGTGCCACGCGAGTCCGCTGGATGCTTGAGGAACTAGGCATTCCCTACGAAATGGAGCCGGTGGACATGAGGAAGGGCGAGCACAAGCAGCCCGCCTATTTGAAGGTGCATCCGCTGGGCGCATTACCGGCCATTGAGGACGATGGCGCCCCCCTCTTCGAGTCCGCTGCCATCATCATGCACTTGGCGGACAAGTACCCCGAGAAGCGACTGGCTCCGCCAGTGGGCTCGAACGCGCGCGGCGAGTACTACCAGTGGGTCCTCTTTGCGATGACTGAGATGGAGCAACCGCTCATCGCGATCGCACAGCACACCCTCTTCCTGCCTGAAGCAAT
Organism: Myxococcus vastator; assembly: GCF_010894475.1. GTDB lineage: Bacteria > Myxococcota > Myxococcia > Myxococcales > Myxococcaceae > Myxococcus > Myxococcus vastator. Next base: position 5,914 of record NZ_JAAIYB010000207.1, read on the forward strand.
GCGCTCCGGTGAAGCTGTCGCCCGCGCCAGCAAACGCTTCAAAGCAGTGGCCTCGGTGCTCGAAGAGCGCATGAACGGGCGAAACTTCATACTCGGCAACACGTTCTCCGCAGCCGACGTGGTGCTGGGGGGAGTGCTCTACTTCGCCAAGAGGACGGAGCAAATTGGTGATGACATGCCGACGTTGAGGGCCTACTTGAATCGCCTATTAGAACGCCCTGCCGCAAAGAAGGGCTACGGCGGATAACCTTTCTGCGGCTCAAGGTGGCTCGCAAAAGCCGGAGACGCCTCTCCACAGACCGACAATCAGGCTCGCCTCTCAAGGCGTTCGACCACCGCATTCGAATATGAGCAATTCCGGGCACGCATCTCTCAGCAGAGAAGCCGGCTCCGGACGAGGACCACTCGACGCCCCATAGCCATACGAATGAATTAAGGACTGAATTCAGTGACTCACCAGAGCGAACACTGTTCAACGTGTGGCCATGACGCTAGATGGAGCGTCTGCCAGTCAATCGGAGCAAGAAAGGAACTACGGTGGTCACGGTCGATGCAATGTGCTCACTGCGGAAATGCCGTGGAGGAGGATGACGTCGGATTCCCGCCAGACCAGATCCGCAGCGCGCTCATTGAGACTCAAGGGCAATGGAGCCTGCACCTCTTGAATGCGGCCCACCGCAACAAGGCCGCAAGAGAGATGAGGCGCCTACTTGAGCTTGATCTTAATGCGGCCGCGCGCCTGCTTCGCGCACCTTTGAATGAACTCTGGTCGGGCACAGAGGTCGAGGCCAACTGGATTGCACTGCACCTACGCGAACATGGGGTCCTCGTGGCTATCACGCGACATCTACCTTGACGCTCAATGTGGACGTCCGCGTAGGAGCTTCGGGTGGTTGCAGAGGCGCACGGGATGGAAGACGAGGGGCTGGAGCATCGCTCCGTCAGGAGAGATTGCTTGAGGCGCAATTAGCGGAGTGAAGGGTGGTTGCCGCCAGGGGCCGACCCCAGAGAACGCAGACAGTCGCCCCCGGAAACCTGACGCCCAGCCAGGATCGACGTGATATCGTCGCCATTCGCAGTGATTGCATTAGGGGAGGGCTTCACGTTGATAGAGGATACGAAGACGCGGCATCGGAGACCGCTGTTTCTAGAGAGCGAACCCAGGTTCGTCTACGCGAGAGACAGGCGACTCGGTACCGATGCCCCCTTGCTGTTCTTGCCTGACGGCGGGGCGGAAACGCTTCGCTCCGATTGCAAAGGGGGCCATCTCTGGTGTCCCTATCCAGACTGCGGCATTCAATTTGCCACCACCCGGAGCGGCAAACGGAGACACTGCTTTGTCCATCAGCGCGGAATGCAAAAGTCAGTCCATCACCCCGAAAGCTACTTCCACATTCTGGGCAAGAACCTCGTGTTCCAATGGGCGAGACAGCGCTATCCCAGTGCACAGGTTCAACAGGAAGCGAAGGTCGAAAATGGGCAGATAGCCGATGTTCTCGTGACCCTAGAGGAGCGCCGGTTCGCAATTGAGATCCAGTATGCAGCGCTTTCTCCCGAGGAAGCGCACCGGCGGCACAAGGGATACTGCGACCTCGGAATCATCGATGTCTGGTTGTTGGGCCATCGCCCCCCTCACCTTGTGAATGCGAGGCACCACTCAGGAGAACCGCCATTGGTGGAGATGGGCCAGACGCAACGCCGTCTCATCGAACTCGGAGCGCAGTGCTTTTGGATTGCACCCGAGGGAATGGATGGCGGAGCGATTGCGACGGCGTGGACAATAAGCCGTCGTGAAGTGAGTCCGTCCACGTTGGAGACAAGTGATAGCCGTCAAAAACTGCCCATAACGATGAGGCAGGATGGCTGGTGCTGGCGGCACCCTGCTTCTCAGGACGATACTCGCATGCACTTCGAGGCGGACGCCCTTTCTGAGTGCAGCCTTGAGGGGCAAAGCTTCATCACGCCGACCCTGCGGCGGCTATGGGAGGAACAGGCCCGGATCGACGTGCTCACGTCGCAGCAGGTCGACACGTTCAGGCGCGAGGCGGAAGCCCAGCGGCCCGTACGCAGCGCCCCACATGTCCGAGTGGATCTACCTACGGCGCGGGGCTCACAGTCTCCACAAGGGAATCCCACGGGGAATGGACCTCAAGAGGTTCCATACAAGAGGCCTGCCGAGCCCAGCGCGCACAGTATCCACACAACGCTTGCAACACTCCAGAAACACCCCTGGTTCATCGTGAAAACGCGCACGCGGAACTACGTCACGGGTGCCGAAGAGATCTCGTTTGAGGTACGCGACGAGATCCAAGTTGGTAGCCAGCAAGGAATACGGCAACACATGGGATCTTTGGAGGACGGAATAGCCTGGGCTAAGAACAGGCGACATGAGGTGGTCGTTCTTGAGCAGGTGGTGTTAAACCTCAACGGGTCACCCTTCATGTGGGCGCCGCCAGTCCCACTCAATTGGACCCTTGAAGGGCCCGCTACCCGTCGTCTCTGGTAGGCAGCCCCTCCGGACTTCACACACCAATAGGATGGGTACAGCGAAAGGCCAGTACATCGGCCACGCCCATCCGGGCCCCTGGTGCGCTCGGGACAACCGCCAGCATCGCCGCGTCCAAACCGGGCTACAACGGTGCTCATGAACGTTGATCGAGGGAAGCGCTGGGCGTAGCCCTTGGTGGTCCCTGTAAATTGTGAGCGGATCCTTACCGGCGACGTGGCCAGAGTGGGCGGAGATTCATGCCGCCGTCCGGCCCGCGCCCGAAGCCGTTTGGGTGTCGGACTTTATCGTGAAAGACGCCGCCGAGTGGACTCGGACCCACGTCGGAATCATCTGGGTGGAATACTCGGAACTAGGGGAGCGCATCACAAAGGCTGCGGGCGTACCTTTCTACGGTGGTGGAAGGGTAGCTTCAGCATCTATTCTCCGAGAGACGGGGAGGAGAGCGATAGTGGCGAGCATCAAGGCACACGCGACAGGGAAAAATCTCCAGCAGTTCTGCCGAAACCTTGTAGTGACGCCTCCCTGCGATGGCGCCACATGGGAGCAACTGCTCGCGCGGAGCAACTGCTCGCGCGCACGCACCGGCCCGGCCAGCAGGCGGCATCCGTGGAGGTGGATATATGCCTCCACATACAGGACCATGCTCGCGCCTTCACAGAGGCCAATGCGCGGGCAATGTTCATTCAGCAAACGGACGGACAGTCGCAGAAACTGCTCTCCATCTCTCGTCAGCCTTAGAATCATGCGTATTGGCCCATCAGAACACACCAGTCAGACCTCAAAAGACAATGTCAAACAAACTAACCCCTTCCGCCAAAGCGGGCCTGATAACACTGATAATCTCCGGCCTAGCCCTAACACTGCTATCCCCGTTTCTGAGCGCAATAATACAGGACGCAATAAGACTCGCCTTGCCAGCAAACTCCACAACACAAACTTACCTTCTAAAATTGAACTACGAACAACAAATAACAAACATCGGAATCTTCACCTTCTCACTCATAGCCCTGCAGTGGCTTTTTGACTCAATAGCAAGGCAGGACATGTTGAGCCAAATTATCAAGGAAACAATGTCGAGCGTCTCCGTACGCGAGAGCGGCATTTCCCACATACAAATGGACTCAAAGTCCATCGATCATAAGAACGACATCCCTACAGCCGAAACGCTCATAATCGGAACCCACTACAGCTCTGGCTGGTTTTCACGACACAGCGAAGAACTCAAAAAAAGATGCGCCGCCGGAAAGAAAACAACCATTCTCATCCTCGACTCGACGAGTGATGCTGCAAATTACATCAAAACAATCGAGCCCATCACCCCCACGCGAATGGGCTCCGAGCAAGAGACCATCATCAATCGACTCGGCCCCATCGACCGCTCAGCGAAGAAGCTAATCGCAATACTGAAGCACCGCGTCGTACTCAGGTACTCATTTGTACTCACAGAGCAGTGCATCTGGATAAAGCCTTATCGCAATTCAAGCGGATACTCAAAAATACCCAGCATCCGTCTTGACGCAGGCTCCCCCCTGTACCGACATTTCTCTGACGACATCACCAACCTCATCAAAACCCACAAGAAGCCAATTCAATGAGCGACAAAGACATTCTCCGGCTACTGGTCAACCGCAATGGCGCAGAATGGATCACGCGCGAACTGAACAGAATTGACACATCCGCAGGCGATCGCTCCCACACGCTAACCATCATTTCAAACGTAGGAATCCACCCCCTACCAAGCGAAATACTCCAAGGCGAAGTGTTCCTGGCCTCTGAGGGCAACCTGGACTTCTCTTCGATGAATGTAATTGCGTCCCAATATGCCGACATTCTGACTCGCCTCTCCCAAAAGCTCAAAAGCCAAGAATGGACGAACATTTATATTCTGCCGTTCGGACATTGCACTCTATCGATGCAAATCAAGCTTCTCGTCTACCGAGTAACACGAATCGAAGCTAAGGAGATTTTCCACCTAGGTGGTGGCAAGTACGACATTCTCGCTATTGACCAGAGACCTATCATCAACAACGCATAGGGCCCAGAAAGACACCGTCCGATTGGCAATCAACAAATGCGAAAAACACCAAGCGGCGAGCACCACTACCCCTGAGCCGTCCCCTCATTCGAATCAAATGAAGCCGAATGCCTCGCGGAAGACGGCCTGCTCGCGGATGAGCTCGGCGAACTTCTCCATGAGGGGGCGGAGCCACTCCTCTCGCATGTTGGCGAGGGCGCCGTAGTAGATGATGCCTTGCCGAAAGAGAGAGTACTCGCGCGTCTTACGGGTGTCGGCGCGGAACTTCCTGTCGAGCCCCGTCGCTTCGCCCGCGGCGCCGAGCAGCGTCAGCAGAGCCATGGCGAAGGCGGACAGCAGCAACAGTCTGTCGCGGCGCTCGCAGGTGCCGATGGCGATGGCTGACAGGCCCATGCCGAAGCGCAAGTCCTTGATGTCCCGGTGCGTCTCCTCGCAGGTGAAGCGACGGCCGTAGGCCTTCACCAACTCGGTGGCAGTGGCTTGCTTGCTGCTGGCCGCCAGAAACCAGGCCTCTTTCATTCCCTTCTGGTGCACGCAGACGACGGCACCCACGCCGAAACGGGCCTGGGTGACGCGCGCTCCGCGCAGCAACTTCGGGCGGCCCGACGGGGGCACCCACTCCTTCGCCTTGCGCACCTCCCCTCCGGCACTTTCGACGTGCACGACGCCACAAAAGCGAATGACGTAGCCGAAGCTGAGTCTGTCCAGCAATTCATACAGGGCGACGTCTCCGAATGCTCGGTCCGCGAGCACCGTCACCTCCACGTCGGAGGGCAGCACCTGGTGCAACCGCTCCAGCAACGCGGCCTCATGGGCATTGCGCTGCCCGGTCAACTCGCTCTTGGGCACCGTCTTCCACAGCAACGGCGTGGCGCGGCCGTGTCGGGTGACAAGCTGAATGGCGACCGTGGTGTGGTCGTCCGACTCGAAGTCCGTCCAGTCAATGGTGACTGTCACCGCTTTGCGCTCGGCCACCACGAAGGGCACCCACTGCGCGAACAGCCGCCACACGTCGACGCCAGAGTTGGACAGCAGTCGGTCCACCTGCTTGATGGCGTGCTTGCCTTCCAACCCCCGCGCCTGGGAGAGCGCCAGTCCGATGGCCTTCACCGAGAGGCTGGCGGCGTGCACGGCGCCCAAGGTGGCATTGGACAGCGACAGCACACGCTTGGCATGGGTGTCCGGGCCGACGGCTTCCTCAATGAACCGATGCACCTCGGCGTGCGTTATGGATTTCGACATGCTCCGCACGATGCAGGACAACCTCTGGCGCCGAAAAGCGCGCGCCTCACTGCCGCTTCCCGCGCGGCTCCGGCACCAGCCAACCGCTGGGGACGGCCCTTGACGCTCGGCTCAAATGAGGGGACGACTCAGGTGGCCCACGTCTCTGTCCGAGCACCACCGTCTTCGCACGCAGCAGCCTGCCGGGCGCCTGCTGATCAACTCGCTAAATGAGGGGATCCATCAGGGCGGAGGCGTGTCGTGCCCGACATCTCACTCAGCTGGCCCCGATGGCCGCTCTTCTCCTACCCTCAGCCCTTCCTTCCCTCGTCCTCCTGCTTGGCTCACCCAGCCGAAAGGGCGAAAGTCGAGTCAGAGTCACCCCTCCAAGGGATCCTTCGGGCATCCATCACACATCCCGGGGCAACAGGCACGCTTCCGCCAAGCCGCGGATTGCAGGAGATAGACATACTGCGCTCCATCGCTATAGTTTCCACCACCGCCACCGCGAGTATTGTGCAGTCGACTTTGAGCCCAATTTGTCCACAAATGGTTGACCAATTTGGACTCCACCATTTTGGCAGACTCCACACTGACAGTTCGATAGAGAACGACCATTTCCTCCCAACCAGAAAATTTATGCTCTCTCCAGCGCCCTTCTGGCCTGGAAGTAAATCCTATCTTAAGATGATAACTATAACGCGCATGCTGCCCCACAACCCGCCTGAGTGTATCTAGAGCACTTGAAGCATGCCCAGTTACCACCCGGTATGTCGGCACTGACCTCTGGTAAGCGAACATCTAGCGCCCTCCTAGCTCAACGAGTTTAAATCCCTCAGATCTCGCGTCTATGCGGAAACGGGCTCAATCGCGTTACGCTCAATCACCACCGCTGACGGTGCCCTGACATTTCGCCTGTTAACGCGGAATCCCATGAAGCCACCATATCAGCCCCCCCACCACGAGCTGGCCACCGACGAACAGCGCCAGCCGCCACGGTAAGCGCACCGGCCGCCCCTGGAAGTCATCAAACCGAACCAGGGCAAACAGGGCCCAGACCAGCGTCATCACCCCGCTGAGCACGAAGCCCGTCACCGGGCTCTCCACCGGCGGAGCGAAGATGAAGTGGTACAGCACCGCGGGCACCACCAAGGCCACCAGCAGCACCAGCCCCCAGACGCGCGCGGCAGGCACCAGCGTGGCCGCCCTGCGCATCCTCCGGGCCCTGCCCAGCTTCGGCGCCATCTCGCTCACCGGCGTCGGCTTGGGCAGCACCTTCCCCTTCCACACCAGGTAGTGCGTGGCCATCAGCCTTGACGCTCGCGTCAGGTTGAAGCCCTCGACCGGCGTCCCCGCCGCCATCGCGCTGCGGCAGCTCACCGCCCAGTCGATGTAGTGGTGCACCTCCTCCAGCGGCAGCTTGACGATGCTCCGAATCACCTCGCGCGCCACCACGGGCGCCAGCGGGTCCACGGTCCACCCGTCCGCCCCCAGCGTGCTCAGCGCCTCGTCCTCCCGCTTCGCACCGGTGGGCACGCCCTCCTCGCCCTGGGACTCCAGCTCCCACGCCATGGTGCCCACGTCGCCCATCCACACCCGCGTGCACTTGAAGCCCGCTTCCTTCGCCAGGCTGGCCACGCGCGTCAGGAAGCCGTCCTGCTCCGCCGCCTCCGCCTCGCCTTCGACGACGCGCGGCGCTCCGAGCACCTGCACGTCGATGAGCGTCAGCGCCGGCCCGAACTGGAAGACGTCCGCGACGACGATGTCGCTCCGAGGCTGCTCCCCGAAGGACGTCCCCAGTGCGGCGTCCATCCATTGACGGACCCTGGACCGGTCCGGGCTCCCATGAATCCAGAGGTGATTCGCGATGCCGTAGGCCATGAGTTCCTCGGCCCGGATGCCTACCAGAGACGCGGCGCCACGCTCCAGGGTGATTGGTGCCCCACCCGCGCATGGAGGCCACCCCGGGTCATGGTAGACAGGGACGCACCGCATGGACCGCCTGTCCCAACTCCTCTGGCTCTGGATGCTCTTCTTCGCCGTCAACGCCCTCTGGGCGCTGGCGCAGGCCGCCGTGGCCAGCACCGTGGGCGCACGGCCCGTGTCCATCGTCCTCGGCTACGGCCCCACCCTGCTCTCCGCCCGCCTGGGGAGCATCCTGTGGGCCTTCCGCCCCCTGGCGCTCGGCAGCGC
>NZ_JAAIYB010000208.1 GCF_010894475.1 Myxococcus vastator
CCTCCACCCCGGGCACCGCGCCCGAGACTGTCATCACCGACCTCAACGCGTACCCCCGCGCCGGTGACTCCGGCGCGGTGCTGGACCTGGGCCGCGCCGCCGCGGAGGCTGGCGCCGCCGCCCTGCGCGCCGCGGCCCTGGCCCTGGGCAAGAGCGCCACCCCGCGTGGCCCGCTGGCCGACCCGGACACGAGCTACGCCCAAGGCCTGGAGGCCCTCCAGGCGAAGGACGCACCCACGGCCATCACCCAGCTGTCCGCTTGTGTGGAGGCCGCGCCCTCGCGCGTGGACTGCCGCTGGGAGCTGGGCTGGGCGCACGCGTTGGAGAACCAGTGGGCGGAGGCCTACACGCAGTGGACCGAGGTGCAGAAGCTCCAGCCGGACCAACCGGACCTCGAGGGCGCGCTGTCTCAGGCCCGCGGTCAGGCCATGCTCCAGGCGAAGCTGTCGCAGGGGCCGCGGCCCGGCGACCGCCCTCCCCCGCCGGCCGACGCGAAGGTGCGCATCCGCGCGGTGGGGGACGTCATGCTGGGCACCACCGTGCCCGAAGGCCACCTGCCTCCCGATGGCGCCGGCAGCGTGATTGCCGGCGTGCGCTCCCTGCTGGAGGACGCGGACCTCACCTTCATCAACCTGGAAGGGCCGCTGTGCGACACGGGCGAGACGAAGAAGTGCCGCTCGTCGAGGAACTGCTACGCGTTCCGCTCGCCCACCGAGTACGGCCAGTACCTGAAGGAGGCTGGGGTGGACGTGGCGTCCACGGCCAACAACCACTCGGGTGACTTCGGCGAGGAGTGCCGCCGCGCGACGGAGTCCACGCTGGACACGCTGGGCATCGCGTGGAGCGGCGCGCCGGGCACGGTGGCCACGGTGGAGCGCAATGGCCTGCGCATCGGCATGGTGGCGTTCCACACGTCGCCGGCCTGCAACCACCTCAACAACCTGACCACGGCGACGGGGCTGGTGCGCGTGGCCGCGGCCGAGCACGACATCGTCATCGTGTCGTTCCACGGCGGCGCGGAGGGCAGCAAGGCGCTGCACGTGCCCCAGGGCCGGGAGAAGTTCTACGGCGAGGACCGGGGTGATTTGCGGGCCTTCTCGCGCGCGGTGGTGGACGCGGGCGCGCACCTGGTCATCGGCCATGGTCCGCACGTGGTGCGGGGCATGGAGTTCTACAAGGGCCGGCTCATCGCCTACTCGCTGGGCAACTTCGCCACCTACGGCCGGTTCAACCTGCGCGGTCCGCAGGGCCTGGGCCTGGTGCTGGAGGTCGAGCTGAACCGCGACGGCGACTTCACGTCGGGCCGCATCCTCCCCACGAAGCAGGTGGACCGGGGCATCGCCGTGCCGGACCCGAGGGGCGCTGTCATCAAGGCCGTCCGTGACCTCACCACGGCTGACTTCCCGGAGACGGGCGCGCGCATCTCCGACGACGGCACCGTGAAGCTCCGCGGCCAGGGCCCTGTCTCCATGCTGGACCGCGCGCGGCGCTGACACGCCGTCTCGCGTGCGCGGCGGCGTGTGGGTGCTTCACGGACCTCGAGCCCGGGAAGTCCCGTCATGTCCGCCGTGTTCATGACGTCGCTGTCTCCCTCACCTCCCCGGGCTGAAGCGCGGCTGCTGGGTGTGTCCCAGCTTCCGTCATAGCGGCTCAAAGCAACTGACGGCCCGTACAGGCATGTCGCACGGCTCCGGGATACAAAGGTCCCTGCCGTGCGCGCCCTCCGACTGCCACGCCTCTCCTCGCTTCGCGCCTTCGAGCACCCCGGCTACTTCGCGGTCTGGGTGGGAGCCCTGGTCTCCACCATCGGTACCTGGATGGAGACGGTGGCCATGGGTGTGTACGTCACGGAGGCCACGGGCCGCGCCGAGTGGACGGGTGGCATCGTCGCCCTCACCTTCCTCCCCGCGGTGGTGCTGTCGCCGGTGGGCGGCGCGCTCGCGGACCGGTTCGACCGTCGCGCCTACGTCGCGCTGGGCACGGTGGTGCAGCTGGTGCTCGCGGGCGTGTTGACGCTGCTGGCCTTCACGCACCAGCTCAGCGTCCCCGTCGTGGCCGTCATCTCCTTCGTCCACGGCTGCGCCAGCACGCTCATCAACCCCGCCTTCGCGGCGATGCTCGCGGAGCTCGTTCCGCCCCGGGACTTGCACAGCGCCATGAGCCTCAACTCGGCGCAGTTCAACCTGGGGCGCATCATCGGTCCGGCGCTGGCCGCGCTGGTGCTGAGCATGGGCGGGACGTCCTGGGCGCTGCTCATCAACACGCTGTCCTTCGTCGCGGTGCTGGTGGCGCTGTCGCAGGTGAAGACGCTGACGCGGATGACGGCGAAGGCCACGCAGGGCCTGTGGCGGCAGATTGCCCACGGCTTCTCCGTGGCGCGCGGGGATCCGGAAATCTCGCTGATGTTGTGGGGCACGCTGCTGGTCGCGGCCCTGGTGGCGCCCTTCATCGGCCTGGTGCCGGTGTTCGCCATCCGCGTGTTCGGCCAGGGCGCGGCGGCCACGTCGCTGCTCGTCACCTGTCAGGGCGCGGGCGCGGTGACGGCCGCGTTGCTGGTGGGCACGCTGGTGGACAAGCTGGGCCAGCGCAAGCTGCTGGGGCTGGTGGCGACGTCCATCGGCGGGGTGTCCACGCTGTACTGGCTGTCGCCCACGCTGCAGGTGGCCGCCGCCGTCATCTGCGTGCTCGGCGCCAACTACATGATGCTGATGAGCGGGATGCACGCGTACTGCCAGTCGCGCGTGCCCCGCGAGCTGCAGGCTCGCATGAGCAGCCTGTTCAGCATGGTGCTCGGCGGCGCGTATGCGGCGGGCGTGTGGGGCCTGGGCGCGCTGGCCGACCGGATGGGCATCCGCTTCGTCACCGTGAGCGCCAGTGTGTTGTTCCTCGCGCTGGTGCTGACGCTGCGGCTGCTGCGCCCGCGGCGTTTCGACGGCGCTGACGCGTAGGCGCGCGTCAGGGAATGACCGTCCAGATTGCTCGGGTCCTCGAATTCGCACGGTTGGAGGAGACTTCACTCCCCCGGTCAGGAGTGGCCACGGCGGGTGCGCAGCGCCTGCTCCAGGAACTCCGAGAAGGAGCGGGCAATCTGCCTGCAGTAGGCCGGATCCGGCCTTGCCTCGTGTTCGCCGTCGAAGAGGGGGTAGCGGCCATTCTCCAGTCGGGCCACGCTCAGGAGCACGTAGTCGCCGTCCTGTACATCGCAGAGCGAGTACACCGAGGCGGGTCCCCACTTGTCGTCATCCTCGCCGTAGATGGCGACCCTCGCCCGGACGATTTTGTGCAGCGGGAGGACGCGGTAGGGGGTCTCCGGTAGCCGCGCAATCAGCTCCGCTCCATTGCAGTGCAGGTAGAAGGCGCGCAGGTCCGGGTCCAACTTCCAGCCTACGCGGCGCTCGAACGCATCGACCTCTTCGGATGCGGCGGGCGGATACGGAAAGTGCTCGCGAGAAACCTCTTCGAGCAGGCTGCTCATGGGCGTGGCCATCGTCAGTGGTCCGAGTAGGGCAGATTAGGGGGCGAGTCACGTTCAGGGGGAGCTGCGGAACGGACTTGCAGTTGGGTGGCATTGCGCAGGGATATGTCGAGGTAGCGGCGGTCGCTCCAGACGCTGGAGACCTCCAACGCGACGCTGGTGGAGCTGCCCGGCGTGGGCCACATCCCCCACTTCGAGGCGCCGGAGAAGTTCCACGCGGCGTTGATGGACTTCCTCGGCAAGTGACGCGGCGGCGGGGCGCTCCCTGTGGGCAACTTGGGGATGTCTCCGGGCGGACAGGGGTGCCCCCGGCCGTCCGCGGGGACCTTGGTGCGCGAGGAGCCCGCTCCGACATTCAACCTTGGAGCGGTACCCACTTCGACCAGGAGCGCACCATGCCGAACAGGAAGTACGACCCGTACACGGGAGGCAAGGAGGCCGCGACCAAGCCCCCTTATGCGCCAGACCGCGTGGAGCGGGGACTGGAAGCCGACGACACCCTGCCGCTGTACGCCGCGGACTCCATCCGCGACACGCGCGAGCAGAAGTTCGCCCTGGACAGTGACTCCGAGGTGGGCGGCTACGTCCCCGACATCCGCAGCCCCATCGACGAGGCGGACGAGCTGGAGCGCGAGCGCAAGGGCCGCGAGCGCGCCGAGGAGCGTCAGGTCTCCGACGAGGAAGACGAGGCCCGCAACGGCTGAGCCACGGGAGCATCCCGGACCTTCGGACCCCGTGAAGCACCGGGCCGTGGCCCGCGAGCAATGACTCGCGGCCCACGGCCCGGGAGACACCTGCCCGCGTGCTACTTCGCCGCGCGCGGCACCGGTGCTTCATCCGGCTCAATGGGCACCAGCTTGCCCAGGCCGAGCGGCGTCACCTGCTCCTGGATGGTCGCCGGGTCACCCACGAGGACCATCTGCATCGCGGCCGGGTCCAGGTACTGCTCGGCCATGCGCTGCACGTCCGCGGCGCTGGCGTCGCGCAGGCCCTCCACGGTGCGGTTGAACTCGTCCAGCGGGCGGCGGGTGATGAAGAGCGCCGCGGCGCTGGCGCCCAGGCCCTCCACGGACTCGAAGGCGCCCGGGAAGGCGCGGATGAGGCCCTCGCGCGCGGCCTCCAGCTCCTCAGCGGTGATGGGCCGGTTCTTCAGGCCCGTCAGCTCGTTCATCACCTCGCTCAGGGCCGGGCCCGTCACGTCCTGGCGCACGGAGCTGTACGCGGTGAGCGGCCCCACGCCCAGGCGCGGAGAGACGCTGGCGCCCGCGCCGTAGCTGTAGCCCTTGTCCTCCCGCAGGTTCATGTTGAGCCGGCTGCCGAAGAAGCCACCGAACACGGTGGTGGCCAGCTCCAGCGGGTACTCGTCCGGGTTCCCCGCGGCGATGCCCGCGCGGCCCACCAGCAGCAGCGTCTGGTCCAGGCCCGGCTTGGGCACCACGTACACCTGCTGCCGCGGCGGGGCCTTCGTGGCCGGCGGCGGCGCGGGCGGCGTGGCCTTGCCCTTCCACCCGCCGAAGTGCTTCTTCGCCAGGGCCACCCCTTCTTCCAGGCTGATGTCACCGGTGAGGATGACCGCCTGGGCCTTGGGGCCGGTGTGCTTCTGGTAGAAGCCCGTCACGTCCGCCAGGGTGAGCGTCTGCACGGACGCGGGCGTGCCGTCGGGGAGGTGCCCGTAGGGGTGCTCCAGCCCGAACACGGCCTCCAGGTACGCCAGCTGCGCCAGCACGCCGGGCTGCCCCATCGCGCGCACCAGGTCCGCCAGCTGCTGCTTCTTGCGCCGCTCGAAGGCCTTGGGGTTGAAGCTGGGCCGCAGCACCACGTCCGACAGCAGGGACATGGCCGTGTCCAGGTTGCGCGTCAGCACGCGCACGCCCACCTGCGCGCCGTCCGCCTGCACGTCCATGCCGGGTGACACCCCCAGGTCGGCGAAGGCGTTGTCCAGCAGCACCGTGTCCCGCTTGCCCGCGCCTTCCAGCAGCATGCGGTACGTCAGCTCGGCGAGCCCTTCCTTGCCCTGGGGGTCCTGCGCGCTGCCCGCGGCGAAGGCTACGCCCGCGAACACCAGCGGCAGCTCCCGCCGCGTGCTCACGAGCACGGTGAGGCCGTTGTCCAGCTTCGCGCTCTGGAAGGTGGGCAGCACCAGCTCCGGCGCCTTGCCGGGCTGGGGCGGCGTGGCGCGGAAGGACTCGGCGTCGGCCGTGGCTTCAGCCGGGGCCGCCTTCTCCCCCATCGCGGGAGAGGCCGGACTGGCCGGCGCGGGCTTCGGGTTGCTGGCGCAGGCGGCCAGCGAGGTGACGAGCAGGGCGGAGAGGAGGCGGCGCATCAGTGGCGCTCCTTCGAGTCGAGGGGCGCCTGCCGGCGTGCGGGCGGCACCGCGTGGAGGATGACGCGCGCGCCGGGGCGCAGCGTGTCCTGGGCGAACTGCTTCACGGCTTCGGGCGTCACCGACTCGTAGCGCGCCAGGTCCTGGGCCACGTAGTTGGGCTCGCCGACGAAGTGGTTGTAGCTCTGGAGGACGTCCGCCTTGCCGCCGAAGCCGCCGACGGACTGGAGGCCGGCCAGCGTGCGCGTGTCGTAGCGCGTGCGGGCGCGGGCAATCTCCTCCGGGGTGATGCCCTGCTGGCGGACCTCGTCCAGCACCGCGTCCACTTCCTGGAGCAGCGTGTCCGTGGACACTCCGGGCCGCGCCAACACGTCCACCGAGAAGACGGACTGCGCGCCCTGGCTCTGCTGGCTGGCGCTGACGCTCTGGGCCAGCTCCTTGTCCAGCACCAGCCGGCGGTAGAGGCGGCTGGCCTTGCCGGTGGACAGCGCGGTGGCCAGCACGTCCGCGGTGGCGTCCCCTTCCTCCAGGTACGCGGGCGTGAGCCACTGGATGGACAAGAGCGGCAGCCGGGCCACGCGCTCCTCCTCGCGCAGCACCACGGGCGCGGTGAGCTTCACCGGCGCGACCTCCGGCCGCTGTGGCCGGGCGTGGCTGGGCAGCGTGCCGAAGTACTTCTCCACCAGCGCCTTCGTCTTCGCCATGTCGAAGTCCCCGACGATGGCCAGCGTGGCGTTGGACGGCGCGTACCAGGTGCGGAAGAAGTCCTTCACGTCGTCCACGTTGGCCGCGTTCAGGTCCTTCATCGAGCCGATGACGTCCCCGTGGTACGGGTGCGGCAGCGGGAAGAGCGCGTGCCACGCCTTCTCGCGGGCGGCGCCATACGGCGCGGTCTCAATGGATTCGCGCCGCTCGTTCTTCACCACTTCGCGCTGCGTCTCCAGCTTCTCTGGAGTGATGGCGTCGAGCAGGAAGCCCATGCGGTCGCTCTCCAGCCACAGCGCCGTCTCCAGGTGATTGCTGGGGACGGTTTCAAAGTAGTTGGTGCGGTCGAAGCTGGTGGTGCCGTTGAGGTCGGTGGCGCCCAACTGCTCCAGCCGGGAGATGTGGACGTCGTCGGCCACGTTGCGCGAGCCCTGGAACATCATGTGCTCGAACAGGTGCGCGAAGCCGGTGCGGCCGGGCTGCTCGTGGTACGCGCCGACGTGGTACCAGATGTTGACGGCCACCACCGGCAGCTTCCGGTCCACGGAGAGGATGACCTCCAGGCCGTTGGGCAGCGCGTACTTCTCATACGAGATGGCGAGCGCTTCGCGGCCGGGCTCCAGCGGCTTCGCCTCCTGGGGTGTCTGGGCAAGCGCCGGCAGCCCGCTGAACACAAGGGCTGCGGCGACGAGGGCCTTCATTCGGAACAAGGTGCCTCCAAGTCTCGATGCCAATGACTCACGCGACGCGCTTAGCACGCACCTCCGGCGCCGTGGGTAGGGAATGGTGGCGGGAGCCGCCGGTGCTCCGGGATGTTGGTTCCTGGTCAGCATGAGAGACTGAACGCATGTCCGCCGACGTCTCATCCGGTGCCCTGCCCCGCTGCGCCCTCCATCCGGATGCGCTCGCGGGCGCCACCTGCCAGCGCTGCGGCAGCTTCGTCTGCACCGCGTGCACGACGTGGGTGATGGGCCGGATGTATTGCCCGCCCTGCGCCGTGCGTCCGGAGGTGAACTACCTGGAGACCTTCCGGCTGAGGCTCTGGGGACGGAGGGACGTGAGCGCCTGGCTGGTGGTCGGCGTCACGGAGCTGCTCTTGTTTCTGGCGCTGGGGGCGCTGGTGAGGAGGGAATTCGGCCTCGCGCTGGCGTGTCTGGCCAGCGCGGGCGTGGGCCTGGCGTTCTTCCTGGGCATGCGCTGGGCCCGCCTGGGCCTGCTGGCCATTCCACTGCTGGCCATGCTGATGACCGCGCCGTCGCTGGGCGCGCCTGCGTTGGTGTTCTTCGTTCCGCTGATGGTCGCGGTGAACATCTTCCGCGACACGCGCAGCCGGCTCTTCTTCCGCCTGGACGTCCCCGAGCGCGAGCTGCGCCGACTGTGGGACCTGCGGGTCAACAACCCCCTCGCCCGGCACGCGCTGTCGCTGAGCGTGGGTTCGTTGTTCCTGCCCGTTTTCGCGCCGCTGCTTTCCTTGTTCGGCGGGGGGAGCGCGCTGACGTTCATCTTCGCGGCCATGGCCATGCTCGCCCTCATCCTGGGCGTGGTGGCGCTGCGGCGGGTGGACCCGGAGGCACGGCCGCCCATTGGCCGGCGATGGGAGGCGCTCGGCGCGGTGTGCCTGGCGCTGGCCACGCTGACGCTCTGGGGCACGCTGCACTGGCAGCGGATGGTGGAGCTGTTCGGCGGTGCGGTGGACTGACGGTGCATGGCTCGCTCCCCGCCCTGTCGTCCCGGCGCGCGGGGGGCGACCGGTGCCTGGGGGACGTGGGGTGCCCACGCTCACGGAGGAGACTCAAGCCCGACACCGAGGAGGCCACCGTCATGGCGAACATACGTGAGGAGCAGGGAGAGGCAGCGGAGGGCCGGAGCGCCACGCCTGGCCTCAAGGAGCAGCGCAGCGAGTCGCGCGCGGCGCAGACCTACGCGGCCTTCTTGAAGGACCTCGAAGCGAACGCGAGCGTCGTCCGCCCGCTGGCGGAGAAGGCCGCGCAGTCCGTGCTGTGCCTGCTGGAGCAGCGCCTCATGGACACCGAGGCGAAGCACCTGGAGGCCCAGCTTCCGCGGAAGGTGACGGACATGCTGAAGCGGTGTCCTCGGCACGAGGGCAAGGTCGCCAGGAAGTACAAGCTGGAGCAGTTCCTCGCCATGGTGGCCGAGGAGCTCGACACCACGCCCAACGAGGCCGAGCGTCTGTCTCGGGCCGTGTTCCTCACGGTGCGCAATCACATCAGCGAGGGCGAGGCCGACGACGTCATGGGCCAGCTCCCCGCCGACCTGCGCTCGCTGTGGGTGCCCGAGGCCTGAGCGTCGGAAGTCAGTGATAGCCTGCCTTCCTTTTAAACATGGGAGGCAGCATCCATGTCAGTCGCGGGACGGAAGCGGAGTGCGCGGACCTGTCGGGTCAGTGGAAGGACGCTGGCGCTGAGTGTGCTCACGCTGGCCGCGCCAGCCTGGGCACAGGTGCCCGAATACACGCTGGAGCTCCAGGCGCGGACCAACCTGCTGGGGAATGCCTCCGGCGCCTACAACGTGGCGCCGGGCAACCTGCTGGCGGGAAGTCTCCAGCTACCGCTGACCGACGATGGTCAGCTTGCGTTCCGGTTGGCGATTACCCCCGAGGGACGCGAGGCGGTGTGGTGGGGCCAGGAGGGCACGGGGCAGCGCATCTACATGCTCCCGGACCTGGGCGAAGACGCGCGCATCAGCGACCCGTCCCTCAACGCCCAGGGCAATCTGGCCTTCGCCGTCACCGGAGCCTCGTCGGCGTCCCAGAACGGCATCTACCGGTTGAATGTCGCCAGTCCGGACGACGTGCGCATCGAGCGCATACCCATTGGCGCCTCGAACTGGAGCAGCTTGCAGCTCAACGAGGTCGAGGTGATTGGCTTCCGTGCCGCGTATGGCGGTGGAGGGCAATCCTATGTCCTCCAGGGCTCGGGCTGGGTGAGCACGCTGGTCAGCGACAACATCGCCGACAGCTCGAGCCCCTATTCGTTCCTGTACTCGCCGAGGCTGAACGACCAGGAGCAGATTGCCGGTGTGGTGGACCTCGCGTCCGCGTCCGCGGAGTTCTTCCAGGAACTGCGCATCTTCAACGTGAACGCCGAGTCGCAGCTCGTGGCGCGGACGCGCGGGCTCGACGCGAACTCACCGGTGTACCGCTTCGCGTCCGTGCAGCCGGCGTTCAACAACCAGGGCCAGGTGGCGTTCCTGGGGACGGCCCGGGACGCGTTCGAACGGAACGTCACGACGCTGTGGCGCTGGGACGGAACGGAGCTGCGGGTGATTGCCCAGGATGGCCTGGGGGAGATCCGGCAGTTGGAGTTCTTCCCGCCGGACATGAACGACAGTGGCCTCGTGGTCTTCCGGGCTTTCGACGCCGCGAACCTGCGCGCGGTGTGGGTCAGTGACGGTCAGGAGTTGAAGCGGGTCGTGAGCGAGCACGACCTCGTGACCTCGGACCTGGGCCCGGCGCGCATCGACCAGGAGACGCCGTCCAACCCGGTGTTCGCTGGCGCGCCCAGCATCAACGCGCGGTCGGATGTCGCGTTGGCCGCGGGGCTGGCTCCGCCGGACAATGACCAGGAGGAGTGGGGCACGGCCGTGTTCATCGCGCGGGCGGCGTTTCCGCAGACCGATGGTGGCGTGGACGGCGGCCCGGGCGAGGACCCGGACGCTGGAACCGGCACGGATCCGGACGGTGGAGCCGATGGCGGCCCGGGCGAGGACCCGGACGCTGGAACCGGCACGGATCCGGACGGCGGCCCAAGTGAAGACCCGGATGCTGGAACCGGCGCGGATCCGGACGCAGGCCCGGGCGAGGACCCGGATGCCGGAACCGGCGCGGATCCAGACGCTGGAACCGGCACGGAGCTGGACGCGGGCACGGAGCCGGACGCCGGTCCAGGCGAGGAACCCGAGCCCGACGGTGGTCCCTCCCAGGAGCGGGATGCGGGGACGTCTCCGCCCCCACCGCCTCCGGACAGTGGCTGCGGGTGCCAGTCCTCGTCTCCCGCCGCGTTGCTCCCGTGGATGCTCGTGGGGCTGATGCGGGTCGTCGTGGGCCGCCGTCGCAAGGGCACGTAGACCGCCGAAGTTAAGAGCGGGTGCCGGATGGACTCAGCCGCCCGGCACCCGCCCTATTCACCGAGCAGTGACGCGGCCAGCGCGCGCACGTTCGCGGACCCATCGTTGGCTGCGACATCGCGAAGCAAGGCCACGGTGGGAGGCTCCACGGCTTGCAGTTGGCCCAGCAGCCGCACCACTTCGAGCCGGACACGCTCACTCCGCTCCGCGCGCAGCGCCCGGGCCAACGCCTCCATGTGGGCGCTGGCCACCCGCTGCGAGACGGCCTTCACCGCGAGCGCACGGACCCGGGGGCTCGGGTCGTCGAGCATCACCTGGTCCAGCAAGGCATCCACCGCCGCGCCAGGGATGGCACGTAGCGCCTCCGTCGCCGCGCCCCGCACGGCCGCCTCCGGATGCACGAGCGCCGACTTCACGTAGGCCAGTCCCGCCGGAGCGCCAGCCCGGGCCAGGGCATCCAGGCAGACCTCGGGCTCCAGAGCACCCATACGACAGCGCCTCAAGAGCCCCTCGACCAGCGCCTGGCTCCGACCCGGCTCCGGCACCTCCAAGGCCTTTGCCAGCGTCCCCATCGACAGCGCCGCCGCGTTCCTCACCCCCGCGTCCCGTGCTCCATCCATCACTCGCTCCAGCTCATCACCGAGCAGCAGTGAAGGCCGCTCCATGTGCCCCATCGCCCGCGCCTCCTCCACGTCGGCCAACTCCGTGAGCCGCTCCGACCGCAGCGTCGCCCGCGTGGCCTCAAACGGCCTCAGCGACGAGAGCCGGTAGTCCACGCCCACGTTGGTCAGCGCGACCCGCGTCTCCTCGCGGATGCGTGGGAGCTCCGTGCCGCCGCCGCCCAGCTCCACCACCTCCGAGCCCGTCGCCTCCCTCACGTGCCCATCCGCGAACAGGGTGAAGTCCAGGTGCCCTTGCAGCCGTGGAAGCACCGCCGTGCCCGCGCGCAGGTAGCGCCGCTTCGTCTTCACGTAGGTGTTCGCGCTGCCACCCGCGCGGTACACGGCCTCGAGGTCACCACGCGAGTCCGGCTCCTCGGTGCTCCAGCGGGTGCCCTCTTCCGCCACGAACTGCGTCGACGCGAGCAGCAGTCGCACCATCCGCCGCGCCGCCGCGTCCTGCGCCGCGTCGAAGTGCACGGCCATCACCCGGCCCCGGGCGTCCTGGCCCACGTACACCGGCCGCTCGAACCTGCCCCGGAGCGTCCGCAGCGCCGCGTCACCGGCCTCCGTCGCCTCACCGGAGTTCACGACCACCCGCGTGGGCACGAGGCGGCCGGAGAACAGGTGCTGCGCACCCTCCGCGCCCAGGTAGGTGAGCTCGAGCAGGCCGCTCCATCCCGTGTGCAGGGACGCCCGCGTGCCCGATGGATGCTCCGTGTGGGTCCGGAGGTCCAAATCAAACGTGTACCGGAGCCGGTGGCCCACGACGAGCACCCGCTCCCGCCCCTTCACGCCCGGAAGGTTCTCCTCGGGCTCCAGCGGGGGTGCGTCATCCTCCAAGGACGGTGAGACAGCCAACGGTGTCTCAGGGGGCGCCGGCGTCCGAGTCGCCGTGCCCGCACGCCACAGCGCGGCGGCCGTGAGCACGGCGAGCAGCAGGACCAGGCTCTTCACGCGCGGGCTCACTCCCCCGAATACGCGCCCGAGCGTCAATCCTGGCTACCACCGCCCGACATGAAACCCAGGCACGGCTGTCTCAGGGGTTGCCGAGCTTCAACTCCAGCTCCGCCAGTTCGCGCTGCACGGTGGCGTCCGTCACGCGGAGGCCCTCCACCTTGCGCACCGCGGAGATGACGGTGGAGTGGTCCTTGCTGAAGCGCGCGGCGATCTCCGGGAAGGAGCTCTTCGTCAGCTTGCGGCTGAGGTACATGGCCACCTGGCGCGCATGGGCCAGGGCCTTGTGACGGCGGTCTTCCTTCAGCGACTCCACCGTGACTTTGTAGAAGCGGGCCACCTCACGCTGGATGGATTCCACGTCCACCGCGCTGTGGGCGGGCAGGATGTCGCGCAGCACCTGGGCCGCGAAGTCCTCCGTCACCGGCTGGCGCGTCAGGCTGTGCACCGCGGACAGTTTCACCAGCGCGCCTTCCAGCTCGCGCACGTTCTTCTGGATGTGCTTGGCGATGAAGTGCGCCACCGAGTCCGGCAGGTCCAGCCCTTCGGCCACGGCCTTCTTCTGGAGGATGGCCACCCGCGTCTCGTAGGTGGGCTCGCGGATGTCCGTCATCAGCCCCATGGCGAAGCGGCTGCGCAGCCGGTCCTCCAGGCCCGGAATCTCCGAGGGCACCGTGTCGCTGGTGAGGACGATGGCCTTGTTCATCTCGTAGAGCGTGTTGAAGGTGTAGAAGAACTCCTTCTGCGTCTCCTCACGCTTGCCCAGGAACTGGATGTCGTCGATGAGGAGCACGTCGCACTCCTCACGGAACTTCCGGCGGAAGTCCCCCATGCGGTGCTCGCGGACGCTCTCCACGTACTCGTTGGTGAACTGCTCGCTGGAGAGGAACACCACGCGCTGGGATGGATCTCTCTCCCAGATGAAGTTGCCCACCGCCTGGAGCAGGTGCGTCTTGCCCAGGCCCGTGCCGCCGTAGATGTAGAGCGGGTTGTAGTGGTGGCCCGGCTTGTCGGCCACGGCCTGCGCCGCGGCGGCCGGGAGCTGGTTGCTGTCCGCCACCACGAAGGTGTCGAAGGTGAACCGCGCGTTCAGCCGCCCCGGGCGCGTGGCGCTCGCCTTGACGGAGGGTATGGGTGGAAAGTGCGGGTCCGGCTCCAGCCCCTCCACCACCTCATAGGCGATGGACGTCAGCCCCTCCCCCATCCGCCCGAGCTGCACATCCAGCATGGGACGGTAGTGGTCATCCACCCAGTCACGGAAGAAGCGGTCCGGAACGCCCATCACCAGGGCGCCGTCACGCACCTCCAGGGGCCGCATCCGCTCCAGCCATCTCAGCGCGTAGTCGAACTTCTCCTGGCGGATGGCGTCCAGCATCCGAGCCCAGAGAATTCCAGCACTTGGGAGGGGGGTAGCGGCTTGGGCGAGGGCGTTCACGCGTGTCTCAAACGTGCGGATGCAGGGGGAAAACGAGGCGTTCGGCGGTGCTAACAGACGGTTCCTGGTGGATCAAGCAACCGGCCAAAACCGCCGTAACCTCAAGGGATTTTCCCAACACGGATGATCCGCAACGGGCATGCC
>NZ_JAAIYB010000209.1 GCF_010894475.1 Myxococcus vastator
GGTTGGGGGCGGGCGCGGCCGTGTGCCTGACTCGCGGCGGCGAGGTGTGCGGGATGCTCCAGGTGCTGCGCGCGCCAGGGAACCCTTTCGACGAGCGGGACCTGCGCCTGCTGGGCACGCTGTCGGAGTTGCTGGTGACGCTGCTGGAGCAGCGCCGGCTGCGGGCCGAGTCCTCGCGCCAGCTGGCCGAGACGCGCCTGCTGCTGGACCTGGCGCGCACCACGTCCGGCGTGCTGGAGACGTCGAGCATCCTGGACGTGGCCGCCGACTTCCTCGTCCGCCTGCTGGACGTGTCCAACTGCTACATCCTGCTGTACGACGAGAGCGCCCGGTTGCTGCGCGGCGCCGCGGCCTCCATCGCGCACCGCGACTTCTTCCGCACGGTGGTGCTGCCCCTCCACGGGGACGGCCTGACGGCGCGCGTGGCGCGCGAGCGCAGGCCCATCGCGGTGGAGGACGTGGCCGCCGCCGACGGCGGCTACAACCCGGAGCTCGCGCACCGCTTCGACGAGAAGGCGCTGCTGGCGCTGCCGCTCACCTCGCGCGAGGAGCTCATCGGCGTGGTGGTGGTGGACGACACGCGGGGCCCGCGCGCCTTCGGTCCGGAGCTCATCGAGCTGGCGGAGGCCACGTGTGGCCAGCTGGCGTTGTCCATCGCCAACGCGCGCCTGTACGAGTCGCTGTGGGCCAGCTACGCGGAGCTGGCCGCCACGCGCGCGGAGATGGTGAAGCGCGAGCGGCTGGCCGCGCTGGGCGAGCTGTCCGCGATTGTCGCCCACGAGGTGCGCAACCCGCTGGGCGTCATCTTCAACGCGGTGGCCTCGCTGCGCCGGCTGTTGGTGCCGGGCGGGGACGCGGCCATGTTGCTCGACATCCTGGGGGAGGAGAGCGACCGGCTCAACCGCATCGTCGGTGACCTGCTGGACTACACGCGTCCCAGGGACCCGGTGCTCCAGCAGGAGGACCTGGGGCGCGTGCTCCAGGACTCGCTGGAGGCCGCGCGGATGCAGGGCGGCGGCGCGGACCGCTCCATCCGCATCCAGTCCGACGTGGAGCCCGGCCTGCCGCCGGTGCCCATGGACCGCCGCCTCATCCGCCAGGCGCTGGTCAACGTGGCGGTCAACGCCATCCAGTCCATGCCGCAGGGGGGGCTCGTGCAGGTGCGCGCGCGCCGTGAAGCCCACGCGGGGCGCGAGCAGCTGCGCATCGACGTGGTGGACCAGGGCCCGGGCATCCCCGCCGAGCTGCTCCACCGCGTCTTCGAGCCGTTCTTCACCACCAAGGCCCAGGGCACCGGCCTGGGGCTGGCCGTCGTCAGGCGCATCCTCGAGGAGCACCGGGGCGAAATCGCCGTGGACAGCATCCCGGGGCGCGGTACCACCTTCACCTTCCGGCTGCCG
Organism: Myxococcus vastator; assembly: GCF_010894475.1. Classification (GTDB taxonomy): domain Bacteria; phylum Myxococcota; class Myxococcia; order Myxococcales; family Myxococcaceae; genus Myxococcus; species Myxococcus vastator. The sequence continues at coordinate 1,401 of NZ_JAAIYB010000209.1, forward strand.
CTCTCGCAGCCCCCGTCCTTCCCATGACCGACGCGAACACTCCGCCGACCCGAGGACGGCTCCTCGTCGTGGACGACCAGCGCAACATGCGCGCCACCACCGCCCTGTTGCTGCGGGCGGAGAACTACACCGTCTTCGAGGCCGCCACGGGCGAGGAGGCCCTGGCCCAGCTCGCCAGCGGCAGCATCGACCTGCTGCTGACGGACTTGAAGATGGAGCCCATGGACGGGCTCACCCTCCTGCGGCGCGCGATGGAGGTGGCGCCCCGGCTCCAGGTCATCATGATGACGGCCTTCGGCTCCATCGAGAGCGCCGTGGAGGCCATGCGCCTGGGGGCCTACGACTACGTCACCAAGCCCTTCAAGGAGAGCGAGCTGCGCTACCGCGTGGAGCGCGCCCTGGAGCGCGCGCGCCTGCTGCGCGACGTGGACAACCTCACCACCGACTTCAACCAGCGCCACGGCCTGTCCGCGCTGGTGGGGCGCAGCGCCGCCATGCGCGAGCTCACCACGCGGCTCATGCGCGTGGCGCAGAGCGACGCCACCGTCCTCATCCAGGGTGAGAGCGGCACCGGCAAGGAGCTGGTGGCGCGCGCGCTCCACGCGCACAGCCGCCGCAAGGCCCGCTCCTTCGTGCCCGTCAACTGCGCGGCCATCAGCGAGTCCTTGCTGGAGAGCGAGCTGTTCGGCCACGCCAAGGGCGCCTTCACCGGCGCGGTGAAGTCCCGCCGGGGCCTCTTCGAGGAAGCGGACGGCGGCACGCTCTTCATCGACGAGGTGACGGAGACGAGCCCCACCTTCCAGTCCAAGCTGCTGCGCGCGCTGCAAGAGGGCGAGGTCCGCCGCGTCGGTGAGTCCACCGCGCTGCGCGTGGACGTGCGCATCGTCGCCGCCACCAACCGGGACATCGAGCTGGAGGTGCGCGACAAGCGCTTCCGGCAGGACCTCTATTACCGGCTCAACGTGGTGGCCCTCCGCGTGCCGCCCCTGCGCGAGCGCCTGGAGGACGTGCCCGCGCTGGCGGAGCACTTCCTGGAGCGGGCCAATGCCCGCAGCCCCAACCCCAAGCGCCTGTCCGCCGCCGCCGTGGCCCACCTGATGAGCTACGACTTCCCCGGCAACGTGCGCGAGCTGGAGAACCTGGTGGAGCAGGCTGCCGCGCTCGCGGAGGGCAACGAGCTGCTGCCCGAGGACTTCCCCGTGCGGCAGGGCCGCATGACGCCGGCCCATGGCACCCCCAGCGTCGCCTTCCTGGACGGACAGGGCGGGGCGCTCGGGCGCAACGCCAGCGCGGGGCCCACGCTGGCCCAGGTGGTGGAGGAGGCGGAGCGCCACGCCATCACCCAGGCGCTGGAGCGGCACGGGGTGGACCTGGCGCGAGTCGCCGATGAGCTCGGCGTCTCCTCCACCACCCTCTGGCGGAAGATGAAGCGGCTCAACCTCCGGCCGCCCAGCGAGCTGGCCCGGGAATAGCCCTGGAGTAGGGTGAAGACTCACCCCTGTAACTTTCCCGCGGCCATGGATTCAGATCCGAAATGGACGGGTTCATAGGTGAAAAAGACAAGCGGCTGAATTTGCTCAACTTTTTCAATTCTGAAACTCCATTGCAGCCATGAAATGGAGCCGAGGGGCGGGGCCAACGTCAGGCAGTGCTTCAAGTGCTTGAGAAAACTAGAGTTTCTCCCTGGGAGGCGACTGGCACGGCGACTGCTAAGAGAATACGCGGGACACATCGAAGCGAGGCTGAAGGCGGTTCCCCCCCACCCCTTCAGCACTTCCGGTGAGTCACCTTGAGAAGACCCGCGGCCCGGCACCTCTTTGGGGTGTCGGGCCGCCTTCTTTTCCGCGTTTGCAAGCCGAGTCAGTTCGCGACGAAAGGAAGCGCAGGTGGGTTCATCTGCATCTCAGTGGGTGCTGCGTCCCGGTCGGCTGGAAGACCACGCTGTCTTCGCCCGGCTCTTTCTGGAGCTCGGGGTGGATGACCCCCCGCCGCCTGAGCCGGTATGGGCGGCGGAGCTCGCCCGGCGCTCCCTGTTCGCGGAAGGCCCCCAGGGCATCGGGGCCTACGCCGTGACGGAGACCCTGGGGGACTTCGGGTTCGTGGTGCAGCTGGTGGTGGCGCCATCCGAGCGGGGGCAGGGACTGGGGCGGAGGATGATGACGCACCTGGCCGAGCACCTTCGCGCACAAGGGTGTACCCGCTGGGTCCTCAACGTGAAGCGAGACAACGCCCCCGCGCTGGCGCTCTACACCTCGCTGGGCATGCGGCCGGCGCGCGAGGCCACCACGCTGCGGGTGACGCGGGCCCACCTGGCGGCGCTCCCCGCCGCGTCCCCGGACGGGGCCGTGGTGCCGGTGACGCTGGAGGACTGCGGCGCGCTGACGGAGGCCTTCGGGATGATTCCCGGCAAGCTGGTCGGCTTCGCGGCCAGTGACTCGCACCGGCTGCTGGGGCTCGTCGACCTCCAGGCCCCTGCACGCCGGTGGTTGGGGATGATGGACCTGCGCTCTGGGCCCCTTGTGTATCCCTTCTTCGCGGCGTCTCCCGCGCAGGCGCGGACACTGCTCGAAGATGCCTTCGGGCGGCTGGGGGCGGGTGTGTCCGCCCTGAATGTCTCGGTGACGGACGACGCGTCCCTGGTGCGCCTGCTCCGCGAAGCGGGAGCGCAGACGCGCCTCGAGACGCTGGAGCTTCGTGGGTCGTTGGTGGACGCGGCGCCCTGATGGATTCTCGGCCAGCCGAAAACACGACGCCCGCCCGGGCACGAAGCCGGGGCGGGCGGGGTGTGACAGCGGAGGTGGGCGGCTACTGGCCGAAGATGCTGCTGGCCTGCTCCAGCCACCCCATGATGGGGCCGGGGATGATGCCCAGAATCACGACCGCCGCGGTGGACAGCACCAGCGCCAGCTCGGTGGACCAGCTCTTCTCCAGCGCCTGCGCGCCCTCCGGCACCGGCCGCATGAACATGTAGACGACCACGCGCAGGTAGTAATAGACGCCCGCCGCGCTGGAGAGCACGCCGACGATGGTGAGGCCGATGAGGCCCGCGTCCACGGCGGCCTGGAAGATGAGCAGCTTGCTCATGAAGCCGATGGTGGGCGGGATGCCACCCAGCGACAGCATGAAGGCCGCCATCGCGAAGGCCCAGCCCGGCTTGCGCTGCGCCAGCCCGCTGAAGCGCTCCAGGTCCCAGGCGGTGCCCTTCTCCTCGTCCTCGCGACGCTCCAGGACGGAGACGATGGCGAAGGCGCCCACCGCGCTGAACGTGTACGCCAGCAGGTAGTAGAGGATGCCGCGCAGCGCCTCCGCGCGGGCCAGGTCCAGCGGGGTGCCGCCCGTCAGCGCGGACGCACCCAGCAGGCGGAACTGCTCGCCCGGGCCGGTGACGAAGAGGGCGGCCACGCCCACCAGCAGGTAGCCGGCGTGGGCAATGGACGAGTACGCCAGCATGCGCTTCACGTTGCGCTGCGGAATCGCCAGCAGGTTGCCTGCCACCATGGTGAGGAAGGCCAGCACGGAGAACAGGGTCAGCAGCATCGCCGGGTCCACGCCCTTGCCCACCATGAAGAACACGCGGACCATCGCCGCGAAGGCGGCCGCCTTCACGCCCGCGCTCATCAGCGCGGTGACGGGCGTCGGCGCGCCCTCGTAGACGTCCGGCGTCCACATGTGGAACGGCACCGCGGCCACCTTGAAGGCGAAGCCCGCGCCCACCAGGATGATGCCCGCGTACACCAGGCCCGGCTGCGACGACAGGGCGGTGGACAGCGGACCGGCCATGGCCGTCAGGTGGGTGGTGCCGGTGGCGCCGTACAGCAGCGCCGCGCCGTAGAGCAGCACCGCGGAGGAGAAGGCGCCCAGGATGAAGTACTTGAAGCCCGCCTCGCTCGGCCGCGTGCCACGCCGCAGGTACGACGTCAGCGCGTAGGTGGCGATGGAGAGGACCTCGATGTTGATGAAGAGCGTGATGAGCTCGTTCGACATCGCCAGCAGGCTCATGCCCGCCGTGGCGAACAGCATCAGCGCGTAGAACTCACCGCGCTCCGCGCCACGCTTGCGCAGGAAGCTCACCGAGCTCAGGGTCGCCAGCGCCAGGCCCACGCACACCACGAAGGTGAGGAAGCTGGAGAAGGGGTCCAGCACGCCGAAGCCGAGCATCACCTCCTGGGGCGGCTCGAACATCGTCGTCAGCGCCACGGCGCCGGCCGCCACCGCCGTCGCCACGGTGAGCACCGCCTGGTACGAGCGCGACGCCGTCGTGGAGAGGAACACCTCCGACAGCAGCAGGATGGAGGCACCCACCACCATGATGATGGTGGGCAGCAGCGGGAGGAAGTCTGCCAGGCTGAGATTGGGCAGGGTCATTGTCGGAAGCTCAGGCGGCTTACTGCCGCGGCGAGGGAACGGCCGGGGCGGCGGCCAGCGGAACGGGCGCGGACGGCGCGGCGACGACCTGTCGGGGCGGCAGGGACATCACCTCCACGCGGAGCCGGTCCTCCTGCAACGCGGCCCCCGGCGTGCCCACGCGGGCGCGGGCCAGGAAGCGGTCCGTGGACGGCGCGAGCCGGTCCAGGAAGGGCTGCGGCTGCAGGCCCATCACCGCCACCAGCACGATGAAGGGCAGCACCGTGAGGCCCTCGCGCAGGTTCATGTCCGTCAGGTGCTGGTTCTCCCGGTGGGTGATTCCACCGAAGAACACCTTCTGCACCATCCACAGCATGTAGGCGGCGCCCAGGATGACGCCCAGCGTGGCGAACCCGCCGAAGACCGCCGTCAGGTGCGCGTTGCCCGCGGCCTCACCCAGGTCGCTCTTGAAGGTGCCCAGCAGCACCAGGAACTCACCGATGAAGCCGTTGGTGCCCGGCACCGCGATGGAGGAGAAGGTGATGATGACGAAGGCCGCGGTGAACACCGGCATCACCTTCGCGATGCCGCCGTAGTCCGCCATCAGGCGCGAGTGGCGCCGCTCGTACAGGTAGCCGAACAGGAGGAACAGCGCGCCCGTGGACACACCGTGGTTGAGCATCTGGTACGCGCTGCCCGTGGCGCCCTCGGCGGTAATCGCCAGGATGCCCAGCATGCAGTAGCCCAGGTGGCTGACGGACGAGTACGCGATCAGCTTCTTGATGTCCCGCTGCGCCAGGCACATCAGCGCGCCGTACACGATGCCGATGACGGCCAGCGTGGCCAGGAAGGGCCGCGCCTGCTGCGTGGCCACCGGGAAGAACGGAATCGCGTACCGCCAGAAGCCGAACGTTCCCATCTTCAGCGTGACGCCGGCCAGAATCATGGAGCCTGCCACCGGCGCCTGGACGTGCGCGTCCGGCAACCAGGTGTGCAGCGGCCACATGGGGACCTTGACGGCGAACGCGATGGCGAACGCCCCGAACAGCCACGGACCCCAGGTGTGCAGCGTGGCGGCCAGGCCGGTGAGCGAATCACACGCGCCCGCGGGCCCCGCCGTGCAGGCGCTGAGCTGCCGGTTGGCGTCCAGCAGGCCGTTGTAGATGCTCGCGTAGTCGAACGAGCGGGCACCCACCGGCGCGCTGATGAAGTACACGGCGATGATGGCCACCAGCATCAGCAGCGAGCCGGCCAGTGTGTAGAGGAAGAACTTCACCGCCGCCATCTGCCGGTCCTCGGCGCCCCACACACCCACCAAGAGGTACATGGGGATGAGCATGGCCTCGAAGAAGATGTAGAAGAGCAGCACGTCCAGCGACACCAGCGCGCCCAGCATCGTCGTCTGGAGCACCAGCAGCGCCAGGTGGAACTCCTTGATGCGGAACTTGATGTACGTGGTGGACGCCAGCACCACCAGGGGCCCCAGGAAGACGGTGAGCAGCAGCAGGCTCACGGCCAGGCCGTCCACGCCAATGTGGTAGCTGGTGCCGAACATGTCGAACCAGCGCGCCCGGTACTCCAGCTGGAACTCCGGTCCGCCCGGCACGTACGCCATGTAGGCCCAGACCCCGAACACCAGGTCCAGCACCATGGCGATGAACGTGACGGTGCGAATCTGACCGTTCTCCCCGGCCGGCAGCAGCGCCACCAGCGCCGCGAACACCAGCGGCAGGAAGACGACGAGGTTGAGCAGGTGGTTGTCGACGAAGCTCATTGCATCACCTGGATGAGGGCGTAGGCCACCCCGCCCAGCAGGGCGATGGCCATCACAGCGGCGTAGGCCTGGGCGTCGCCCGACTGCACGTAGCGGAGCGCACTGCCCACGCGCGCCGTCACCCACGCCGTGCCGCGGACCGCCACGGTGTCGATGATGAGCGCGTCCACCACGCGGAAGAGGAGGAAGCTCATGAACTTCACGGGACGGATGACAATCAGCTCGTAGAGCTCGTCCACGTAGAACTTGTTGAGCGCCAGGGGGCGGACCGCGCGGATGAAGGCGGGGTCCGGCCGGCCCACGCGCGCGGGGAAGTAGCGCAGGTAGAGGAAGGCCGCCGCGCCACCACCCGCAAGGGCCACGGCCCAGGCCTTGAGGTAGTCAGGCACCACCTGCGGGCGGCTGGTGTCCAGCGCCACCAGCGTGCTGGCGTCGGTGATGCGCTTGGTCGCGCTGAACACCGGGCTCAGGAAGTTGTCGAGCACCGGCTGCGACGTCATGTCGAAGAAGTTGATGCCGAACGCGTACCGCGCGGCGACCACGCTCAGCACCGCGAGCACCACCAGCGGCAGGGTCATCTGCCAGGCGCTCTCATGGGCGTGCGCCACCCGGGCCTCCTTCGAACGGGGACCCTCGAAGGTGAGCAGGTACACGCGCGTCATGTAGAACGCGGTGGACGCCGCGATGAGCAGGCCCAGGTAGTAGACGAGGCTGGACACCCACTCCAGGCCCTGCAGGTGGTTGTGGTGCACGCCGTGCAGGATGGCGTCCTTCGAGAAGAAGCCGGACAGCGGGAGGATGCCGGTGATGGCCAGCGTGGCGACGAGGAAGGTCGCCCAGGTCCAAGGCATCTCCTTGCGCAGCCCGCCCAGCTTCTTGATGTCCGTCTCGTCGCCGTTGCCGTGCATCACGCTGCCGGCGCCGAGGAAGAGGCAGGCCTTGAAGAAGGCGTGCGTCATCAGGTGGAACACCGCCGCCCAGAAGATGCCCATGCCCACGCCCATGAACATGATGCCCAGCTGGGACACCGTGGAGTAGGCGAGCACCTTCTTGATGTCGTCCTGCGCGAAGGCGATGAGCGCCGCCAGCAGCGAGGTGAGCGCGCCGATGATGGCGATGGTCGCCATGGCGGTGGGGCTCAGCACCAGCAGCGCGGACATTCGACTGAACAGGTAGACGCCGGCGGTCACCATCGTCGCGGCGTGGATGAGGGCGGAGACCGGCGTCGGGCCGGCCATGGCGTCCGGCAGCCAGACGTACAGCGGCAGCTGCGCGCTCTTGCCCGCGGCGCCCAGGAGGAACAGCAGCATGGCCGCCGTCATCACCCCGCCGAAGGTGTAGCCCTCCAGGGGGCCCGCCTCGATGGGCGTGCTCAGGTCGACCTTGTCGGCGTTGCCATCCACCAGGCCCTCGGCCAGCTTCTCCAGGCCCTTGAACGTGACGGGGCCTTTCTTCTCCAGCGCGGCCGTGTAGTGATTCACGGTGGTGCCGGCGGTGTTGTAGTCCGCCGCGTTCGACTGCTGGGTGAAGGCGGAGACCAGCAGCACCAGCAGGAAGGTGGCGATGAGGAACGCGAAGTCACCGATGCGGTTGGTGACGAACGCCTTGCGCCCGGCCCACGCCTTGGCCGGGTCGTCGTACCAGAAGCCGATGAGCAGGTAGCTGGCCATGCCGACGCCTTCCCAGCCCACGAAGAGCAGGACCAGGTTGTCGGCCAGCACCAGCGTCAGCATCGCCGCGACGAACAGGTTCAGGTACGCGAAGAACCGCCAGTACGCGGCGTCGTGCTCCATGTAGCTGGTGGAGTACAGGTGGATGAGGAAGCCGACGCCGGTGATGATGAGCAGCAGGATGCCGGACAGATGGTCCACCATCAGCCCGAAGTTCACCCGGAAGTCGCCCACCGAGAACCAGGTGCCGTAGTCGTACGCGAGCGCGTAGCGCACGAAGTCCCGCTCGATGCCGAACGGGTTGGGGTAGATGGCCGCCAGCCGCCCCGTGTCGGGGTTGTGGTGGCTGCTCGCCCAGAACGCCAGCAGGCTGAGGACGAAGGAGCCGGCCACCGCCGCGCAGGCGACGAGCTGGACGTTGGCCCGGCCCATCATCTTGCCGAACACGCCGCAAATGAGCGCGCCCAGCAGGGGCAGCGCGATGATGAGCCAGAGCGAGGGCGCCAGGATGTCCGGCGCCACGGGTGCCGCCCGGAAGAATTCGACGAGAGTCATGACAGTGGCTCCTGGGGAGGCATCAGTGCTTCATCGTCCGGATGTCTTCCACCAGGACGCTGCCCCGGCTCCGGAAGACGGCGATGACGATGGCCAGGCCGATGGCGGCTTCCGCCGCCGCCACCGCGATGACGAAGAAGGCGGACACGTGGCCGAGGTCGTCACCGCGCATGCGCGCGAAGGCCACGAACGTGAGGTTCGCCGCGTTGAGCATCAGCTCCACGCACATGAAGATGACCAGCGCGTTGCGGCGGACGAGCACGCCGAACATGCCCATGCAGAACAGGGCGGCGGCAAGCAGGAGGTAGTAGGTGATGGGAACCATGGGCCGATTCGGGGCCTCGCGAGCGGCTGCCTGCGCCGCCATCTAGCACAGAAAAGTTGTCCGGAATGGGCGATCAGATTCGCGACTTGGCCACGACGACTGCGCCCACCATGGCCACCAGCAGCAGCAGGCTCACCGCTTCGAAGGGGAGCAGCCACTGGGTGAAGATGACCTGACCCAGGGTGGCGATGGTGCCGAAGGAGGCCTGGGCGTCCGTGCTCAGCGTGGCCGGGGCGGCGGGAATCTTCAGGAGGATGATGGCCAGGGCCGCGAACAGGCCCACCGTCGCCGCGCCGCCCGCGATGCGCGCCACCGTGGGCTTGCCGCGCGTGGGCGACTCTCCCAGGTTGAGCAGCATGATGACGAACAGGAAGAGCACCATGATGGCGCCCGCGTACACGAGCACCTGCATGACGGCCACCGTGTGCGCCCACAGCAGCACGTAGATGCCGGCCAGGAAGAAGAACGTGGACACCAGCGCCATGGCCGAATTGATGGGGCTGCGCGCGAAGATGACCGTTCCGGCCGACAGCAGCGTCAGGAGCGCGAACGCTCCGAAGAGGATGAGCTCGATGTTCAAGACCAGTCTCCGAACGAACCCCAGGGCTTGTCGCCGAACGGGCAGCGGTGCTCACGGATGTGGGCCTCGAACTCGTCCCGGAACCGCATGAGGAACGAGTGCGTGGGCAGCGCCGCCGCGTCGCCGAGCGCGCAGATGGTGTTGCCCAGGCCGATGGGCGGGTAGGGGGCAATCGACGACGCGACGTTGGACAGCATGTCGATGTCGCCCGGCTCGCCACGGCCCTCTTCAATCTTGCGCAAGAGGCGCGTCTGCCAGGGCGTGCCCTCACGGCACGGCGTGCACTGGCCGCACGACTCCTCCGCGTAGAAGCGGGCCACGCGCCACAGGCTGCGCACCATGCAGGTGGCGTCGTCCATGACGATGACGCCGCCGGAGCCCGCCATGGTCTGCTTCACCTTGAGGGCCTCGAACTCCATGGCCACGTCCAGCTCGTCCGCGCCCAGCACCGGCGCCGAGGAGCCGCCCGGAATCACGGCCTTCACCTTGCGGCCCGCGGGCATGCCCCGGCCATACTTGTCGTCGTAGATGAGCTCGGCGAGGGTCGTGAACATCGACACCTCGTAGACGCCCGGCCGGTTCACCGTGCCGGAGAGGCAGACGAGCCGCGTGCCGCCCGACTTGTCGGTGCCCAGCTTCGCGTAGGCGTCCGCGCCCTGCTGGAACACGGCGGGCACGCTGGCCAGCGTCTCCACGTTGTTCACCACCGTGGGGCAGCCGAAGAGGCCCACCACCGCGGGGAAGGGGGGCTTGAGGCGGGGCCAGCCCTTCTTGCCTTCCAGGCTCTCCAGCAGCGCCGTCTCCTCGCCGCAGATGTAGGCGCCCGCGCCGCGCACCAGGTAGCAGTTCAGCTCGAAGTCCTTGCCCAGGACCGTCTTGCCGAAGATGCCCGCCTTGTAGGCCTCGTCGATGGCCGCCTGCGTGCGCTCCGCCGGGAACTTGAACTCACCGCGCAGGTACACGTAGCAGGTGTGCACGCCCAGCGCGTAGGCCGCGATGGCGATGCCCTCCAGCATCATGTGCGGGTCGTCTTCGAGGATGTAGCGGTCCTTGAAGGTGCCCGGCTCGGACTCGTCGCCGTTGACCGCCAGGTACTTGGGCTTGGGGCTGTCCTTGGGGACGAAGCTCCACTTGAGGCCCGTGGGGAAGCCGGCGCCACCGCGACCGCGGAGGTTCGACTTCTTCACCTCGTCGATGATGGCGGCGGGCTCCAGCTGGAGCGCCTTCTTCAGCGCCTCGTAGCCCCCCCGCTTGCGGTAGCTGTCCAGGGTCCAGGACTGAGGCTTACCCCAGGCCGCCGAGATGATCGGTTCGATCGTCTTTGCCGTAGAGGCCATGTCGATGACGTCCTAAGCCTAAGAAGGGTGGGGGGAGGTTCAGCTCAACCGGGCGAGGATGGCATCCAGCTTCGCCTGGGTCAGGCTCTCGTGGTGATCCTCGTTGATCTGCAGGCAGGGCGCGGTGCCGCACGAGGCCAGGCACTCGGTCTCTCGCAAGGTGAACTTCTCATTGGCTTCACCCGCCTTGAGGCCCAGCTTCTCCTCCAGGTAGGCGAGCATCTTCTCCGCGCCCCACAGCGAGCAGGACAGGTTCGTGCAGACGTCGATGACGTACTTGCCCGGCTTCTTGAGGTGGTACATCACGTAGAAGCTGGCCACTTCCATGGCCCGCTCGGGAGTGACCTCCAGATGCTTCGCCACCAGCCGCAACCCTTCCGGGGGCAGCCATCCCTTGATTTCCTGGAGCAGTCGCAGCGCCGGGAGCATGCCCGCGCTTTTCCGATCCGGAGGGTAGTGGGAGATGATCTCCGCGATTCCCGCGTCGAACTTCTTCTGCTCTTCAGAGGTGAACAGGGGCTCCGCCATGGCGGGCCGGTACGTATTGCCCCAATGGCTACGTTGTCAACATAAACCCTCGAAGCTACACTGGGTTGCCATCAGCAAATTACCGAGCGATTTCAAGCCCTTGTTATGAACCCGGGTCCAGAGGACAAGCGCCAGCACCCCCGCGTCCCGGCTGTGCTGAGAGTGGACTACACGGACGGGCGCCAGGCCCGCGACGTGACGGAGAACCTGTCCCACGAGGGCCTGTTCGTCCAGACGGACCTGGCCTTCGTCATGGGGGACGAGGTCCGGCTCGCACTTTCTTTCCCGGGGCTGTTGGATCCGGTAGAAGTCAGCGGAACCGTGGCCTGGATGCGGCCAGCGGGCCCCGATCAGCCCGCGGGCGTCGGCGTTCGCGTGGAGCGCGAGCAGGACCGGCGGAAACTGGGTGACATCTTGAGTGCGGCAGGAGCAGACAGCCACGTGTCCCACGCAGAGCACGAGGGGTATCGTGTGCTCATCGTCGAGGACAACCCGCACATCATCGAGATGTACAGCTACGTGCTGAAGAAGCTGGCCAGCGGCGAGCTGCACGGGAAGGTCCCCCTGGAGGTCCACTTCGCGCCGGACGGGCACCACGCGCTGCTGATGCTGCGCGAGGACCGCTTCAACCTGGTGATGACGGACCTCTACATGCCGGTGATGGACGGCTTCGCCCTGGTGGAGCGGATGCGCGAGGAAGAAGCGCTGCGCGCCATCCCCATCATCGCCATCTCCGCCGGCGGCAAGGAGGCGCAGGACCGCGCCATGCAGCTGGGCGTGGACATCTACCTGCGCAAGCCGGTGCGTTTCGTGGAAGTCCTGGAGACGGTGAAGCAGCTGCTGCGCATCAAGTAGGGGCGCGTTTTACCGCCAGTCATCCGTTGAGCCACGGCGTGGGGACGGCATAGAGTCCCGTTCCCATGCAGAAGCCCGCCCTCAATCGCGACACCGTCAGTGGCGAGGCGCTGTTCATCCTCCGGAACCTGAGGGAGAACGGCCGTCTTGGTCGCTCGAACAAGCTGGCAGACGTGAAGGCCGCGCTCGAGCCCTCCGTGTCGCTCGAGTTCGACAACTACTTCTTCTTCCTGCGCAAGTTCCACTACATCGCCATGGACCGCGAGGCCCAGCTCAAGCTCACCGACCAGGGTGAGCAGGTGGCGGGTGGGGAGCTGACGGAGCGCTTCTCCCTGGAGGTCGGGGAGTTCTTCGCCGAGCAGCTGGCCGTCGCCGCGGACGCGCCCCTGGAGCTG
>NZ_JAAIYB010000020.1 GCF_010894475.1 Myxococcus vastator
GGGAGCCCTTGTGGCGGGTCCGTCAGTGCGCCGGCGGCTTCGGGGGGAGCTGGGCGCCCAGGTGCGCCACGGCGAGTTCGAGACCGACGGAGACCTGAGACAGGGCGAGTTCCAGCATCTGGCGGTTGAAGGAGGCGAAGGCCTCGCGCTCGCGGTCGGCTTGGGCTTCGTCACCCTGGGCGGTCGCTTCTTCGACTTTGGCCCAGGCGGCTTCTTTCTTCTGCTTGAGCTCAGCGATGCGGGCCTTGACGTCTGCGAAGAACTGCTCGGGGGTTGGGTGCGTCATGTCGTCCTCCTCGTGGTGAGGGCGCTCCGTGCGCCCCCTCGCAAAGCGTTGGGGGGCGCATGGAGTCCCTCAAGCGTGGCGGCCCGGGCCGTTGCTGGCCACCGAGTCTTTAGGCGGAGGACGTGACAGGGGCTTTTGCCTGGCGCGGATGAACGCACTCGGGGGACGGCGTAGTTAGGACCGGGACGACACGCGGCCACACAGGGAGGACGTGGCACCTCGGCCCGATTGGGCTTCGCTGTTAGCGCGCGTCGGTGAGTGGTGGCTGAAGCGGGGGTGGACCTGGTGGTGGGCGAGCAGCGCTCGTGTAGCTACCGCGCTGATGGTTCAGCAGGGCCTATTCAAAATCTGGGAGCGAAGCGACCTACCGCAACGGAGGACGGGAGTCCTCCGCGGCTGCCGCCTAGACGGAAGTCTGGCAGACGGTGCCCCCACTCGGGGGGCGGAGGGGGGTGGGGAAGCCTTGCGAGCTGCGGAGCTGCGGAGACAAGGCGGGAATCAGATGTTGTCAGTTCGGCGTCGCCAGGAGTTGCGCACGTTGCGAGAGGAGCTCGGAACGGCGTTGGTTGTTGGCGAGGGAGAGCTGCTCGTCGAGCGCACGGAGTTTGAGGGTGCGGGAGAGCGTGACGAAGAGGCGCTGGAGCTGAGCTTCGTCAGTAGGGAGCTGAGAGCGTGCGATTTCGAGCGCGCGGTGTGTAGGGGGTGAAGGGATTTCCCCTGTGCGAAGGACGTCACGGAGGTCTGCGCGAAGGTGCTGTTGGGCACCATGCTGGTCCAGCTCTAGGAGAGCGGGCTGCTGGAGCGCGGCGGCGGTGAAGATGGCTTCGTGAGGGTTCGGCGGACTGGGTGAGGGCGGCGAAGAAGCAGCGGGTGATGCCGTGTTGCCAAGCTTGAGGGCTTCGACCAGGTCCTCGCGCTGGAGCTGGAGGAACTCGCCGAGCTGCGCCACCAGGGCGCGCTGCGGAAGGCCGGTGGTCGCGGAGAGGATGGGTTGCAGCCCAGCAAGGCCCGCCATCATGTCTTCATACGTAGAGCGCGCGCCGGCGGGGAGGAAGTGGTCGAACAGGTGGACGGACAGGGGCCGTGCCGCGGCAAGGAGAGTGGAGATGCCGGTGAGGCCTGCGCGTAGAGCGAAGGAGTCCGGGTCCTCGCCAGTGGGGAGGAGCGCGACGCGGGCAGGTGTGCCGGCGGAGAAGATGACGGGGGCGAGCCGAGAGACAGCGCCGAGGCCTGCGGCGTCTCCGTCGAGGAGCAGCACCAGCTCGCGGACCTCGGCGCGCTGGAGCAGGGCCAGGTGAGCGGCGGTGAGGTTGGTAGAGCAGAGGCCGAGGGCGTTGTGGAGTCCCACCTGGTGGAGGGTGATGACGTCGAAGTAGCCCTCAACGAGGACGGCCGTCTTGCGCCGGCGGAGCTCGTCGCGCGCCTGGTCCATGCCGAAGAGAGTGGCGCTCTTGTCGTAGAGCGGGGACTCGCGAGAATTGAGGTACTTGGGCCCGTCGGCGGTGGCGACGAGACGCCCGCCAAAGGCGATGGTGCGACCGTCAGCCGAACGGATGGGCACCATGAGGCGGCCGCGGAACAAGTCGAAGTAACCGGCTTTGCCAGAGCGAGGCTGGACAAGTCCGGCCTTGGCGGCAGCGTCGAGCGCTCCGGACTGCTGGTAGCGTTTGGTGAGGGAAGCCCACGCGAGAGGGGCCCAGCCGAGGCCGAAGGCGCGAGCGGTGGCCTCGGTGATGCCGCGGCTTGAGAGGTAGTCACGAGCGGCGCGTCCGTCGTCGCCCCAGAGGAAGGATTGGTAAGCGGCGTCCGCTTGGCGGAGGACCTCGAGGAGCGCGGAGCGCTCACGCGTGCGAGCATCGACGGCGTCACTGAGAGGAGCACCGTACTCGGCGGCAAGCTGTCTCACGGCGTCCGGGAAGGACAGCGAGGCATGCCGCTGAACGAAGTTGATGGCATCGCCCGATGCGCCGCACCCGTGGCACTTCCAGCGACGACGGCCCGGAAGGACGTAGAAGGAAGGCGTCTTCTCGCCGTGGAAGGGGCACAAGCCCTGGAAAGCGCGTCCGGAGGGCTTGAGCGTCAGGTGTCGTGACACCAGGTCAACAAGGTCCACGGCTTCGAGGACGGCGGTGATTTGGGCCTGCGAAATGGCCATGAGGAGAGGCTATCAGTGCCAGTGAGATACTGCTCTGTGAGGAGCAGGACGGGGAGTCCGGGACGGCCGGAAGGTCCGGGCGACTCGGCGGAAGTGAGGCCAGCACCACCACCCGAAGGCATGGAAGGCGCGTCCAGCGCGGGGGCACCTGCGCTGGAGACGCCATTTACAGCGGGTCATGAGGCCCCCGGAGGTGTGGGCGAGAGAGCCTCCCGCGACAGCCGCTTGGACAGCTCCAGGAGTGCGACGCGGCGAGACTCCGCGGCCGGCCCAGAGCCTGCGAGCTGTTCCACCTGGTCGGCGATGAGGTCGCTGACCCTATGCAGCGACCATCGAGCGTCCGATTCGCATTTGAGAGCGTTGGGAAATGGCTTCACAGCGAGCTCCGGACGTCCGCTGGAGGGAGCGGAAGCGACACTTGGCGCAGACGCACTTCCGCCAGGAGGCGGAAGGGCTGCGGAGCGGGAACGGGATAGAGCGAGGAGAGCAGGTCGATGAGCGCGTTCTGCTGCTCACGGACGAGCGCCTCGTTCTCGGGCGATAGTTGGAGGAGGGAAGGGGTGGGCTGACGGAGAGCAGCACAAGCCCGGCGAACCGCGATGAAGGTGGCGACTTCGGGCGCGAGCTTCATGGGGCCTCCGGCCAACGGAAGCGGACCTTGCTGAGCAAGAGGCTCTGCGAGGTCTCCTCACGGGAAAGGGCGTCAACGGCGGCTGAGAGCGGCGCGTCGGCCTCCTGGAGGCGAAAGCGTCCACGGGAGCCGTCGAAGCCGAGGAGGTGCAGGGTTCCGCGGCGCCAGGTGCCACCCTGGCGGATTTCGAGGACGGAGCTGTCGGTGACGGGCTTCCCGGTGAGGAAGAGGTCGACTCCGCCAGCCGCGCGGGAGACAACCTCCAAGGTAGTCCCGTCCGATGCAGGTTGTGCGTCTTGCAGGGCGGCGGCAGTGGCCCTGGCCTGTGCGGCCAAATCGCGGTGGTGGGAGACCTCGGAGCGCACGTCAGCGGATTGCGAGAGCTGCTCAAGCGAGCTCGCGCGGCGGTCGTGGTGGACGGCGGCTTCGAGGAGCCGGTTGCGGCGGTTGAGCGCGAGCCACTCGTCCACAGCGGTGGGGCCCTGGGTGAGGGCGACCAAGAGCAGTCCGACGGCGCGGAGGTCCTGCGGCTTGAGAAGCGAGCGGAGCTCCACGACGCCAACGACGGAAGCAGTGATTTCCTGGTGCTGGAACTCCGCCAGGAAGTCGAACGCCAGGAACAACAAGGCGTCGGCCGCAGTGGAGAGGCGAGCTGGCCGGGTGAGCAACGCGGTGGTTGCAGCGTGGGCCGGGCCGGTGGCCGTCCAGAGGAGAGGAGCACCTGCGCGCTCGAGGAGCGCGCGGCAGACGGCATTGAGTTGGGCAGTGTCGCGGAAGGTCATGGCGTCAGTGCTGGTTGAGGTGGGTGTCGAGTTCGGAGGAACGCTGGCGGCAAATCGTGAGGAGCGCGGGCAAGGAGGGCGCGGTGATGTTGGGCAGCCCGGGCCGGCCGGCCACGTGGCCGGAACTCCCTTCACCGAGGTAGGTCCAGCCCAAGTCCGCGAGTTGCTGGGGCAGCGAGGGGAAGGGCGTGACGTCGAGGCGGATTTCGCGAATGCCGGCCAGGCACAGCTCGGCCTGGGTGGCCAGCAACTCCAGGAGCTGCGCATGACGGCGCGAGAGGCCGAGCGCGAGGCAGGTATTCGCAACGGCTCGGAAGTCCAAGGCGACTTGGTACTGCGCTCGCTCCAACTGGACGAGGTTGTCCAGGACGGGCGGGGCTGCGCGGCGGTCGATAGGCAAGAAAACCTCCATGAGAGAGGGGTTGTCCCTCCGCTATTGGGATAACCTGACTTGCCAAAGCAAGTCAAACCCCTATCACTCAGGGAGTTGACAGCGCGGCGGAAATGACTTCCTGGACGGCACTGGCGAAGTCAGGAGCGACGTCAGCACCAGGTTGGCGGGATTCGACGTCGGTCGTGAATGCGGCCAGGGCACGAGAGAGGTCCCATTCCTCGGCCGGCCGCCGCTGACGCTGAAGAAGCTTTCCGAGGCCGGTGGTTTCGAGCGACTCCCAGACCTCCTGCAGAATGGGCTGGGCCAGGGCCGCGAGTTCCTCGCGGCGCTCTGGTGCTTCCCATGCCTTGGGCCAGAGCTCGGCAGCTGTGAGCACGGGCCGGAAGACGCGGCGCCAGCCGCGTTGCCGGAGGTGCTGGAGCTCGGCCGCCGAGTCTGAGGCGTAGGGGCATTGGGCCTGGTGGTGGCCGAATCCTTCCCACTCGCGGATGCCGCGGAAGCGCTTGTCGCACCGGCATGGAGCCGGGACCCATTCAAAAACGGGCTCCCAGACGCGCCTGGAGAGGCAATAGGCGACGAGTTGGCGCCTCACCCGGTCCAGGCTTTCCCCCCCACTGAGCCGCTCAGCACCAGCGTGGGTGGCTCGGCTGGGGGGAAGGGGCGTGCTTGGGCCTTCCGGGACCTCGCACGCGCCGTTGGGCGCGTGCTCCGCCCACTCCTCCTGGCGTGAGTTCGCCTGTGGATAAGTGGGGCCTCCCTCTAGAGAGTATGTGTCTTGGGAAACCGCACGACTAAGCACGTGAGGTGTCGCATTTTTTTCAAGCAGGTCAGGGCGACGTCGCGCGAAGGCCCGGAGGACGGGGCGGAGGGAGCGTTCCAGCCGGGCCAGGAGGCCCGTTCGGACCTTGGTGAGGACGCCGCGGTGGGCGCGCTCCTCATAGAGCTCCAGCTCCTCAGCGAGGGCGGCCCCCTTGGGGGTGAGATAGCTGACTGAGTAGACGTTGGCGTACTTGCGGCCCTCCTTGCCGTCACGGCAGGTCCATTCGGTGAGGGGCTGGGGCAGGTCCGCGGTGAGGAACTCGATGGTGCGGAGCTGCTCGTAGCGCCAGACAAGCCCGCAGTCGGCCAGGTCCGCGAAGGCCCGGAGAATCTGGCTGCGGCTGTACCCAGCAGCCTCGGCCCATTCGTAGCCAGGTGCCTGCCAGCCCCAGGCGCCTTCAATGGCACCAGCGGCCACGTGGACGGCCCACACGAAGCAGGCCGCGGGCGTGAGCTCGCGGAGCTCGGGCCGGCGCCGGCGGAGCCGGAAGAGGTCCACGGCATGGGTGAGGGCGAAGTCGCGGAGGACGGCCAGCTCGTCGGCGATGAGGTGCTTGTCCTCCCAGTTGAGGACGCTCCGAGGAAGACAGAGGGGGGAGCGCGGGCGCTCCGGCTTTGCCTTCGACTTGGCGCGCTTGCGCGACGGCGCGTCCAGCTCGCTGTCGTCGCGAGTAGGCGCACGAGCCCTTGCCCCGGTAGGGGCAGGTGGGACTCTCCGGTTGTGGGAGTCGCGTTGAGGAGCTGGCACGGGCGTGAGGGCGCGACTCGACAGCCCTGGCCACCTGCGCTAGCTTCGCGCGCTGGTGGTCCAAGACGTCGATGGGCGCACCGGTAGCGGCCGGGTCAAACCGGCAGTGGTGCAAGGCAAGGCCCCCCAAGGTTTGGCGACCGGGATACGAGGGGCTCACGAAGGTGTCGTCGGGCTGTCAGCGTTGGCGCGCTGGCAGCCCGTTCCATTTCAGGCGGCTACACGGGGCACCTCTTCGGGTGGTGACGGTGGGTTGCCATAGATGACGTGTCAGGTTGAGTGTTGATCCACTGGGAGGGGCGG
Organism: Myxococcus vastator; assembly: GCF_010894475.1. GTDB lineage: Bacteria > Myxococcota > Myxococcia > Myxococcales > Myxococcaceae > Myxococcus > Myxococcus vastator. The sequence goes on from NZ_JAAIYB010000020.1 coordinate 6,119, forward strand.
AGGAAGCCCCAAAGCGTGGCAATCACCAGATAGCCCCCAGCGAGACAGGTACATCGAACTCCCACACGGTGAGGGAGCCGAAGGAGCGGCGGATGCCGAGCCCGGCCGACACGATGAATCTGTCCGTGAGGCGATACTCGGCGAGTGCGAGGAGTCGCGCGCTGACGGCGAAGTCCGACTGCGCAGGGAAATCCAAGGCAACGGATGTCCCGGTCGGGGCGAGCTGGAGGCGCTGGTAGCGGCTGAAATTCCCCGTCAGCTCGAAGCGGGCGAGCGGAGCGAGCCGATAGCCCGTGTCGTAGCGGTAGGCCACCAGAGGCCCTACGCCAACGTTCCAAGTGTCGGCGTAGAGCGTGCCCGTAGGAGTGCCTCCGTCCTGCTGGCGGATGGTGACGTGCTGGAAGGCAACGTCGCGAGTGAAGCTGCCGCGGACGAGCCCACCGACGTAGAGCGTGTGGCTGAGGCCCGAGTACACGGCCAGCTCACCGAGCAGACCTGGCCGGGACTGCCGGACGGTGCCGTTGGCGGGGTCGTCCAGGCCGAGGACAGCCGGGCCAACCGTGATGAACGTGTAGATCTCACCTCGGTCCGCATGAGCGGACAACGGCAGGAGGAGAGCGAGCAGGACGAGTGAGCGAATCACGGCGCGGGTTGCTCCTCGCCCGCCACAGTGAGCGTGAGCGGAGCTGCAATCTGGAAGGGGATAGCGATGGGGTCGAAGACATTGCCGATGGAGCGCGGCACCCATGGAGCGACGGGGAAGCCGGTGACGTTGACGCCGGAGTCGAGGGATTCGCACTCGCCGGTAGCAGCGCGACGAACGCTTCCGCGGTAACGGGAAACGGTGTTCGGCCAAAAGACAACCCAGGCTTGGTCGAAGTTGCCAATAAGCCAGCCCGGAGAGGCGGTTCGGTCGATGACGAGGCCCGAGAGGCGCTCAGGTTCTTCGGTGGCGGCGCAGTCGAGAGAGGAGAAGTAGATGTCGACGTGATTGGCGAGCTCGCCGGTCCCCGTGGAGCGAGTAGCCCAGAAGCGCTGGTCTCCGTAGGTTTCGCGCAACGTGACGGTGCCCCCCGACAGGCTGTAGGCGGGCCCGAGGGCAGCACCGTGGTCGGAGGTGACGTGGATGAGAGGCCCGCCAGCGGGGCCTGGCTCACCAGCGGGGCCTGGCTCACCAGCGGGGCCTGGCTCGCCAGCGAGGCCTGGTTCACCAGCGGGGCCGCGCTCACCAGCGGGGCCGCGCTCACCAGCGGGGCCGCGCTCACCGGTGGTGGCGTCGTCACCACCACAGACGGAGATGCCGAGCGCGAGCAAAGGCAGGAGGAAGATGGAGGCTTGCATGGTGAGTCCTATTGGTGGGTAAGCGGCACGTCGGCCGTAGCGGAGCCCTCGACCACGGCGCGAGCAGCGCCGAGGGGACCGGTGGCGCCATTGGTGCCAATGCTGTTGAGGGTGAACGGCAAGGTGTAGGTGACGCGAGCTGCGGAAAGGGTGCGGTAGTGCAGCCGGCGAGTAGTGCGGTGGAGGAAGTAACGGTTCATGTCGGGGTCCCGGCACTGCCCATAGATGGCGGTCTGACCGTAGTTGAGCCCGTGCAGATACTCGTAGGCGGTCCCGGCCGTCGTGAAGGCCGGGAGGGCTGCGCGGTTTCGCGGGACGAGCACGTAGAGCGTCAGTTGGCCCGGTGCGTTCCCGCTTGCAGCGGGAACAAGCCACGCCTGCTGCCCAAAGGCTGAGTACCCACCAGGAGCGCGGGTAACTTCCGGCTCCCCTCCCGTCGGGTACGAGTCGGGATTCAGATAGCCGGCGGTTGCGAAGGTGGTCCGTGCCGCAGTGAGGGTGTTGGTGGTCGGGGCAGTCACCGGCACGCAACGCCACTGCTGGGCATCACCAAGCACGTGAATCGCGTACTGCGTCGGTCTGTCGTCGGCGGTGGGACAGGGATAAGGCGGGTGCTGCGGTTGCGATGGTTCGCACATGCGCCGGTAAGACTGCTGGTAGTCGTGGAGCAGGTGAAAATTGAAGGCGAATCCGTCGTAGTTCCGTGGGTTCTGATGGATGTCGTCCCGGACGGAGTCGGCCCATTCCTCGGAAACCGCCCAGGTCGCACCAGCGCGAGCAGTAAGGTTTACCGCGATGGGGACGGGGTGTGGGTTCCGAACCCGGAACCTCGCGACCCTCATCGTTGAGAGCCCCTCAAAAGCAGGAGTGGCACTCTCCCAGAGGTCATCGTAGGTGAGCCCCTGCATCCTGTACGCATATGGGGACTTCGCATCCCGTGCGGTGGAGTAGTTGGTCACCTCCTGGATGCTCACCGTTGGCGAGACGAGGTGGTACGTCAGCGTTGCAGCCCCGCTGGTGGTGGTGTTGCCAGCCGCGTCGCGGACGGTCACGCGAATGGTCAGGGTGACAGGTGAGGTAGTTGCGTCCAGCAATCCCGGGATCGTTGCGCTTGTAAGAGGGAGAGCGAAGCGCTCGCGTCCTGAGTCATGCCAGCCGCGGTGGAGGAGGCTGCCGGTACTCACCGAGGGGGCGCCGCAGCCAGCGCAGGAGATTGAGTAGGTTGCTTCGGTGATTGGCGCCTCTTGGCCAGCTACAGACCCGGAGTAGAGAACGCTGTAGGCGAGCCACGGCGTGTTCGAGGCGTTGGTGGTGGCAAGCTCCTCGGCGGAGAGGTTGCCAGGAGTGACGCGCGTGATGAGTTTGTGAACGGAGGCACCGTTGACGACAGGGACGACGGAGCCGAGCCCCGTATGAATCACGGGGACTGCTGGAACGCCTGGAGCGCTCTCTTGGTGCCGCAGTGCCTGTTCAGACCGATAGAAGCCGGTCGTGAGAAGCTCGACGACAGGAGCGGTGACGTCCCGAATGATGGCCGGTTGGAGACGATGCTCGTTGGTGAGCCCTTCACCGCTGTTCAAAGGGGCGGCACGGTCTTCACCCCAGATTGAATAAATCACTTCGCCAGAGCCTGAAGCCGGGAGGGTGAGGGACCAAACGCCATCGTTGAGGGTAGCGGCAATGCGCTCTGCGAGGTGGTCGACCCGGCGTCCGTACACACCGGCCACACCGGCGCCGCTGTCGGCTGCGGCAAGGGTGATGGTGATGGTTGACGCGTTCGTGTGCCGCGGTGGCGGATGGGCGTAGGAAAGGAGCGGCGCCGTGCGGTCGACGTTGAAGGCGCGCTCCGTCACACGACAGTTGCCGACTTGGTCGCACGCCGTCCACGTAGACGTGAGAGGGCCATCCGCAAGGTTCGCGGCGGGTGTCCAGGTGCCGGTGAGCGAGCTCGTGCCGGTGACGGTCGCACCGGGAAGCCCGGTGACGACCTGGGAGGCAACACCGTTGGAGTCGGAGGCCTCCGACGCGAGTTGGAGGGCGCCGGAGCCGTGAAAGAGGCCTGTGGCGGGTGACGTGACGGCAACTTCCGGTGGCGTGTTGTCCACGCGGACAACACGCCGAACCTCGGCGCGGTTGCCCAAGCCGTCCTCGGCAACGGCGAGCAGTTCAAGCGTGCCGTCGGCCGTGGGCGTCCAGGTGCCCGTGACGCGTCCCGGAGCGGTCGTCTGGCCGTTGAGGTGGTTTCCGCCGGCGGTCACGGTGAGGGCGCGCACACCGGAGCCCTCCGGGTCCACCGCGGTGACCTCTAGGGCCAAGGTGTTGGCGACGAGCTGCTCGGCCCCGACGGGGGCCTCGTGGGTGACGCCGTCGTCACCAGTGAAGGTGATGCGCCAGGTCACTTCGGGAGGGTTCGTATCGAAGGGCACGGGCGGCGCATCGCCGAACAGCGCCGACTGGTCGAGGCTGAGCGAGTCGTAGATGTTCGGCTCTGCGGCCCGAAGGTCGGCCCGGGTGAGGCCGGTCCGGTTCTGACTGCCGGTGACGAACGCGTCCAGGGCAAGCGCCATGCGGACGCGGAGCTCGTCCGTGGACAGCTCGTAGTGGGGGGAGCCCAGCACGCGCAGCAGGAGGCCTCCCTCGTGGCCGTCGAACGTCCCGTCGGACACGTCGCGTTGCAGCAGCGCGACGAGCTTGAGGGCGTCGAACCCCTGGACAGGGGTGAGGCCGGCGCTGATGGCCACCCGCCTAGCGAGCTGGTTGAGCGCGACGTCGGGAAGCGCGGCGTAGACGACGTCGCGCAACGTTTGCGTTGGTGGCTGGGTGAGGGAGACGGGCACGGTGGTCCGAATCGGCCAGCGGATGCTGCCTGAGACGTGGGCCTCAAAGAGAGGGTCCACCACGCCGAGGGCTGAGGCGTAGCTGGTGGCGGGCGTCGAGGGGTTACGCCCCCGGCCGAACGCGCTCGCCGCGCTGTCGGCCAGGGTTGTGTACAGCGTGACGGGAGCCGTCAGCGCGTCGCCGGTGCGGTAGCGCGGAATCGCCGAGGTGAATGTGAAGGTGGAGGGGACGGCGACTGGCGACGTTCCGTCCGAGGGGTCGACGTAGGAGAGCCCAGTCCCAGAGGCCTGGAGCTGCACAGGGCCATCCCAGTTCTCCTCGGAGAGTGTGAAGGTGATGCGGCCGTCCTGTTCCGTCGGCCCGCCCTGGCCGAGGACTGCGCCGCCTGGGCGGGTGGTCGCGGGCTGTCCCGCGTCGTCGAGGGCCACCAGCTTGACGGTGGCGCCAGCGACGGGGGCGCCAGCACTCACGACGGCAGTGATGGACCCAAAGGGGACGTTGTCCACCTGCACGGTGATGGTCGCGTCGGTGATGGCGCCGAATTCGTCTTCGGCCCGGAACGTGAGCTGCACAGCGCCTTCAGGCGGCTGCCGAGTGTCCCAGGTGGCGGCGAAGGAGTCCGCCGCTGGGAGGGTGTCTGCACCAACGCCAGGGGGAGGATTGCGAAGCTCCAGGCGCCGGACAGCCCCTTGCTGAGCCGTGGCAGCAGCCGTGATGGTGACATTCCCCGAGAGGGTGTTGCCCTCGGAGGGAGCGGTGATGCTGATGCTGGGCCCTCGGTTGGAGACGATGACTGCCAAGTCCTGCGTCGTCGCGTTGCCGAACGGGTCCTCCGCTCGGACGGTAATCGTCAGGGGGCCATCCGGAGTTGATGAGACGTCCAGCGGGCCCGTGAGGGTGGCGGTGGTGCCGTCAATCGAGGGTTGGAGTTGGGCGAGCTGCTGCGGCGCGGTGAACCGGCATGACGTGATGCCAGAGGGGTCCTCGCAACGAGCTGTCACGGACACCGTGCCGTTGATGCCACTGCCGGCAGCGGGAGTGACAAACGCGACGCTGGGCGGGTCGATGTCGACAAGCCCGCCCGGCGTCCTGAAGATGCGGGAGTTGCTGTTACCAGCGAGTGCAGACACCAACGTCTGCACATCGGCAGGGCGGAAACCCTTGGAGGCGTTGCGGTCCGACTCCAGGAAGCGAGCAACGGCGTGCGCCAGGTCGGCACGCGCGGTGGAGCCGCTGAGTTGGTAGGCGGCGGGCGGGATGGCGCCAGAAGGCAGCGACAGCGTGCCTTGGGCGCTCGCGCCGTCGAAGAACCCGTCGGCGGTGAGGTCCTGGTAGAGCGCCTGGGTGAGCGTCAGTCCCGTGACGCGAGCACCCGGCGTCAGGCCGGTAGCCTCGCTGATGAGGCGCGCCTGCTGGGACAGCGCTGCGTGGAGCAGGCCCGCCCGGGCCGAATCATCGAGCGTGGTGACGGCCGTCGTCGTCAAGTCAGTGGGAGCCACGCGGCGCCAGTCGAGGCCTCCAAAGTGGTTGTGCAGGTGGCCAGCTGCTTCCTCGTACGCGGTAGCCAGGTCGAGGCCTTCGCTCCGCACGTAGCGGAGCGCAAGCCCTGCGGTGAGGTGGCTGATTGGGGAGACGGAAACCCCGGTGAGGTGACTCGCCGTAGAGAAGGAGGGGAGGAGCGTAGTCAGCTCCTCCGAGTTGAGGGGTACGGTTGCGCCCGTGGCGTCATCCAGCAGCGAGCCACCAGAGGCAACGAGAAGGAAGGGGCCGTGCGCGGCGCCGACTCCTACCGAGAAGGTGCCGTCGTCGCCCACCTGGGCGCTGCCAACGGCGGTGCTTCGGGCTCCATCCGCGACGCGGTAGAGGGTGATGCGCTGGCCGCGGCCTTTGAGGAAGAAGCCTGAGACGGTTCCAGTTTCCGTCTCGGGCGCAGAGAGAGTGGGGCGGCCATCGCCGCAAGAGAGGCAGACCACCAGGATTGAGAGAGTCGAGACTCGAATAAGAGGAGTCATGAGAGGTTCCTAGGACTCTGAGTAATGGTGCGGCAGGTGGACCTGTTGGAGAGCCTTGTTTGAGGGCTCAGCGCGTTTGCGACGCGCGATCCACCGCAAGGAAGCACCGACGAGGAACAGCGGCAGACTGACAGAGGCCGCGTCCGCAGCAGCGGTGAGGACTGGGTAGTACAAAGGCGGGACGGTGATGGTACGCCGTGGGACGGTGCCCTCACGGCCCCGAGGGGGGCTTTCCCATTCGACCTTCACGCCCTGTGCGGAGGACGGCCAGGTGGAAGGCCGGAACCCAAGGTCGGCGGCCTCCTCCATTCCGGCTGTGCAAATGAGCTGCGCGATGCCCAATTTCGACCGCTTGGTCGAGAGCGCCTTCACCGCTTTTTCGAGAGCGGTGTCCTCAGCTTCAAGGAGGCGAATGGTGACTGACTGGTAGTTCGTGGGCATGGCAGCGCAGGGAACGGCTCAGACCCAGTCTGGGTCGGAGCCGTCGAAGTCGGCGGGGAATGGTTCGTACTGGCGGGGGAGCCGTAGCGCCTTGAGGCCAGGGTTGAAGCGAGCGCGTTCCGCTTCGAGAGCTGCGGTCTCGAAGCGAGCGTTGGCGAGCTTCAAGTTGGCGAGGTAGCGGAAGCCGGAACCAATCAGGAAGATCGGCACGGAGACGTGGACGTAGGCCGCGGCTGTGCCGATGACGTCGAAGTGAGTGGGGTGCACCGTGATGGTGACGCGCTCCCGGGTTGAAATCCCCTCGGGCCTCTTCGGCTCGTTCTTCCAGCCCCCGGCCTTGAGTGGCGTGGAGGGCTGGGAACCTGTGTAGACGCCAAGACGGTGCGCCTCTTCCAAGCCCGCCGTGTAGAACACGGGGGCGTAGGTGAGGGAGGGGTCGTGCGCCTTGAGGGCCGCGACTCCTGATTTGAAGCAATCGTGCTCGTAGGTGAGCATCCGAATCGTCACCGTCTCGTAGTTCTTGGCCAACCTGAGCCTCCTGGCTTCTTATGGCAAGCCAGGGGCGCGGACAACCGGGGAATGCGCACTCACGCGTGTCACGCGTCTGCTGAGTGGTCGCACACCGGGTATCCAGAGCAGCTCCTGAACTTGCCTTTTCGCCCCCCCTTCCGGAGTCGGAGGAGGCGGTCGCACTTGGGGCACCTCTTAGCAGCCTTCTGGGCCTCCTTGAGGTCCTCCTTGTCCCAGGAGCCTTTGCAGGTGGGATAGGTGGTGCAGGACAGGAACTTCCCCTTGTCCACCATCCCGGCCTGGCAAATCGGGCACTTCTCTTCGACGGGGGCGGCGAGACTCAGCTTCCCCTCGCACTTCCGGTCGAGGCACCTGGCCCATGGGCCGTATTCGCCGTCCATCTGCTCCATGGCCTTGCCGCACTTGGGACAGGGCGTCTCCGAAGGCTTGGCGGAGGGGTCCCCTGCGTAGTCACAGGCGGGATAGGCGGTGCAGGAGTGGAAGGGGCCCTTCTTGCCCTGGCGGAGGACGAGGACGCCTCCGCACTTGGGGCAGGGCCTGTCCACCGGTGCAGGGGCGTCGGGGACGCCGGCTGCCAACGCGGGATTCGACTTGATGGCTTCGGAAATCAGAGTGGGAGCGGTGGCAAATCGCGGCTCGAAGTCGCGCCACCAGGTGGAGAGCTCGCTCTGCCACCGGACTTTCCCCGCTTCGACGTCATCGAGGCGGCCCTCCATCTGCGCCGTGTAGTCCGCGGCGACCAGGTCGGCGAACGTCTGGGAGAGCACGGTGTCCACGGTTCTGCCGCGCGGCGTGGGGTAGAGCTTGCGCTGCTCCTCGGTCGTGTAGTCACGCTTGGCGAGGACCGCGAGCGTGTTGGCGTAGGTCGAAGGGCGGCCGATGCCGAGGCGCTTCATCTCGGCGACGAGCTGCGCCTCGGTGAAGCGCTGCGGAGGCTTCGTCTGCTGCTTCTTCACGTCAATGCCCGCCACCTGGAGGACGTCGCCAACCGCCACCTTGGGGATGCTGGCGGTATCGTCGTCCTCGTCTTCCTTGGTGTCCTCGTCAGCGCCAGTGAGGCGGAGGAAGGAGGGGAACTCCACGACGGAGCCGACGGCGCGCCAGAGTGTCCCTTCGGCTTCGAGGACTACGGTGGTGCGGGAGCTGATGGCGGGCTTCATCTGCGAGGCGATGAAGCGGTTGCGGATGAGGTTGTAGAGCGCGAGCTCGTCACCGCTGATGCCCTCTGGCGTGCTGTTGCCGTCGAGGAGCACCGTGGGGCGGATTGCCTCGTGCGCGGCCTGGGCGTCGGCTGAAGCCTTGTACTTCGGAGGGCTCTCTGGGAGGGCCTCGGGGTGCTGAGCGGAAATCCAGGAACGGGCGAGTTGGATGCTGTCGTCGGACAAGGCTTCCGAGTCCGTGCGGTGGTAGGTGATGTGCCCGCCCTCGAAGAGGGTCTGGGCGAGTTTCATCACCAGCTCCGGCTTGAACTTCAGAGCAACGCTCGCGGCCTGGAGCAGTGAGGCGGTGGTGAAGGGGGCCTTGGGCTTCCTCTCTACAGGCTCGGTGCGGAGCTCGGTGACTGTGTGGGGTCCACGTGCCTTGGCGGCGACGGCCTGGCCGTCGGCTTCGGAGTCGAGGCGCACGTCAACGAGCTGCCCTTTTTCATCGCGGCGCACGTGCGCCGACTTGAGGCCGTTTTCGTACTTGGCGCCGAGCGTCCAGTACGTCTTGACCTTGAAGGCTTCGCGTTCGAGTTCGCGCTTCACCAGGATGTGAAGGGTCGCGGACTGGACCCGTCCGGCGCTGTGATTCGAGCCGAACGGCCGCAACAGCGGGGACACCGTGAAGCCGACAAGCCGGTCGAGGACGCGCCGGGCTTGCTGAGCGTCAACGAGGTGCTGATTCAGAACATCCGGACTGGCGACTGCCTTCTTCAACGCGGACGCCGTGATTTCGTTGAAGCGGATGCGCTTCGGGCTCTTGAGACCGAGCGCTTTCGCAAGGTGCCACGCGATGGCTTCGCCTTCGCGGTCACCGTCCGTCGCGAGCAGGACTTCATCTGCTTTGGCGACGGCGGCGCGCAGCTCTTTCACGACGGCGGCTTTCCCCTCGCTGATGACGTAGGTGGGCTCGAAGGTCTTGGTATCAATCCCGAGCTCCTTGAGCGGAAGGTCCCGGATGTGGCCTCGGCTGGCGAGGACCTCAAAACCACTGCCGAGGTACTTCTTGATGGTCTTCGTTTTGCTCGGCGATTCGACGATGAGGAGCTTCAAGAGGACTGCGCCTTTCTGACTTCCCAAAGGAAGTCCATGGTGAACACACGCCTCCCCGGGAATGGGGAGGCGGTACGACTAGAAGGCTTCGCTGACGAATAGGAGGAAGCCCGTCCCTCGTGGGATGGGCTGTGACGTAGGCCCGCTGCCTCCGCTTGTGGAGCGCGCACGGCTGGCGCCTACGCCTAGGGCGTCGCGGGCTACGTCTCCAACGGTGCCGTTGCCCAACGCATCGCCTGCGAGGCGCTGGGCGGTGTTGACGGCGACGTTTCGGGCATCCGAGGAAGCCCCAGGGGAGGCCCCATCAACCTGGGCATAGGGCAGGCCTGGCTGACGGTCGGTGCCGTAGGCCAGCGCTACGACGCTGACGGCCCCGCGCTCAGGGAGAGTGAGGGACGTGCAGGACAATCCCACTCGGCCAGTGGCGCCGCCTTGGGGGGTGCAAATGCCGGTGGCTCCGGCCGGTACTGAGGCGACGGCCTTGGTGACGGTGAAGGTGACCGGCCCAGGATTGAACGGGTCCACGGGCACCTGAAGCTTCACAGGGATGAAGGTGCCAGCGGGGACCGAGGAGGACGACGAAGGCGCCTCCGCGACAGTCGCCGAGCCCATTGCCATGCTTCGGAGCGTGTTCCGCCGCGCGCGGGGCGGCGGCGCTGCCTCAACGGCCGGTGGAGCATCCGTAGGTGCGGGAGCTGCGGCGGCGACAGCGGGCCGAGAGGTCGGCTTGGCCCCCTGGGGTTTCGGTGCGCGCTGCGGTCTCGGCTCTGTGGGGGGCGGAAGGGTCGCTGGAGCAGGTGAAGCAGCCTGGACGGGCGTGTCGCGCACGTCGGCGAGCTGCACGGCAGTGGCAGGGGCCGGCTGGAGTTCCTTTGCAGCAGCTTCACGCTCCGCGCGCTCCTGCGCTGCTGTCTTCACTTCCACAGGGCTGGCGACGTCAGGGGTGTTCGAGCTGACGAAGAAGGACACCACCAGGAAGCCGCCGAGCAGCATTCCGCCAATACTGAGGGCCGGGACGAGCAGGAGCTTTCGCGTCGCCCCCTTCGGGTTGGCGAGGTCCTCGCGGAGCGCCAGCATGCGCCTCTGGCGTGTGTCAGAGGCGCGGGCTGGAGCGGCCGGCGGAGGAGCGGCGACGGCCGGCGGAGGTGAAGCTGTAGCAGCGGCGGGAGCAGCCGCCACGCGAGCAGCAGCAGCGGGCGGGACGGCGGCTGGAGGGGGCGCAGCAGGCGTTGGCCGAGCGGCCCGTCGGGAGGGTGTCGTGCCGCGGGGGGTGTCTGTCGCGAGGGCCTTGAGCTCTGCGGCGGCTTCCTCGGGGCCGAATCCGAGGATACCGGCTGCCTTCATGTACTTCCGAAGCTCGGCCCGGAAGGCCTCGCAGGAGGCGTGGCGGTCGTCCCGCTTGCGCGCGAGTGCCTTCCGGATGAGGTCTTGGAGGGCTTCGGGAAGTTGTTTGATGGCGGCGGTGATGTCTTCTTGCGAAGCAGTCGTCACGCGCAAGAGCGTGGCGGCGGTGGAGGGCTCCTCGAAGATTCTTCGCCAGGTGAGCAGCTCCACGAGGACGAGGCCGAGGGAGAAGAGGTCGGCACGTCCGTCCAGGTTGGGCTCTGCCAGGGCGTGTTCAGGGGCCATGTACGCGTACTTGCCCTTGATGAAGCCGGTGCTCGTGCGCTCGCGGTCGGGGACCGCTGAGAGCGCGATGCCGAAGTCGAGCAGCTTCACATCGCCGGATTCGGAAATCATGACGTTGTGCGGAGTTACGTCGCGGTGAACGATGCCGAGCGGCTTGCCGGTGGCATCGGTCGCTGCGTGCGCGTAGTGGAGAGCTGCCGCGAGCTCGCTCGTCACGTAGAGGGCGAAGGCCTCCGTGAAGGCACGGCCCTTCGTAGAACTCATGGCAATGAGGTCCCGAAGGCTGGTGCCCGGCACGTACTCCATGACCAGGTAGAAGCCATCGGCGTTCGCGTGTAGGTCGAACACCTGGGCGATGTTGCGGTGCACGAGGCGCGCGGCCAGGCGGGCCTCGTCCAAGAACATCTTCCGGTAGCTGGAGTCGCTACGGCGCTCCGCGATGATGCGCTTGATGGCGACAGGTCGCTCGAAGCCCTCGGTGCCCAGGCGGCGGCCGAGGTGGACCTCGGCCATGCCGCCCTTGCCCAGGCGGCGGACGAGTTCGTAGCTGCCGGAGCTGCCGCCGAGCTCGAGGACGGCGCCAGCAGCTCCCGCTGCTGGAGCTGCCTGGGGTTGCGACGTCGGCGGAGCAAGAGGCGGCAGGTCGAGAGTAGACGGCCCCAAGGGCGGCGGAGGACCTGGGTCGTCCTCCGGCTCAGGGGGCATGTCGTCCGGTTCAGGGGGCATGTCCTCCTCACCAGAGAGGAGGCCGTCCAACGAAACCTGCGGCCGAACAGGGCCGGCGGAGTCCGTAGGGTCCGCAGGCTCAGGAGGCGCGTCCGGGTCGAAGTCGTCGGTGAGAGACATGGTGAGTCCTGAGGGGCTTAGAAGGCCAGGTCAGCGAGGGTCATCTGCCGTCCCTTGCCGCCGAGTTCGCGGAAGGTCAGCTCGTAGGTGGAAGCAGAGTCATCGGCATCCACGTTGAACGCGACGACAGCCGTCACCCGCTGCTGAAACGGGAGTTCTTGCGGGTCCGGGTAGAAGAGGACGTCGGGCACGGGCTGGGCGTTGTTGCCGGAGCCCTTGCGGATGACGGCTTCGCCAAAATGGAGGATGCCGCGTCCCCGGTTCTCGACGGTGAAGGTGAGGAAGCGGCGCGTGCCGAAGCGGCATAGTTCCTTGGCCTCGATGAAGGCTTGGTCGTGCCACTTGCGCGCGTCCAGACGGACACATTCGTGGGGCTCTGCGAAGGCCTTCATGAGAGCCCGCGACATCCCCTCTTGGATGCGGTCAGCGAAGTCCGCCTCGAGCTCGCGCTTCGCCTTGGCCACCTGGTCGCGGACGTAGGCAGTTTCGTTCGCCCTGTTGGGCAACGTGAACATGACGCGGGCGTCAACCTGCTCCGCTGGCGCGTAGCGGATGATGAGCGTGAGAGTCAGCTTCGATTTCAGCCTCACGTTGACGGAGGTGAGGTAGGAGCGCTGCGGGACGATGCCGCCCTCCTCGGCTGAAGGCCCGGCGGGCTTGATGACGAGGTAGTTGGCGTCCGGAAACGCCTGGAAGCCGAACAGGGCCTCGGACTCCGCCAACTGACTGGGCGTGAGGGGAGCGCCCAGGTCGATGCAGTCTCCGCACGAGGGAGTCCCCGAGAAGGCTTCGGGGAACTCAATCACCGCGGGGATGGTGGGGTGAGTGCCAATCTCGAAGACTTGGGTGGCGCGCGCGTCATCAATGGGGATGACGCGAACCTGTTTCCCGGAAGTCTTGGGCTCCATGGAGGGAGTGGCGGCGAGAAGTGCGACAAGTGCAGTAACGAGAATCACGGCTTGACCTGTGCTGGTGAGGGGAAAGGGCTGGTTGAAATGCCCGAGGGCTCGGTTTCTTTGGGCTTCACGTACTCCTTTTCAAAGTAGTCCACCAACAGCCCATTCAGCGTTGCAGGGCTGCGCGGCACCACGAGGAGTGTGGTGCGGACGAGCACATTGGTGGTGAGTAGGGGAGAGGTGAGGATGTCGGCTCGATAGACCTCTACGGTGCCCTCCAATTCGACGAAATAGCGGAGTGGTTTGCCTGCGTCGTCCTTCTCCGCCTTCACGCGGGTTCCCTTGGGCTCCCAGGTGAGCTGGCTGCGGATGTTCCCCTTTTCCAGGACCGCGAGATTCGGGTCCTCTTTCACCTTCGCGGCATAGGCGCGGGCAAAGTCGGCAGTCATGAAGCTGTAGGCGTGCGAGAGGTCACGAGCGACAGAGTTACTCGTCACCTCCAGGAGGTACTGCGCCAGGAGGCGGCTGACGTGCTCCGCCTCCTCGGGAGCTGGGGCGTTGCTGGGCGCGAGGACCTGGACGAGCTCGGCTTGGCCGAGTGAGTCGACGCGAATCGCCATCATCGGGCGGAAGGAGGTGAGTACGAGCGCCACCACCAGGAGGACCACCGTTCCCGCGAGGACGTAGCCGAAGCGGCGCAGGTGGCGGTTCTGTTTCTGGAGGTCTGCCCAGAGTTCAAATTGGTCAGGTCGGGTGTGCATGGGGTCAATCACCAGGACGGGAGCTGGGGGCGCTGGAGCGCAGGTTGGCGTCCTGCATCTGGGGGCCGGCAGGTGAGAGGGCGTTGTCGGTGTTGAAGATGCTGTTGAGGGCCTTGGCCAAGCGAGTAGCCATGTCGTTGCCGACAGTGGCGTTCGCCAACTCGCCGAGGGTTGAAATCCCGAGGAGGCGTCCGGTGACAACGGGCACGACCAGGGTCATCGAGGACATGAAGACGAAGATGCCGATGACATTGAGGAAGTCCGTGTTCGTGAGGTCCTGGTCGCCGGCATTGCGAACGTACTCGGTGAGGCGCGTGTTGATGCTCGCGTAGAGGACGGCCGAGGTGACGGACCAACTGCAAATCTCCAGGAGCGCGATGACCCAGATTCGTGCCGTCGGGATGCCGAAGGTGCTGAGGCCGATGAGCATCGGACCGAAGCAGAAGATGACGTTGAAGAGGACGACCTGGAGCATCTCCAGTTGTTCCCGAGCCAAAAGAGCGATGCCGAGGCTGACGGTGGCGATGAGGGACACAAAGTTGTCCTTCATCGAAGCCCAGAAGAAGGCGCCGCCAGGGCCTGGACTCCACCAGTATTTCTGGAGACGGCCGCTGAAGCGCCCGAGGTCGTCTCGCATCGAGAAGTACTCGGCTTCCTGGAAGATGGTGTCGGCGATCTCGCTGGTTCCCCACCAAATGGATTGCGAAATCCAGGTGAAGGAGGTGAGGAGAATGGCCCCAATGATGAGGCGGGAGAGCACAATCCCAGGTGGCTCATTCTTCCCGCCTAAAAACGTCAACTGGTTGAGCCCCGCGGACACCACTGTGCCGAGAATGAGGAGGGCCCATCCGACGCCGTAGGGCACTACGGCTGGCCCGCTCAGAATCGTATGGATGAGGTTCATGAGTGACTCCTCATGAAGGCTTGGAAGACGACCGTGGTGAGCTGGAAAGAGGTGAACGCGAAGAGGGAAAGCGTGACGACGGCGGCCCACGCGCGAAGGGCGATGCTGGTGTTTCGCAACGCATGCATGGAGAGGGCGTATGAGCCGAGAGTTGTGAGGTTCAGTAGGCCCGACGTGAGAAATTCGGTCATCGGATGTTGATCCCCGGGGGCGCTGCTTTCGTTCGCGGCTGGAAGCTGCGCTCGATGCTCGTGTCGAAGGCGTTGAAGAGGTTGTCGAGGCCCTGGCGGGCCGAGGCCTCTTCCTGGGCCGCTTTGAGGTCCTGGAGCTGCTGGCGGGTCTCTGCCTTCGCGAGGTGGTCGTTCACGCGCGCCAGCTCCATGGCGGAACGGCTGTTGGCCTGGGCTGACAACTGGGCGGCCTTTCCAGGGCTGGCGCCGAGCGACTCGAAGTAGAGCTCGGTGGCCTGCCGCTCGGAGGCGGCAGCCTCAGCGCGGCGCTTGGAGAGCAGGACCACCAGTTGAGGGTCTGCCTGCAATGCCTCGTAGTGGAGGACGCCGTCGGCCGCGGTGGCGACGCTCGGCCGCGAGCTCGCCTCATCCTGGAAGCGGCGGTCACGCGCCACCTGGTCGAGGTCCGAGGCGATGCCGAGAGCAGACGAGTAGTTGTAGGCGGCCGCGGGCCCCTGCGTGCCCCAACCGTTGTTGCGTCGGCGCGCGTGGTCTCCGTAGAGGTCCAGGCGCTGCACCATGTTGGCCCCGTTGAAGCTTCCGCCACGGAGGCCTTGGCGGAGGTTGCCCGCGAGGCCAGCGGCCTCAGATGCGAGCGGCAGCTCCTGCTGGAGCTGCTCGCGGGCGCGCTGGAGGTAGGTGTCGGGGTCGAAGGAGGAGAACTCGTTCACGCCGGCGTAGACGTCGCGGGCGAGCTGGAGCTGGTCCTGGGCGGTGGCGATGGTTTGACGCATCGATTCCACCTGCTGTCCCATTGCGAAAGTCTGACGGATGGACTCCGCCAGTGAGGCAGGGTCCGAGACGACGAGCTGCGCATGAGCGGCAGGCGCAGTGAGAAGAAGAAGCGAGAGCAGGAATCGCATGGAAGGGGCTTTCATGCCGCGCGGGCGGCTGGAGCGGAGGCCGCACCGTTGGGGTAGCGGGCGACGAGGTCTTTGAAGGCTGCAAGCCGGTTGCCACGGTGGAGGGCTAGAACATCGGCCTCCAGCTCGCGGTCCTTGGGGTCGGTGGTCATCAACCAGTAGTCGCAGGCTGATGGCGCGTAGCGGAGGACGGTGCTCTTGGCGACGCCTCCCTCGGTCCACTTCGTGAAAATCTCCGAGTAGGAGCCTTTGACGGTGGTGAGCCCCCGGAAGAGTTCCTGCTCGCGAGAGTTGAGCTGGAAGAAGTTGGACACCTTCTCGTGATTGGTGACGTGCTTCAGGAGGAAGGTCGTTGGAGCATTGGCGAAGATGGACGCCGCTTCCGGAACGGAGAGCGCCTGGTCCAGGTTCTGGGTGATGGCGCCGACTCCACCCTTGAGCTTGCGGATGGTGGCGAACAGCTCGGCCACCATCTTGGCGGCGATGCGCTCCTGAAGGAGCTTCCAGCACTCGTCGTACAGAACCCAGGCGAGCCAGCCGTCACCGGTGCGGCGACGGCCCAACATCGACCAGATGAAGCTGGAGACGATGAGCAGCATGATGGTGCTGAACTCGCCCAAGGCCTCCAGCCCCTTCATGTCGAAGACGATGAAGTTGCTGCGGATGTTCACGCGCGACGGCGCGTTGAACAGTTTCGCCCGGGAGCTGCTCAGCACGTGGCGAAGCGTCTTCGCCAGGTGCTTGGCGAGAGCAGTGTCCTCGTGGTCCTCGCCAACGTAGAGGTCGAGGGATTCGGCCACGTCGGTGAAGATGGGCGTCCGTCCGTTGAGCCGGGCGTAGGTGGCGAGAATCGAGTGCTCGATGATGGAGGAGGCCGCGATGCTGAGGCCTCCGCCACCTTGCTCGGTTACAAGGAGGCGGGTGAGGTTGGCCAGGAAGGACACCTTGCCCGCATTCGGGCGAGGGGCAGGGTCCCCCTCGTCAGTGCAGTAGAGGTCCTCACGCGCCGGGAAGGGGTTGATGCAGCAGCCCCCATCAAGGTTGACGTCGATGAAGTCGCCGCCCAGCAGCTCGCAAAGGCGGTAGTAGGAGCCGAGCTCCTTCCCGCCGACGTCTACGATGATGACTGGGCTGTTGAGGCCCAGCATGCTCGACGTGAGCAGGGCGCCGGTGAAGAAGGACTTTCCGGAGCCGGAGGCACCGAACAGCGTGAAGTTCCAGTTGTCCTTCGCCGGGCTTGCGATGTCCACCTTGAGGGGCTCGCTAGCCCGCGTCTCCGCAGCGAACAGAGGGCGCTTGGCGCCCTGGGACGCAGCGTAGACGGGCAGGAAGTCAGCCGCGTTGTCGGTGAGAACGGTCCGCCTGTGAGGCGCGGCGTGCGCGTTTCCCGGCAACATGCCGAGATAGGCGTGCAGTTGGTTCTGGTACTCGACCGCGACAGGAGTCCGGATGCCGTTGAAGGCGTCCAGGACGGCCTGGGTGCGGCGGTCCAGCTCCACCAGGTCCTCGGCCGCGTAGAGCACGTGCACAGAGAGACTGAGGACGCGCTGGTCGCGTGAGGTCATCGCTTCGAGCACACCCTCCAGCTCCTGGGCCTGCGTAGACGCTCGGACGTCGCGGACGTAGCCGGTAGCCATGGACTTGGCCCGGTTGCGCCGCTTTTCAACTTCTCCGTACTTGGCTTCCGTGTCCGGAATGTGGACGGCGACGGAGAGCCAGTAGTCGAAGGGGAGATTGACGACGCCCTGAATGAGCTGCACCCGCGTGCGCGCCGGCGGCGCCTTGAGGGACAGGATGCGGTGGGGCTTCATCCCCAGGTACAGCGTGTCCGCATTCCAGCTCAGTGAGGAGTGGACGAGCTGCTCTCTCAAGCTGAGGGCGCGGTAGAGCGGCTGGTCGGTGAGCGGGAGTTCCTCGGGCGGCGAGTCGGAGACGAGCTCGGGCACTGAGGAGTGGCCGGGATTGAGGAAGCGGAAGGCAAGGGAGACAAGGTCTCCATCCGCTAGCGGTTCGAGGACGACGCCGGCACGGATGAGGTGGCGGTTCGCGCTTGTCGTGCTGTCGCGGAGGTCCTCCACGGCCTTCATGTGCTGAGCGCGCCGGAGGGACGCGGGGTCAACCCGCCCCGTAAGGCGGTCGAGGAGTTTCGACACGCCATTGGTGGTGTGGTCCCCGAGGCGGCCGAGGGCCTGGGGGAGCGAGAGGAACAGGTAGGTTTCCTGGTCCCGGAGCCCCCTGGAGAGAAGGTGTTCCGCGTTCGCGTCCCGCTGCATTTTCAGCAGCGGGTGAGCGGGGGACGCCGCTCGCAGGAAAGCTGCGGCGAAGTCAGGGCCAGTGGACGTCGAACGGCGGAGGAGCTGGAGCTGGCTGCCGACAGGGAGCGCGTTGAGGTAGCTCCGAAGCTGGTGAGCAATGGTGTTGCACACGTCGTCGGTGGAGCTGGACGCGTCGCAGCCGCGGACACGCCAGCCGAGGACGAGCGTGCCGTCCACCAGGACGAGCACGCCATCACCGGCCCACCAGTAGGGCAGCCAGTGCGCAAACGCGGATTCAGTGGGACGAGGAGCGCGCGGCATTTGAATCTCGACGCCCGGGATAGGGCTTGAGGATGACGTCGGGAGTGAGCGCCGAGAGGTGCTTCGGCGCTGCGAAGTACCGAATCAGCCCGAAGAGGCCGTCCGGGAAGCGCGCTCGCAGGAAGTACATGGCGAGCGCGGTGGAAAGCAGGGCCACGAGGGCGTAGCCCTGAGAGAGGCCCAGCCCCATGTGCCCGATGAGGTACGTGAGGCTGTAGGAAGACAGGACGGGAATCGCGTCCTCGTAGGAGAAACGCGAGAAGCGTCCGCCAGCGTCGAGCTGGCGGAAGACGATGCTTTCCTCAAGGGGCATGGGCGGCCTCGTCCTTCAGGCGAACCAGGTCTTGAGGAGACCGGCGATGGTGCTCGCGCTCAGGATGATGACGGCACCAATCAACGTGCTCTTGGCGGAGTCCTTCGCAGCGGGGTCACCCGAGGAGAACTTCACTCCGACAACGATCAACATGACGGTGGATATCGCCATCCCGATTCCCACTGCTACAGGGACGGCTCGGAGGATGCCGGATTCGACCTTGTTGGACTGGGCCAGGGCCAGCCCGGGGAAGGTGATGATGAGGAGGGAGAAGAGGACTGGTATGGTGCGGTTCATGGGTGCTGCTCCGTGGGAATACTGCTGCGGGGTGACTTTCTATGGAAAGTCATCTGGCTTCCTATGGCAAGCCCTGGCCGGGGTCAAAGACTCGTTTTTCAGGGCTGTTAAGGCCTGTTCTTCGGCCTCTCGGTAGGCCTGGAGGGCTGCGGCATAGCGGGTCCGGGCCGCTGGACTGCCGTCCAGGGCAGAAACTGCCGCTTGGAGCTCGCGCTCAACGAGCAGCAGCTGCTGGGCTAGGGCCTTTCTCTCCGATGTCGTTGCCACGACAGACGGGAGAGCAGAAGGCGTGCCGAAGTCCTGCGGGGCTCCGGAGAGCCCCGCGGTGCTGGCTGCTACGCCTCCTCGCGAAGGGTGTAGTGCACCTGGAGCTGGGGCGGCTTCCCGTCGTAGCTCGGGACGCGGAAGGCGGCGAGGACCTGGTGCTGCTCACGGCGGGCGCGTCCACCGCGGTGGACGGTCTATTCGTCTGAGGACGCGGCCCCCTTCGGCTTGGGCGGGAGCGTAGCGCCGAGCTGCTGGGCGAGGGTCTCGGCCGCCCAGCGAAGGACGCCAGCTTCGTTTGCGGCCTCCTCAAGCTCCGGATGGGACGCGGCGAAGGCCTCCAGGTGCTTGATGGCGGCCTGAGTTCGGTCCGAAAGCGGCACCACCGCGCGCCCAGTGACGGCTCCTTTGGGGAGGCGTCGAGCGTGCGGCGGTGTTTTCTGCGGGTCGTGATTGCGCGGCATGCTCAGTGCTGCATCTTACGATGTAACTCGGCGAGCCGCTGGAACGTCTCGTTGGGGTCAGAGCCACCGAGCGGGCCTGAGCGCCAATGAGCGGTCTGATAGGCCAGGGCGAGGCCGATATCGCGCCAGCCAGGGGCCATAGCGGCCATGTCACCACCCTGGGACTCAAGGTCCCGGGCGAGGCGCTCAATCACGAGGAGGGCCGTCGCGACGACGGGTTCCTCCACGTCGGGGAGAAGCGCAATCAATCGCTCCTCCTGTTCGTTCGTCAGGCGCCGGTCGCGCGTCATGACAGCGCCGCGACCTCTTGAGCGGCCGTACTCTTCATCGCGACGAGGACCGCCTCTGGGTAGTAGTCAGCGGGAAGGCCGTCGAGCCACTCGGCGTGGGTCTTGGCGCGCTCCAGCAGCATCGACTGGACCTGCTCACGCGAGAGGGTTGCAGCGCCAGACGTCGCGGTGAAGTGGACGGAGCTCGTTCGTCCAGCGCTGAGAATGGTGCTAGCCCGCGTCTGACTGGCAGTGGGGAACACCACCTTCACGTTGAAGTTGCCTCGCTTGCTGAGGGTGATTTGTGTCTTCGAGGTGGGGGTGACGAGCGTCACTTCCCACCCGTCTCGGAAGCTGATGTCGGTGACCTGGTCCGCGTCCGTGGCCCACAAGGCGTCCATGATGCGAGCGGCGATGCTGCCGCGTTCCGTAGAAGGGGGGGCGGAAACCCAGTCGAGCAACGCCGCGGCTAGGACTTCGGCCTGGTCGAGCGAACCGAAGGGGCGGAAGGCGGCGAGAAGAGCAGCGTGAGCGTCCTCACGGCAGTGGCGCGACACTTCAAGAGAGGTGATGGCAAGGGACATGGTGGCTCCGGGCCCGCGCGTAGCGGGGGGTGGTTGACCGCAGCAGGAAGCGGCGGCATCGCCTTGCGGCATCGGGCCCGTAGGCCCGCGAAGAAACTGCTCAAAACGGAAGACGTCAGAACGCGCGAAGTTGCATCGCGGCGGCCCGTCGATTTCGGGACGCCGGGAATAGGTATATATCTATTCCCACCCAGTCAATAGATAATCATCTATTCCCGGAACGAAAAAGGGCCAGGCCCGAAGGCCCAGCCCGTCGCCTTGCGGCGTCACTGCGAGAAGGTGAAGTCGTGCAGCTCGTCACCCGTGCAGAGACCAAGTGCTCAACGCCTTGCGGCATCACAGCAGGTCTCCGGTACTGCAACGCCTTGCGGCATCACTGCGAGAGGTTACTCCACGCCGACCTGCCCGCGGACTGCCCAACGCCTTGCGGCATCACTGCGGAACCCGGGCAGCTCCAAGACTAGGGACACGAAATGCCGCGCGCAATCCCCCTACAGGGTGATGGTGCTGGGAGGCGCGGCATGCTTGTGGACTACATGGGAGTGTTGAGAGCGGTCCGGCGAAAGTCGACGCAGAGGTCGACGGCTGCTTGGCAGTCGCCCGCGTCGGGAAGCGCGCGGAGTCGCTCCCCAGCGCGTATCGCATCGTCCTGCTCGCCCAGGAGGATGGAGAGACAGAGCAGCTCGGTTCGCTGCTGCGGGACGAAGGAGCGTCCGTAGCCGTCCTTGATGCACGCGAGGGTAGAGGCGCGGCGCATGTGCAGCCCGCCGGAGTCGCGCGCGAGCTCCATCAACGTCTTGTGGCGGCACCAGTCGGCAACGGCTGGAATGCACTCGCCGCCTCGAATGGATTTCGCAGCGTCAGGGTGGTCCAGAGGCGCCACGCTCTTGCACTTGGGACAGTAGTAGCCCGTTCCCGTTGGCTCGAACGCATGGCCGCGCCTACGGGTTTCATCAAGGTTCTGTTGAATGACGTCTGTCATGGAATCTTCCCGTGAAGTTGACATAATCAGTATTATCGGAACCAAGTAAATTCAGCAACTTACGTGGCCGAACTAGTTATCACGGACGCCGATTCGGAGCGCTGCTTGGGGCGTAGAGGCAACAAGGACACGCGTTGTGGTGACACTTGGAGGAAGCAGGCCAAGAGGCGTCGTGCCACTCCGGGCCGTGACCACAGGAACAAGCCCGGCCATCGCTGGAGTCGTCCAGAGGATCGGCCGCGTGAGACTCAGCTAGCAGCCGCCCAGCAATGCGGCTGAGGGCCTTGTCGAGGGAATCACGGTCAACCTCTCTGAGGTTGAATCCCGCCAACCCCGGGACGGTCACCTCAAGCGAGAGATGCCCGTCGCCGCTGTCCGCCAGAGAGCGGATTTGGTCTGCCGCGATGGCAAGTGCGATGCGGTCCACCTCAGACATTGCGGGCCTCCTGCCGAACGGGTGAGTCGACTTCGGCTTCGTTCGCTTCGATTTCAGCGTTCATGGTGTCAGCGGCTTCTGTGTGGCCGAGTTCCTTGAGGACCGTGCGCCAGTCCACGTCGTCGATGATGCCTCCACCGTCGTGTTTGAACCTGTACGTGCCATCGTAGAAGTCGTGCGTAAGGGTGAGCGCGTCGCACAACGGGATCACCCAACACGGGACTTCTACCTTGGCCTTGCGGGCTGCGGCTGTCCGATGGCTACCTGTGATGGCCCGAAATCGTCCGCGGTAGGGCACCACGAGGAGCGGGCGGCCCTGCCAGCCCCCAGCCACCATGGAGGCTACTAGCCTCTCGAATTTGGAGGTGTCGCGCACCTCATGTGGTGGCGAAATCCTTGAAGGATTTACAAGACGAATCGCCGCGGTTCTTTGCGCCTCTGTAACAGCGGGAGCTTGCGTAAGGGGCGTGGCTCGGAGGAGCTGGAGGCACACAAGCTGCCGCAGCAACCTGAACTCGCTGTAGCGCTGGTGGTGCTGCCGGCAGCGGCGACCGCAGAAGCCCTCAAGCCGCGCTGCCGCATCCTCGACAACCCCTTCGAGCGTCGATGCACGGATGGTTTGCCAGTGGCTCCGGTCGTCCAGACGTCTTTCGCGTGCCGTGGAGTTCAGGAGGTCAGAGTACCTCCGCCGATACGTTGCAACCTCAACAGTGGCGGAGGCCTTGGCCGACAGGCGTGCCGTCGACAGCACCTCCTGCAACGATTCCAACGAAGGGAGTTGGCCGCCGCAGCTTTCACATCTGGAGGTGAGCATTCGTCGCATCGGGCTTTCTATAGCACGCCAGAACTAGGATTCCGAGGGCCCCTGGGCTGCCCCGAGAAGTCTTTCGAGTTCAGCACAATCAGTGAGTGCCCTTTCGAGCTGTAACTCGACGTGCATCTGGTTGAGCCTCAAGCCGCGCTGGGCACCCCGACTGTAGTCGCTCGCGTCCTTGATGCTCGATGCGATGCGAGCTTGGAGGGCCTGAGTTGGCCGCGTGAGCGGGACCGACTTGAGCCGCCCCACCAGCGGCACCAGGCGCTGGTGGAGCTGCTCAAGGAGCTGCTCGTGTCGAGGTCGGGCCATCCGCTCAGTGTAGGAGCTTCGAACCACTGTCTGGAATAGCCCCCCCAGGAAGCGCAGCCTTGCGCATCGCATGGCCATTCGTGCGCTTGTGGTGATCCGCGATGCTTTCGACTGTCGTCGCGAACGTGCAGGCGTTGCAGGACCACAAGGTCCCGGGCGTCGAAGATGCTGGGCGACCATCCTTCATGTGGAGACCTCCATTCGGAGAGGCGACAAGGGCGCTGCTGAGGTGCCGAGCTGGTAGTTCCACAGGCCAGGAAGCAGCTCGTCGGTGTGTAGTTGAGGAAAGCGGCTTTTGGGATACCTCCCAAGGAGTAGCTTCCGCCACTTTACAAGCCGCGGACTCTCCTCTAGGAGCCGCCCGGCCGTGGCATCGTAGGTGGATTTGACGTCGCGGAGAACCAACCGCGCCCGACTGAGACCAACGGCAGGAAGTTGGGCGAGCTGGACGGGCACGCTCCGCCTGGGGTCATCGCAGACAAGTAGCGCCACATCAGTCAGCAACCCTCTGGAGTCCTGGCGATAGAGAAACTCCCAGGTGAGCTGCTGCGGCATCGTGGTCTTGAGGCGCTTGAGGTCGTCGGATAGAGCTTGCTGTGCGGCAGGGCCCGCACCTCGTTCCTTGAGGCCTTGGAGCTGCTGCCGAAGCTCGAGTGCAGTCCAGATTCCGAGCAGCTCCAGCCAGGTGGATTCGTGCTCCGGCGCAAGGAGGGTGCTGGCGATACGCCAGCCCTCCAAGCGCGCGGCGGCGTACAGGTCATTCCGAAATAGGAGGTACTCCAACACCTCCTGCGTCGGCCGCTCCAGGAGATAGGTGTTTCCCTCCTGGCCGGCGACACGGACGCCGCGGTTTCGCAGTCGGTACACGTTGCGAGTCCGCGCCCCCATCGAGGGGTTGAACGGCTCCTTCCGGAGGTAGCCGTTTCGGACCAGCGTCTCCAGCCGAGCCAGAGTGCTCCGCTCGGTGCGCGGCCGAAGCGTTGGCGCGTGGCGCGTCCGCTGGCGGCTCACGGCGCGGAACGCGTCGTGGAGCCAGTAGGCCTGGGTGACAGTGCAGACGCGCAACCGGGAGAGCAGCACCAGGAAGGTCCGCAGCTCCGGCGCCAACTCCTCAGCGAGAGGTTGGCGACCAGGTCGTACGCGTGGCGCTCTCGCAGTCATACGAGGAGAGCCTCCTGCCCGGTGATGCGCTCGATTCTCCGAGCAGTCCCGAGTTTGTCAGCAGCCCAGATGGTAGGGCCGCTGAAGGATGCCGCCTTTGCGGCGATCATCTTGTCGGTGTACTTGCCGGTGACGTACTCGATGTTGATTGCTTGGCGCTCGCCTGTCGGCGTCACCACTACCAACTGAGCGTCGGGATAGTGCGCAGCAGCCTTGCGCTGTTGCCCCTGCCCTGCCCTGCCCTGGAGCTCAGCGCGGAAGGCCTCGCGAATCAGCTTCTCCTCCCCCTTGATGTCGAGGACTTTGTACCCGCGCGAGAGAAGCTCCTTCTCAGTCTGAAGCAGCGCATCCATCGTCTTCAGGTGGTGCTGGACGAAGTTCTCGCGGAACGTGGGCGGCAGCGGCAGGTTGAACTCTCCTGCCGCTTTCGGCGTCACGTACACAGCGCGGGTGAACACCTGCCGCCCCATGGGCGCCCATTTGCGCGCCTTGAGGACGGCGTCGACGACCTGGTCACCGCTGTGCACGTCGCCAGCAGTGGCAAGGTTGATGGTGCTCACCACCACGGGCCTCGCTTGGAGGTACTCGCCAAGCATCAGCCGCTTGAGGATTGCCCCTCCCCTCCTCTGCGCGTCGAAGAGGCTTTCACCCTCCTCCCGGATGTACCGGTTGATGACCTGGTCCGTGCTCACCAGCCCGGCCCGCGCGACGAACTCGATGATGGCCCGGTTCCGGAGGTGCGGATTCTGGAACAGCTCGGCGCGCACAATCTTCGCAGCCGCGATTCCGACGGCATGTTGGAACTCGGGCTCACGCACCAGCTCCATGCCGTTCCTCATCGCGGCCACCATCGGATTGTACTTCGCGAGGATGTCGTAAGGGCTGGCCATGTCAGACCTTCGGATCTTCACCGGGGAGGATGCGGTTCTCTTCGAGGTAGTTGGGGAGGAGCTTTACCAACCGAGGGTGACTCGTCCTCAACCCGTCGAACATCTGGAGGACGGCGGTCCGCTCCGGAAGACGGAGAATGTCGTCGGAGCTGAACCGGGGAGCATCAACCTCCGTCAGACTGACGGACACGCTCCGGCTCTCCCCTCCTGCTTTTGCCGTGAGGTGGTCCGTCAGCAGGTCCTTCTCGACTCCCGAATATCCAGTGGACTCGCTGCGACTCGCACGGGTCTCCTTGTGCGAGCCGAACAGCTTCGCAAACGTCTCCATGGATAGGAGGTCGTTCACCGCCAGGATGACGCTGGTCCGGAAGTTACCCGTGATGGTTCCGCGATACTTCAAGGGGATCTGGTCGAGGCCCTGGTGAAGGGCAACGGTACAGCACCGCGACTCACGCGAGACGCTGGTGAACTCCGCGATGCCGGGGTTCATGTAGGCCCAAACTTCGTCCAAGAAGCACATCACCAGGCGCTCAGTGTTGCCGCCGGACTTCCGAAAATCAGGCGTCGTCCGGGCCAGCATCTGGGCCTGGAAGTCGATAAGCACGAAGATGCCCATAGCCCTTGCGAGGGCGCCGTACTGGTCCAAGGACATGGAGAAGACCACGATCTTCCCCTCCTCCAGGACTGCTTTCCAGCCGGGAAAGTTCGCGTCCGTCTTGCAGAACGTTGAGGCCATGTCGTCCTGAACGAACTTCATCAGGTCGGCGCGGAACCCCTTCGTGAGCATCATCTTTTCCTTGGGGTCTTCCTGGCTCCACTGGTCGATGAACCACTGATAGCCGAGGCTGGCCTTCGGCTTCGCAGCGTCGAGCATTTGCTGCTGGAACTGCTGGTTCGTGGTGAAGCGGTAGAGGTCCATCAGTGAGAACTTCCCTACCCCCATCGCGTCCTGGAGGACCTGAAACGCGGCGGTGGCGAATTCCGTCTGCATCTTCTTGTAGTAGCTGTTGGACTCCTGCTCGGTCATCACTTCCAGCGCCGCCACGAGCTTGGCGGCCAGGGCGTTCGGAGTCCCACTTCCAAGCGGATTGAAGCTCCAGTCACCGCCGGGCCGGATGATGACCACGTCCTTTCCGCGCCCCGCCTGCTGAGCCCGCATGAGGATGTAGTTCGCGTTGTTGCCCTTCGCGTCCAGAATCAGGCCCCCCACCTTCTGTTTCGGGTCGTTCGGAAACTTGAAGATGGCCTGGTCCATCAGAGGCTTCGCCACTGCGGACGTCTTGCCGGAACCAATCCCGCCGAGGCAGTAGATGTTCGCGAACATCGCGTCCCTCGGAATGACACACCAGGAGGGGTCACCCTCCCCTGTCTTCCACTCGGTTCCCGTCCGCCCAATCACGAAGTCGTAGGTTTCCCGCTGGGCCTCCACGACCTCTCGATAGCTCGGCAGCTCCGGGACGATGAAGGTTCGGCGCTTCATCGTCAGCGCCCAGGCCAACGCCGCGAGGGGCAGCACCAACAGCAAGAGGCTTGCGGCGCGCTCCTCCAGCTCGGAGAGCATTACGACTAACGCTGGGCGCCACGCCGCCATCAGCAGGAGCTGCGCGAGCAGCAACCCGAGACCGTAGGCGATGGCTCTTGCTACCTGAGTCGGAAGCGATGGCGGCACGTAGGTCCGACGTTCCGCGCTCCGGTAATCGAAGAGTCCGAACCCAATGAGCGGCGCCAGCAGAACAAGTCCGGCCACGCCCAGCCAGTTCGAGTGCTCCACTAGCTGCGCCACTGCCTCACCTGGAGGGAGTCGCTGCAAGTGGTACGCGAAGATGACGACCCCACCAACGAGCAGGAACAGCACTCCGGTTGACGTCGACTGTGCCGATGCATCGAGGGCTTCTTGCTGCCTAGTTGCGTGATTTCCCATGTTGCTTCCCTTCCCTTTCCTCCCCCTAAAAACCCCTGACTCGCCTTAGCAAGTCAGCTCCAGACACACCAATGCCTGTATTCAATTGTGCGTCTATTTCATTCATTTGTGCCAGATGGTCTGCACCACGGCTGTTTTAGGGGGACTGAGGGGGTGATTTTTCAGCCCTTGGAGCAACCATCTGGCACAATCTCAGGTGGCCTAAGGACCTGAGATTATTAAATAAATTCGCAGATTTGAGTTTCTGCGATGGGTCGACGCGGTTGGAAAGCCCGTTTTGCGCTCCCGCTCGACCCTGGAGTCCCGAACACTCGGGACGGGAAATCGTGAGATTTCAACAGGTTACGCCACATTCGCCTTGCGAATGGGCGTGCCGTTTCACCGGTGAAACGGCAAGGGCGCCGCGTGCCGTTTCACCGGTGAAACGGCGCTAGGCGCCCGTGCCCCCGGGAGCCTTCAGGTCCCGGATGAGGGCTTCGAGGCGCGCAATAAGCGCCTCTTTTTCATCCGCTCCGGCGGTTGTGACGTTCTGCGGATAGAGGATGAATTGAGTTCCCTTATCCCGGAATAGCGCCTTGGCGCCGCGCTTCTCTTGGCCGTCGTCGTTCTCACCACCCTCCCCTTCGGCCTCAGCCGTCGGCTTTGTGGGGGGCTTGCCCTTGAGGCGGTCGACGCGGGCTCCGACCTCCGTCTCAATGCGAACCTTGCTCCATTCCTTCTGGTGCGCGACATGGACGAATCCTGCAAGCTCCTCCTTTGCGATTTTGATGGCGGAACGGCGCACGCCCTTTGAAGCGCCCTTGAGAGCAGAGGCGATGGCGGCGTCGGTCTCCGTCTCCGGCACGTCCGATTCCCCGGTGTCGTCATTGGAGGCCAGCTCCGTGTGACGCCCCTTGCCTGCCTCCTTCTCTGCCTTCGGGCGAGCCCACTGCAAGAGCGGGCGCCAGAGCGGCATGAAGGCCAGAGCAACGCTGTGCTCGAACCAGCCGTCATCAACGGCCTTCCGGATGGGTTGCGGGGCGTCAAAGAGCCTGAGCAGGCGATAAACCTTGCCTTCGCTCAGCCCGGCTTTTTCAGCAAGTGCGCGCGCCAGCTCCTTCTCGGTCTTTGCCTGGGCGCCATGGGCGTCGCGCAGCATCGCGACCTGTGCGGCTTGCTCAAGTGCGGTGCCGTCATTGCGCTGGAGGTTTTCGACAGCCGTCAGCGTGGCTGCCTCGGCGTCCGTGAGCCCGACTCGCTTGACGGCAGGAATGCGCGCCCACTTCTGCGCGTCATCAGCCCTTCCTTCCTTGAGGGCGGCGTCCCGAAGGAACGCGTAGGCAGCATGGCGGCAGTGTCCGAAAATCAGGTGGTACTCGCCCGGAGCGTTCTCGTCAGGGCGACAAAGGATGGGCGTGAGCAGGCCATTTGCCTTGATACTGGCCGCCATCTCCTGCACCTGCTCCGGAGTTCGGTTGATGCGCTGATGCGGACTCCTCTTGAGCAGGTCGACATCAATCAGTTCTGCATCGTGGTCCTTCTTGGTGGTGGGCATCACCAGGGGCTGCAAGGCATCATGACGTGCGGCCAATCCGGTCTGGGGCTTATTGGGGTTTGCCACGGCTAATCACCTCGTCTGCGAGCTGGCTGTATTCGATTGCGCCCGGGTCTTTGCGCTTGAAGAAACTGAGTGGGCGCCCTTGGTCGGCTGCCTTCAGGAAGGATTCACGCACATGGATGACTGTTTGAAAGACAGTCTCGTCGCCGTAGAGGCGTTTCAGGCGCTCCAGCATCGTGGCTGAAATCGTCGTGCGCGGCTTGGCGAATGTCCCCAGCGCTCCCAGGAAGCGGAGCTGGGGTTGGGAGATTTCAGCTAGCGCACGGACGTGCTGGTGCAGCGTAATTGCACCGGACAGCGACAACGCATCCAGCTTCACTGGAACGAGAATCTCAGGGCACGCGACGAGCGCGTTATCTACGAGCAACGAAAGAGTCGGAGGGCAGTCCACGAGAATGAAATCATATGCATGTTCGTGGGGTCGGAGCGCGTCAGCGAGGGCCCTTCGACGGGCGACAAGGCTTGTCGGAAACTTGCGCTCCAGCACGCCTTCCGCGCCCGCGAGCGGCAGGCAAGACGGGACAACATCGAGGCCTTCCAGCAGTTGGTTCTTGACGGGGGCAAACGTCCCGCCTGTCAAGAGGTCTGCTGAACGTGGGACGCTTTCGAGATTGTCCGAGTGCAGATCTACGTACTGGGATGCATTGGCCTGCTGATCGAAGTCGATAAGCAAGACCCTCTTCCCTTTGACGGCAAGCGAGACCGCCAACTCGACCGATGTGGTCGTTTTGGCGACGCCTCCCTTGTGATTGAGCAGCGTGATTTTGCGGACCACAGTGTGGGTCCCCTCCCCCCGCCGTGGCGGGCTGTTGACAAGGTGGAGGTTATACGCTCGCGCTCGGAGGGCGGTCAATCACTCAGGCATGCCATAGCAAGCCCGGTGTGACAATACCCTACCCCCCCCTCCTCCCTGAGATTGCAGAGGGGGGCAGTGGAGTTACGCGGTACGTTGCACGCACTCGTGGAGGTCAGATGAGCATCACGAAACGTATGCTGGAGAGTCAGTGGCAGAGTGACGACCGAGAAGAGTGCGAGGTCGGGCCTTGCTTCGGCAGAGCAGTTGAGCAGAGCGTCGAGCAGACGGGCATGCGCCTCTGCAATCGATGCACAGGCATTTGGATGAATGCACCTGAGCGCGGATCCAATGCCCCGGCCGACGAGCAGCGCCGCGCGTTTCTCGCACGGCTCATGCGTGAACTGCCCGACCCCTTCGCGCGCCGCTGAAGCCGCCGCGAAGCGCCTTTGTTGAAACGGGTTAGCGCAGCAGCCGCGCCAGCGCAGTGAGGCGCTCGGCCTGGTCGTTGGCGGCTGTCGTTGCCGCGGCTCGGTTCTGCGAGGTGAAGGCCCGTTCGAGTGCGGCCACGATGCTGGGCAGCCGCGCAACGGCCAGAGCTTGGCCGGTGGTGAGCGGCACTGCATTCCAACGTGGCATGTCGGAGTGGTGCACCGCGAGAAACGTGCCGTCCACCAGGAGGTAGAGCACGTTGCCCGGGGTCGCCTTCGGGATGTTCGCGGGGTTGCTCGAAACGTTCACGCCGATTGAGTCGCTGTAGCTCATGCCGTTCCCGTCCCAACCGGAGGGGATACGGCCGGCAACCGTCGGCAGGTACGGCAGGAGCTGCGTGCAGAGCGTGTCCAGCAGCTCCGCTGCGGCGGCGCGCTCCCGCGCGATGGCGGCTGAATGCGCGTCGGCTTCAGCGGTTTTCTGTCGGGCGAGGGCCATGAGTTTATCGGTCGTCATGAGAGGAGAACCAGGACAGGCGCTCGAACAGGCCTAGTCCATCGAGAGGGGTGGAGCAACTCCAGCTCTGTGGGAGAAACGGTTTCACTGCGTCGGCATAGAGGCGGCTGGCGTAGATAGTGACATCCACCGTCAGGCCCCGGAACGCGCGTTCGAGGGCGGCTCCAACCCGGTGTCCCCATGCCTCTTGCTCGTCGCGAGTTGAAGTGAGCTTCAAATCGTAGTCGAGCCCCCCTGGAAGAACTGGCGTCAGCGCCGGGGATGCAGCGCCATAGAAAGCCGAGAGGATGAAGACCTCGTCGGCGGTGCGTTGAGCATGCCGGTAGGCGGCGGTGAAGAGAGAGCCGGAGTAGAGCTCCCCCAGCGTTGCAGCGGAGGCGCGCTTAGACTTGCCGCACCCCACAAGGGCAAGGCGGACCGGGCGTTGGAGTTCTGCGAGACGTTGGCGCCGCGCAACTGCTGCGGCGAGCGCTGCTGCACGCTCGCTCTCTCCGGAGACCAGGTCTGTGCGGCCTGCGGCTGCGTGATGCGCTTGCCGCATCGGGCAGTACGGGCACGCGGGATTGTAGCGATGGGCGCCGCATAGACGGCAGGCGCCGACGGACGGGACCTCCGGGAAGAGGTCCCCCTGTGCGGTGGGCGTCATGGAGAGAGAGAAGGGGAGGGGAGGTCCCTCCCCCGTCGCATCGAGCTAGGCGGCGTCGCGCTCCAGCTCCTGCACGTCGCAGTTGAGCAGGCCCAGCGCGCGCATGAAGGCGCTCCCGTAGTGAGTGCCGTAGCCGGGGCAGGCGCAACGCGCGGTCACCATTTCGAGGCAGAACGCCAGCAACTGCCGCCCGGTGAGCGTGGCGAGGTGCGCATGGAGCACGATGGCGGGCTGTTCACCCTTGGGCACGGTGAGGCCGCGCCGCTTGACGGTGGACCGGATGACATCGGACCAGGAGCCCTCGAAGAACCCCTCCGCGAGGAGGCGGAGAACATCGTCGGTGGGCTCGTTGCCTTCGACGTGCTCCACGAGGCGAGCAAGCCCACGGTCCACAGTTGCGCTGCGCTTCGCGTTCTCCTTGCGCTGCTCCGCCTGCTGCTTGCGGGTGTCCTCGGGCGCCGCGAGCGACCTGGAGGCAGCCTTCGCAACAGAGGGCGCGACTGCCTTGAGCACGATTGAGGCATCGTCGCGCGTCACGAGCTGGTGCACGCGGCCGGACCGGTCCCGAGCGATGACGCGCGGCAGGCCCTTCCCCTGTTGGCCGAGGACAGCGCCCCACGTGCGGTGCTTGGGGTCGCTGTAGCACTTGGCGGCCAAGTCCACGAATGGGCTGTTCATGGGGAGGTGCTCCCCATGCGGGAAGGCCTTGAAGGAGTCCTCGTCATCGAGGACTTCGTGTCCCTTCTCCAGCGCGGTTTCGAGGGTGCGCGTCCAAGCCGCTTCCTTCTTGGCGGTGTAGCAGGCGGAGTCCGTGCACCTGTCGTCTTTCTTCGTCGGCTGGCCGAAGAGCAGCGGTTGAGCGCCGGTGCGCTTCGGGCAGCCGTTGCAGGCCGGGCGGCCATCCAGCGAGGCATCCGCGACGGGGAAGGGCGCGTTTGCCAAGAGGAGGTGGCACCGCTCCTCGACGTAGCGGCGAGCAGATAGAAGCGTGACGGGCTCCTGGTTCCAGCGCGGCGTCAGGTCGGCAAGCGCCTGGGCCTGGAGGTCCAGGTCGGCAACCGTGGCGAGCATTTCGGCCGCGCCCGTGGTGAGTCGGCCATCAATGAAGGCGTTGCGGCAGGCCTCGCCCAGAGAGCACAGCCGGAGGCGCCGCCAGATGTGGCTGACAGACTTTCCGGTTTGCGCCGAGAGTTCCGCGATGCTGCGGCCGTACTCGGTCATGAGGGCCTGGAGAGCGTCGGCCTCGTCCAGCGGGTGCGGGTCCTCGCGCTGGCTGTTCTCGATGAGGGCCAGCTCGCGCGCCTCTTCGTCGCCGCACTCCCGGACGAAGGCGGGCACCTGGGCGAGTCCAGCGATGCGAGCGGCGCGGCACCTGCGGTGCCCGAAGACGAGCGTGTAGCCGTTGGAGTCGTTCGGACGCACGAGCACGGGCTCAAGCACGCCATGAACGCGAATCGAGGCGGCCAGTTCGTGCAGGCTGTCCTCGGAATAGGCCTTGCGGTAGTTGGCCTCGGTGAGGCTGTCGAGGCTGACAAGGATGGACTGCTGAGCGTCCTGCTTCTTCGTGGGCTGCTTCTTCATGGTGTGCCTCTTGCCGAGTCCTCCCCGGCGGTTGATGAGCGCCGGGTCCTCCCCGGCGCTGTGCTGCTGTGCTGCTGTGCTGCGGTTCAGTGCTTGGCAGGCGTGAGGCTCGCGGGGCCAACGTCGAGCGCGAGCTTCAACGTCTTGCGGCGCGCGGCGCCGGTTTCTGCGGCGAGCTGCGCCACGCTATCGGGGAGCCGCCCCAGGGCAGTGGGGAGGAAGGGCACCTCAGCGGCATCCACGCTGGCGTTCTTGAGCGCTTCCTCGGCCAGGGCCAGGGCCCGGGCAGCGAAGGTGAGCGACGGGGCGACGGCGGCGCCAGTGGACGGCGCGGACGGCCACTCGGGGGCCCGCGTCTTGAGGGCGCGATGCGAGGCCTTCAAAACCTCGTGATTCACGAGGCGGTGTCCGGTTGAGGTGAAGTGCATGTCGCGCTCGGGGATGGCGTCGTTTACCCAGAAATCACAATCAAGACAGACGTAGAGCATGGGGCCTCAGTCTTCGTGCGGCAGGGTGATGGTGATGACGGGCGCCGGCGTGTCCCCAGGGCCGCACAGAGCCTTGAGGGCGACGACGGAGGCTTCCTCGTCGGGCGAGGCCCGCACGCGGACGCGGAACGAAAGGGTGTCGGTGGGGCCGTTCGCGAGCTTGATGGCGCTGCGGAGCAGCAGGAGGACCACCAGGAGGCGCGCGGACGCTCGCGGGTCCGTCGGGCCAGCCGGGGCAACGGCCTCGGCCCAGGCGGCGCGAGTGATGGCCACCGGGTAGCGGATGCCCGTGAGGGCGGCGGCGGAGGCCGTGACGTCAACCAGCTCGCCGTCCTCGATGGCCTCGGCCCGGGAGTAGGAGGCGATGACCTCGCCAAACGTCTCGAACAGCGAATCAGACATGCGGTGTGCCTTTCCGGCTCCTCGCCGGTGCCCGTCGAGTCCTCCTCGTCGGGGTGGTGACGCGTCGGAACCGACGCCAAAACCACCCCTTCTATATATGTGACGTGCTACAGCAAGTCAATAAAGACATACACAAAAGCAATTCTCCGTCCAGTGAAGTGCGAGCGCCGGTTGCCGTCGTCGGGTGAGCGTGGTCGTCGCAGGAGCACGCGAGTGCTCCGGCCCGGGAAGCTGGCAGTGAGGTGAGGGGTTCCCCCGAACCGAATCGACAGCAGCAAGTGCGGGGGTGCGTGCGGGTGACAGAGGGGATTGGGCCCCTGCTGCCGTCTGTCGAGCACTGCGAGGGAGAGGGGCCGACCGCTGGGCACCTGCGACGGGAAGAGGCACTGCGTTTCGGAGTCGTGGGCCGGGCGCCCGGCCCACGCGGGGCGAAGGCGTGGGGTAGGGCGCGACCCTTCCACGGCCAGCAGCAGTTTTGTTTGTCTTTAATCTCAGGCGCGCAGCGCCTTCCACCACGGAGGACGGGAGTCCTCCGCGGCTGCCGCCGAGGCGGAAGCCTGGCAGCCGGTTCCCTCACCCTGGGGTGAGGGCGGGGGGAGAG